>CACOFQ010000005.1 GCA_902626505.1 uncultured Marinoscillum sp.
ATCTCTTAATTCTAAATACAAAGAATTGATGTTTTTAAAATCAAATTCAATATCTAAATTTAATTTTAATATACAATAGCCCTTTAGTCCCTTATGTTTTGTTATTTTCCCTATTTGGGTGAATCCCATCAGGATTATTTTTTAGAATCTTCTTCCTTAGTCTCTTCTTTAGCTTCTTCTGCCGCTGGAGCTTCCTCTTTAGCCTCTTACAATATGTTCAAAAATTGAAATGAACATCGATAAATAGATCCAAGAGTAGTCCAAATTGTCTAACCTATCTAGAAAAAGGTCTAAGTCAATATTATTAAAAACAATATATAAAAGGAAAATACCTAATGCTAGAGAAAGAAGCGTGTTAATTATTATATTTCTTGTTTTCAAAACTAAAATTTATAGTTGCAAATTTAATTCTTATTAATTACGAATCTATTCTTATCCTAATGATTAAATTTTAAAATTGATAAATGACTTATTTTATTTAAATTTGTGCTTCATTTAAAATTATTATTCACCGTAAAAATGGCAAAAAGTTTTAGAGTTCTATATGTTGCTTCAGAAATTAAACCATTTCTTAATGATACTTATGTATCAGAAATTGTAAGGATGCTTCCTCAAGAAATGCAAAAAAAAGGTGTAGAAATTAGAATTTTAGTGCCAAGGTTTGGACTAATAAATGAGAGAAAAAATAGGTTGCATGAAGTTGTAAGGCTTTCTGGATTGAATATTACTATTGATGATGACGACAAGCCTTTAATAATAAAAGTAGCTTCAATTCCATCTGCTAAACTTCAAGTCTACTTTATTGATAATGAAGATTACTTTAAAAGAAAAACTGTTTTCAATAACAAGAGTGGTAAGTTCCATAAAGATAATGATGAAAGAATTTTATTTTTCTGTAGAGGTGTACTTGAGACTGTAATAAAATTGGGATGGTCTCCAGATATAATTCATTGTAATGACTGGATGAGTTCACTAGTCCCTATGTTAATCAAGTCTTCATTCTCAGAATCTCATTTATTTGAAAATACAAAATGTGTTTACTCTGTTTATGATAATGAATTTAAAGATAAGCTAGATAAAAAAATGATTGATAAAATTCTTGAGGATGAGGAAATTGATAAAAGCATGACAACCCCTCTTGAATCTTTAGATTATTCAGGCTTAATTAAAATTGCTTCTGAACATTCAGACGCAATTATTCGCCCAAAAGATGAATTAAGTAAAAAAGTTGAAGGAGTACTATCATCAATTTCTCCTAAGAAAAAAATATTTTCCATAAAAAATGATGAGAAATCTGTAGAGTCTCATTATAAATTATATAATGAAATTCTTAGTTAGGCTAATAATATTATTATCGTTTTTTTATATATCTTGTGACGAAACTAGTGAGATAGGTATTGATGAACTTCTATCAGATCAGAAAAATAAAATAAAAGTACATTATGTTGAAATCCCATTAAATACTTCTAATATTTATTTAGATAGCGTTAGGACTGATGAAGGGGATGTCTATTTTGGAAAATACTCTAATTCAATTTTTGGGGATGTAAACTCAATAGCATATGCTCAGTTTTCATTTCAAAAGGGAGACGAAGTTCAACCTATACCTGGAGAAATTGCTGAAAATTATTACTTACCAAACGAATCTTCAAAATTAGATTCAGCAGTATTATATCTAAAACTTTCTAAGGTATATGGGGCTCCAACATTTAATGAACAGGAAATAACGATATCACAAATTCAAGACACATTATTTTCATCTGCTTTATACACTTCATCTAGATATGTTGAAATTAATTCTGCTATAGGTCAAATTGGTTTTACAAGATTTAAAACAAATAACACTGATACATTTTTAACAGTTCCAATAAGTGAATTCTATGGAAAGTTTTTACTTAATAGAATTATTGATGATGTTCAAACTGTAGAGTTAATAGATCAAACAAGAGGGATAGCATTTGTTCCTGGTGAAAATAATTCGCAATTAGTAAGCTTTGATCTAGATCATGAAGACTCAAAGCTGGTAGTATTTTTTAACAACCCAGAAGAGGGTAATGCATATAGCCCAGCTGATGATTCCCTTCAATATATTTTTAGATTTAATTCCCCCCTAACCAAAAAATATAGCTATTATGACATAGATAGATCCTCATCAGATTTGTCTTCAATTGATGGAATCAATACTAATGAAAAATTTAATATTCAAAATAAAATTTATTGGCAATCGGCAACGGGCATTTATCCTGTTATTAACCTTGATAATTTTCATGGTTTTTTAGATACAGCCAGTAATATAGTATTAAATAAAGTTGAAATTATAACTGGTCCAATTGATAATGTAAATAGCTTTATTCCACCATCTAAATCATTATATTATATTTTAAAAAATAATAGATTAAACCCCGTTGGGATTATCTCAAACCCAGAAGAGAATGTGGTAATGAAAGATAATGCATACTATTCTGACGAGTCGGACCCAGCAGAACATATATTTGATAGTATAGTCTCATTTTCATATCGGGGAGAGTCAACTGTTTTTTTCCAAGAATTAGCATTGAATAATATATCTGCAGATGAATTGATATCTTTCCCTGAACTTCCCAATTCTTTTGACAATTTAGTCATCGATAAAGACAAAATATATCTTAAAGTCTATTATACAAAATATAAAGATTAAAATTGAATCAGAATTTAGAAGTCTGCACATTTAATTTAAATGATTTTAATTCAGCTATTCAACATAATATTACTCGAATTGAACTTTGCTCAAATAAAAGTGTTGGTGGGATAAGTCCAGAAATAAATGAGGTAAAATACGCTACTTCAAAAGGCATTCCTATTCATCCAATAATTAGACCTCGACCAGGAAATTTCTCTTACAATAAAAAAGAAATTCAAAATATGATTAATTATATATCACATTGTAAGGAATTAGGATGTAAAGGAATAGTTTTCGGTATACTTGATAAGAATAATGAAATAGATTTAATTAACTGCAAAAAGATAATAAGAGAGTCAAAGGATATATCAAAAACATTTCATATGGCTTTTGATATGACAAAAGATGTATTTGATTCAATGGAAAAAATAATAGACCTTGGATTTGATAGAATTTTAACTAGTGGAAAAAATAAAAGTGCAATAGAGGGTAAAGAGATAATAAATGAATTAGCTATAAAAGGCCATAATAGAATATCAATTATGCCTGGATCTAAATTAAGATCATCTAATGTTGATGCCTTTACAAATAATAATTTTATACATGAGTATCATTCTTCCTGTTATATAAATAATAAATTTTCTGAGATTGAATTGAATAAACTTATAAAAAAAATATTTAGCTAGAGTCTTTGATTTTTAACGCTTCTTTAACCTGAATGAAAAAATAAATTAATATACTCGTTACAATAATTTTTTGCGATGTAACCTGAGTAAATAGTGATTCATTATTTTCAAAAGGATTAGGTCCGAATTCCATCATCAGAACAAAAAGAAACATGATAATTGTAAATATTAAAGTTGAATTAAATAATAGGTTATTGGGTAATTTAATTGAATAAATGAATATGGCTTGAATTATACAATGGATAAAAAGTGAATAAAAACCAATTTTTACAAAAAGAATATGAAGAGAGAATGTCTCTGGATCTGAGGAAAATATAGCAACAAAAATAAACCCTAAAAGTGAAATTGATATACTCATTATTAATATGGTTTTTAATAAAAGATTTTTGCTTCTACTGATAATAACTTTTAGAAAATTAAAATAGAATAAAGAATAAGATAATGCTAATACTAACATTGAGGTATTAAATAAATATGCCGATAAAAAATTAGGTTCCCCATTTTTTGCAGTCCACTCACCTAAGTTGCTAAAAAAGTTATAGAAAAATAAATAACCAACAGTAGTTGAGTCAATGATAGTTCCACCAGGATAATAGATCATAGCGATAACACATAAAGAGATAAAAACTAATATCCCAAAATAGCCCTGTTTTATCAATGTTTTTCTCATAGTTAAAAATAATAAATCTATATTTATGTAAACTATCAAATTAATAACGTAAAATGAAAATAGCGGTTATAGGATCTGGGATTTGGGGGGCATGCTCAGCATACTTTTTAAATAAAGAGGGTTGCGAGGTTGAACTTTATGATATGTGGGGAGCAGGTAATTCTAGATCAGGTTCTGGAGGAGCTTCAAGAATAATTAGATTGACATATGGAGATGATAAAATATATACAGAACTAACAAATAATTCCTTTAAATTTTGGGAAAACCTATCAAATAAAAGTGAAAGAAAACTTTATGATGAGTGTGGAATGCTATGGCTTGTAAGTCAAGAAGATAATAGTTACATAACTAAATCTAAAAAGCATATAGAAAGCGTAGGTCATAATATTGAACAAATTTCAAAAAAAGATGCTAAAGAAAGATATCCTTTAATAAATTTTGATGATATAAATGAAGTTCACTTTGAAAAGAAAGCTGGAGCTTTAATGGCTAGCAGGTGTTGTAAAAATATTGTAAGAAAATTTAAGCATAACGGTGGTAAGGTTTTTTTAGGTGAAGTTGCGATTGATGAAAAAAACTTAGAAAATAAAAATTCAATAACCTTTAATGGAAAAAACATTGAGGCTGATAAATATGTTATAGCTTGTGGACCATGGAATAGAAAATTACTTCCGGAAATGTTAGAAAATACAACTTACATTTCCAGGCAAGAGGTTTATTATTTCGGAGTTCCTAATAATAAAGCCGCGGAATATAATTTAAATAAAATTCCGTGTTGGCTTGATTTAAATGCTAATAATCCTTCATATTATGGTATCCCATTCCATTTAAATAAAGGATTTAAAATAGCATATGATGAAAGATCAACTAAATTTGACCCCGATACTTCAGATAGGGTTCCACTTCCTGAACTAGTCAAAAGGACAAAGAAATATCTTTACCATAGATTCCCTAACCTAAAAGAATTACCAATTGCTGAAACAAGAGTTTGTCAATACGAGAATAGTTTGGATGGTAATTTTATTATGAGTTATCATAAAAAAAATGATAATGTTCTTGTCTTATCTGGAAGTTCTGGCCATGGATTCAAACTTGGACCTGGCTTAGGAGAAATGGTTAAAAATATTTTGATTTTTAAAAATGAAATTCCAGAAGAATTTAATTTAGAAAGACTAAAAAGCAAAGGCACATCATCCCAATACTACAACGCACAAATTAAATACAAAGAAAAAAAAAGATTATTTAATTAAGATGAAAAATATTTTTTTCATACTCCTATTTATTTTATTATCATGTCAAGACAATTATGAGAATTGCTTAGATCTAGAATATGGAACAGAATTTATTAAAATAACTGGAGTAAGCGAATCCGATAAGAATTACTTTAAATATTTTTGTAAAACAACTGAAGTGTTTGGTATCAAAATATATGCTACAGAAAATGTAGCTAATGAGAAAGTACTTCACGCAGCCTCAGTATTATCCGAATATTTGGATAATGATGAGGATGGAACTGCTGACAATCAAAGAATAGTAAATAAATTAATTGATAAAAAAGCTTGGTTATTAATGGCTATGGATGAAGAAGAGTCACGTGCTGCAATGAGGATTCCTATTGGAAAATGGTCTAATTTAGAATTATATGACGAAGAGGTATCAATAATTAATGGTTCTCCGCGATTTGACGCTTCACTTGAAGAAATACTGCATCTAATCACACAACATGGTTATGCTGAAGTATATCCCAAAAAATTTGGTGAAAATAAAAATTCTGAAATAGCAAAAGCTATGGATAAAGCTAGAGGAGGATATTTTAAAAATGTTCCTAATTCATATCCATCTAGTGCCTGGTATACTTATGATGATAAAACCTGTAACTACTCCTGTCAAATCACAGAATATACTTATTGGGCGTTGACTTCTATTCTAGGGGCACAAGAGTTTCCTGGAAGGCTAGAGGAAATACAACATGAATGGAAATTAAATACTAAAGAAAAAGTAAGAGAAAATGATCCAGACATATTTAACATATTAACAAATCAGGAATACAATTTACCTAAAGTCCTGCCTGATGGTAGATATAGAGAATAGAAACATTATTTTTTAAAGTAGTTAGCTAATCTCAATGATAAATTCTCTCTAATATTAAGCCAAAAGAAATTATAGTCACCAGCATGAAAACTTTCTTTTTCAAATATTTTAATCCACGGAATATTCAACTCAATTAATTGTAAAGAACCTTTTTCCGATTGTGCTTTAATTTTATTTTCATTTTTCAATTTCAATGGGCCTATAGGTCTATTTAAAATTTGATACTTGAACATCTGAAAAAAACTTGGCATTAAAATTCCCTTATGGTCTTCTAAGCTTGTTAAACCATTATTTGAATTAAAAGATATTGGATTGTTAGCAACAACATTATTATAAACTTCATTGTCATAAGGGAAATAATTATTACCATGAGTATTCCACGACATAAAGCAATTTACTTGCAAAGGATTATCACAAACTGGAAAATTCCTAAAGTTCCTTGACACTGGCATACCAATAAGGTAAGCTAATAACAACTTTTCTTTAATATTTTTATCAGGCATAATAACTTCATCAATTAATCTAGCTGCATGAAGAGTGCCTTGGCTGTGAGACGCAATTATAATTTTCTTACCTTTATTTTCTTGCTCTAAATAAGTTAAGAATGCTCTTTTAACATCATTGTATGCCACATCAAAAGATTCTTTAGCATATGACTTAAGTTTATTATTTTCAAAAGTAAAATATTGTAAAGATTTATTTGAGTAAATCAGATCCTTATAATAATTAAAATTATTTTTTAATTGTGGGTCTAATGCTATATCAGTTAATAATTCGTTAGTATTATGATAAACCAATCCATCATAAAAAAGTTGTCTATATAGAGGAGTGTAAACATTTGTCAATCCAGAGAAAACACTGGCCTGATTTTTTAATGCAAGAGCATCAACTCTTTTTTTATGATTTATATTTTCAGGATTAGAATTCCAAAAATTACCATTATATCCTCCATAATATACGGTAGGATATATAAAAAAAACATCCACATCTGATTTAAAACTTTCTAATGAGTCAATATAATTTAATGGTAATGGAATTTCTTTTTTTGGTGAAGAAATCCAATTTTTCATATACTTATAATCAGGAGCTTTTGGAAAGCCAGTATCTGAGACTAAGTACTTAGTCGTAGTACAACTAAAAAATAGAAAAGGAATAATTAAAAAATAGGATATTCTCATTTTTTAAATAAAATAATACTTATATTTTTAATAACAATATAACTTAACCATTATTTAAAATGATTCAAAAAAAACTATTCATTCAGTTATCTGTTTTTTTAATTTTTAATACTTTATTATACGGTCAAAATCAAAAAAAATATGAAAGAAAACTATTTTTTCCAGATATTGATAATTATAAGACACTATTAACAGACTTTCATCAACACACAGTGTTCTCTGACGGATTAGTCTGGCCCACTATAAGGGTAGATGAAGCAGTAAAAGATGGTCTTGATGCAATATCTTTAACTGAACACTTAGAGTATCAACCATTTGCAAAAGACATACCTAATCCTGACAGAAATAGAGCTTATTTAGTAGCAAATGATTTTGCAGAAAGAATTAATAAATCTATCGATAAAAAATTAATTATAGTAAACGGACAGGAAATTACAAGATCAATGCCTCCAGGTCATATAAATGCTATTTTTCTTGAAGATGCAAATAAATTATTACATCGAAATGATTCTTTAAAAGGAATTGAGGAGGCAAATAAACAAAATGCTTTTGTCTTTTGGAATCATCCTGGATGGCCAGCTCAAAGAAGTGATGGAATTGCTAGACTAGATGATTTCCATAAATATTTAATTGATAATAAATTATTGCATGGTATAGAAGTAGTAAACGAATTATACTTTTCAGAAGAAGCATTAGATATAGCTTTAAAAAATAATCTTACGATAATGGGAACCTCAGATATTCATGGATTAGTTGACTGGTTATTTAAAGTTCCTGATGATAATGAAATCGTAAATAATTATCCAGGACATCGACCTATAACAATGGTATTTGCAAAAAGCAAAAATAAAAAAAGTATCAAAGAAGCACTTTTTGCCGGGAGAACTGCTGTTTTTTATAATGAGCTTCTAATTGGAAAAGAAGAAAACCTTAAACCTTTAGTAGAAAAATGCTTATTAATTAATAGTGTTAATAATTTAAAACTAGGATATTCTGAGGACGGTGAATCAACTATAAAAAAGATAGAAATTAAAAATATTTCTGATGCCCCGTTCCTTTTAAAAAACTTAACACCATTTACATTTGAAACAAACAGTGATATTATTACAATAGACCCTAATTCAATTCATACTATATCCATAAAAACAAAAGGAAATGATTTTAATGGTCTAAAACTTGAAGTCTTAAATGCAATAATTGCCCCTAAAAAAAATCTAATAATTGAGCTATTAATATGAATCTAAATGTTGTAAATGAAACAAACAAATTAAAAAAAGTAGTACTTGGTATAGCAAATAGTTTTGGTAAAATTCCATTACCTGGTGATTGCATTGATCCAAAAACAAAACATTATTTAAATAATGGAGAATATCCACTAGAAAATAACTGTATTACAGAAATTGAAAATTTTAATAATATTCTAATTGACAATGGAGTATCAGTTATAAGGCCTAAACCCATAACAGACCTAAATCAGATTTTCACAAGAGATATTGCTTTTGTTATTGATAATATAATATTTGAGGCAAATACTATAGCTGCCCGAGCGGAAGAAAAAAAGGGGATATTAGATATTTTAAATGAGGAAAAAGGAATTAATAAAATTCAAATTCCAAAAGGAATAAAAATTGAAGGTGGAGATGTAATAGTTAATAACAATTTTATATTTATTGGATGCTGTAACAAAAAAGATGAAAATTTAAAAGTATCAAGAACTAATAAAAAAGCTGTTGATTTTATTAAGGAGGTTTTCCCAAATAAAGATGTAATTGGATTTGAATTAGTAAAAAATGATAATGACCCATATAATAACATTTTACATCTTGATTGTACAATGCAACCAGTTGGAAAAAACGATATAATAATTTATGAAGGTGGATTTAGAAATAAATCTGACTATTCATTTATTAATGAAATATTTAGAAACAACATGATCAAAGTTACAAGTCAAGATATGTTTAATGGCTTCCCAAATATATTTTCAATCAATAATAAAAAAGTAGTATCAGATATAACTTTTCATAAACTAAACTCAATACTTAAAGAAAGAGGATACTCTGTAGAAAAAACTATGTATAGAGAAATTTCTAAGTTTGGAGGTCTATTCAGATGTTCCACATTACCACTTGAAAGAAAATAATTTTTTTAATATTATATTGTTAATTTGTTCATATAATTAGTATTTTAGAGGATACTATATAGGATACATATGCAAATTCAGATTTGGAGAAGAAGAAATAAAGCAAATACTAAGTACAACCTTTATTTAAGGTACCGAATTAATCAAAATAAGGCAAAAGTAGAGTCCCTCAAACTCTGGGAATGGATTGAAGCAAGTGACGAAACAAAAATTCAGCATAATAAAAGTGTTGAAACAGCTTATCAAGAAATTTTAAGAAGGACAAAAGATGACATTGAAAATAAAAGAATAAACATAAGCTTTGAAAATAAAACTCAAAAATTAAAACATGACTTTATAGAGCACTCTAAATTAAAAAATAAAATTGCTGTTTTTACATTTATTTATAATCAAGACAATCAAGTTAATAATATTATAACTTCTGAAGTAAATTATGATTATTTAAGCAATTTAAAATTTACTATAGAATCAAATATTTTAGAAAAAAAGATTAAAAATTCAACTGCATCGAAATATTGGAGTGATTTTAAAAAAGGATTAAAAGAACTAAATAAAAAAAATCTATGTGAGTACCCTAAGGTTTCTGGGATAAATTATAAAATGGAAAAGACTAAAAAGCTAGTTTTTGATAAAACAGAAATAACCAAAATAAAAAAATGCAAAACAAAAGATGAAGAAATAAAAAAAGCATTTCTTTTCTCTTGTCTTACAGGGACTAAATTAAAAATATTAAAAGAACTTCAATGGATAAACATAAAAAAAATTAAAGAAAATAGATATTATCTAGAAATCAATCTTAATACTAAAGAGTTCGTAATACCATTCGATGATGAAGCTCGAAAATTATTAGGCACAAGAAAAGAAGAAAAAAAGAATGTGTTTAAATTAAAAAACAAAAAAAATAATATGTCAAAGATATTTTATAATCTTATGTTAGAATCTAATAATAACACGGAAAAAAAGTTTAAAGATGGGATAAATACCTACGCAATAAATACATACAAGAAAACAAAGAACATATATCTTATATCATCAACTCTAGGACACAATTCAATTGAAAAAACAAAAAAAGAATTCCAATACATGAATGAGAAAGATTATATAGAAAAATTATTTAAAATTAAAAAAGAGACAAAAAGTAAAAACATTGAAAATAAACATAAAAAATTATTTAAAAGAGGCAATTTATTATCGTATAAAAAGGATACATTATAGGATACATATATATAAATATTTACTTAAAACTAATTAAAACAAATTTTTTATAACCTATAAATAAAATACATAATGAATCAAGTAACATCAAAAATTATTATGATAAGACCAAAACACTTTAATTATAATGTTGAAACCGCAGATAATAATTTTTTTCAAAAAAAAATAAATAGTGTATCAAGCACAGATATTAAAAGAAAGTCAGTTAGTGAATTCAATAGATTAGTTAAAGCACTAAAAAGAAAAAAAATAACTGTAGAAATATTTGAAGATAGCGAAGATATAATTACTACTGATAGTGTATTTCCAAATAATTGGTTCTCTCTTCATAAAAACGGAAACTTTTATTTATATCCAATGTTTTCAAAAAACCGAAGAAAAGAAAGAAGAAAAGACATTATACAACATATAAAGGATAAATATAATGTAAAGCAAATTGTTGACTTATCGCATTATGAAAAAGAAAATAAATTTTTAGAAGGAACAGGCAGCATGGTTCTTGATAGAGAAAATAGAATATGTTATGCCTCAATATCTGAAAGAACAAATTCAGAAATATTACACTTTTTTTGCAAGCATCTAGGTTATGAACCTGTTACATTTAAAGCCTACCAAAAAGTAAATGATTCATTAGAAGAAATTTACCATACCAATGTGATTATGAGTATAGGTATAAACTATGTAATTATTTGCCTTCAATGCATTAATAGTAAAAAAGAAAGAAAATTTATTATAGATAAAATTACCAGTACAGGAAAAACGCTAATAGAAATTTCTGAATATCAACTGAACAATTTTGCTGGAAATATGCTTCAGGTAGAAAATGAAAATGGGAAGAAGTTTTTGATAATGAGTAAAAAGGCATATGAAAGCTTAGAGGATAATCAAATTAAATTAATAGAAAGTTATAATGAAATTATTTATAGCGATTTAAGTATTATCGAGACTCTTGGAGGTGGGAGCGCAAGATGTATGATAGCTGAAAATTTTTTAGAAAAGAAATAAAAAAAGTATCTTGTATTTAAACAATTATAATATGAAAAAACCAATTTTAACTGATAAAGCACCAGAACCAATAGGACCCTATAACCAGGCAATTAATTTTGATAATATAATTTTTGTTTCAGGTCAAATTCCATTAAATCCAGAAATAGGAAAATTAGTTGATAGCGGAATAAGAGATGAAACTATACAGGTAATGGAAAACTTAAAAGAAATATTACACGAAGCTAATTTTAAAATGAATGATATAGTAAAGACATCAATTTTTTTAAAGAGCATGGACAACTTTGGAGAGGTAAATGAAGAATATGGAAAATATTTTGAAAATATTATTCCACCAGCAAGAGAAACTGTTGAAGTATCCAAATTACCATTAGATGTTAATGTTGAAATTTCATGTATTGCTATAAAAAAATAAATGCTTGAAAAAAGATTACGATTTGCTCCAAGTCCTACTGGTCCTTTACACATTGGAGGACTTAGAACAGCACTTTATAATTATCTAATTTCAAAAAATCAAAAAGGAAAGTTCGTTTTAAGGATTGAGGATACAGATCTAAAAAGATTTGATAAAAAAGCAGAAAAACACATTACGGACTGTCTAAACTGGTGTGGAATATTTCCAGATGAAAGTCCAATGAAACCTGGAAAATTTGGCCCTTATAGACAATCTGAACGAAAATCTATTTACAAAAAATATATAAAAAAACTCATTGATAGTGGAAAAGCTTACTATGCATTTGACAGTGTAGATGATTTGGATAAACTAAGAAAAGAAAAAGAAAAAAAAGGAGAAACATTTATATATAATTGGAAGAATAGAGAAAATTTTATTAATTCTCTAACGGTAAATAAAGATGAAAATAAAAATTATATTAATAACAATTATGTAGTAAGATTTAAATCTTATGATAAAGATGATTCTAATGATAAGCTGAAAATAAAAGATGAAATAAGAGGAGAAATTGAAATAGATTTAAAACTCCAGGATGATAAAATAATTTTTAAAAATGACGGAATGCCTACCTATCATCTGGCAAATGTTGTAGATGATCATTTAATGAAAATTTCAGATGTTGTTAGAGGAGAAGAATGGCTACCATCTTTACCACTTCACTGGCAATTATATGAATCATTTGGGTGGAAAAAACCTAATTTTGCACATTTACCTCTAATATTAAAACCTACTGGAAAAGGAAAATTAAGTAAACGAGATGGACAAAAGTTTGGTATTCCTGTATACCCTATTAATTGGAATGAAGATGATAATATATTTTATGAAGGATTTAAAGAAATTGGATTTGAAAAAACTGCTTTTATAAATTTTGTAAGCATGATAGGATGGAACCCTGGAAATGAAGATGAGATTTTTGATCTAGATGAATTAGTTAATCAATTTTCTATAAATAGAATAATAAAAAGTGGAGGAAAATATGATTATGAAAAAGCAAAATGGTTCAATATTGAGCATCTAAAAAAAATATCTAATAAAGAGTTGATAGCTCAATTTGAAGGAGAAATTAGAAAACAGTTCCACAAAATAATTGATATATCAAAAGTTGATAAAGTAATTGAAATTGTTAGAGAGAGAGTAGAATTTAGAAAAAATATAATAAAAGAAATTCACTCAATAATTGACTACAATATATCTGATTTGAAAGAAAATATCTCTAAAATTAATTTTAACTCAGAACTTGAAGAAGCTATAAAGTTATTGCTAAAGAATTTAAAAGAAATTAAAAATATTGATACAATCAAAAATTTTTATTTTAATGAAATGAAAGAAAATAATATTAAAATTGGAGATGGAATGAAAGCTTTGAGAGTATGCATATCGGGTAAACAAAGTGGAGCAGATCTTTTTTCTCTAATCAATATAATTAAAAGAGAAATTATAATACAAAGAATAAACAACAGCCTTAACACATTAAATGATAAAAATTGGAATAGCTAAAGAACACAAAATACCCTTTGATAGTAGAAGCCCCCTGACTCCAAAACAGTCAAAGAAGCTTGATGATTTAAAAGAATTTTCTGTTTGTATTGAAAATAGTAAAATTAGATGTTTTTCTGACAATGAGTTTTTAAAAGAAGGAATAAAGGTATATGATGACCTTAACCATTGTGACTTAATTATTGGAATTAAAGAGATCCCTGTAGAAAAATTAATAAAAGAAAAGACATACCTAATTTTTTCTCATACTATTAAAGAACAGAGTCATAACAGAAATCTTTTAAAAGAAATTATTAACAAAAAAATTAAATTAATTGATTATGAGTGTTTAACCCATAACAAAAAAAGAATTATTGCATTTGGAAAATATGCTGGAATAGCAGGAGCATATAATACAATTATGGCATATGGATTAAAATATCAGTTGTTTAAACTTAAAAGATTAAAAGAATTTAAGAATAAATTCGAATTATATAAAAACAACAAAGAGTTTATTATTAATCAACCAATTAAGATATTAGTAACTGGTAAAGGAAGGGTTTCAAAAGGTTGTGAGGAACTACTCAATTCATTTGGAATAAAAAAAATTTCAATTGATGAATTTATAGAGAGAAAATATAAACACCCAACATATTCTGTAATAGATCCTTCTAATTATTATATATCTAAAGAAAATGGCTCATTTAATAAAAAAGATTTTTACGATAATCCAAAAAATTATAAATCTAACTTTAAAAGATTTATTAGTAAAACAGATATTTTAATTAATGGTGCTTATTGGAACACTAATTCTCCAAGACTTTTTGAGGAGAAAGAAATAAACAAAAAATTCAATATTAAAGTTATTGGTGACGTGAGTTGCGATTTAAATGGGTCAATCCCTTGTACAAAAAAAGCATCAACAATTGATGAGCCTTTTTTTGATTATTGCATTAATAGCAATAAGATAAAGAAAGCATTTGATAATATAAATAATATAACTATTATGTCTATTGATAACCTTGCATCAGAATTACCGAGGGACTCATCTGAATATTTTGGTGAAAAATTAATAAATGAGGTATTACCTTTATTTATAAAAGATGAGAATAATGTATTACAAAATGGTACAATAACGAATAAAGGTAAATTGTTGAAAAAATATAATTACTTAAAAGATTATATAAGTTAAATTTTAACAGAGTTTAATAACTTGTAGAACTCATCTCTTTTATTATAAATATTAAAATCCCCTCCGTACATTTCCGTAACAGTAGAACTAGAATAATCCTTTATTCCCCTAGCAGAAACACAAAGATGTTTCGCTTCTATAACAACCATTACACTGTCTGTATCTAAAACTTCTTTTAATTCTTTATATATCTGAGTGGTCAATCTTTCTTGGACCTGAGGTCTATGAGAATAGTATTGAACTATTCTATTCAACTTTGAAAGACCAATAACTTTACCACTAGATATATATGAAACGTGGGCTTTTCCTGTAATTGGTAAAAAATGATGTTCACAAGTCGAGTTTAAATCAATGTTTTTCTCGATAAGCATCTTGTTATAATTATACTTATTATCAAATAAAGAAATTCGCGGTTTATTTTCAGGATCCAGTCCACTAAAAATTTCTTTAACATACATTTTTGCAACTCTATATGGTGTACCACTTATGCTATCATCATTAAGATCTAAACCTAATTCATCAATAATTTTTGTGAAATGTTTTTCAATATTTTTTATTTTTTCATCATTTGATTTTACAAAAGCATCTTCCCGTAGAGGAGTATCTAGAGAAAAGATTTCATGATTATCACCAATTAATTCGATTTTTTTTGTATCCATATTTTATAATTTATAATTCTTTTATACTTAAATAAGAAAAAAATGTTACCTCAAAACTTAGTATTATCCCGTAAGGTAACAGTTCTGATAAATTTTTTATCTGAACTTTTATTATCAAGCTTAAAATATCCTTTCCTTTGAAATTGATAATATTTATCATAATCAACATTATTTATATTTGATTCAGCATAAACATTTTCAAAATTATTTGACGAATTTTCATTGATAAAAGTTTTGAAATCATTTTCAGGGTTTTCATCTGGAGACTCTATTTTAAAAAGCTTATCATATACGTCTACTGATATATTTTCACAATTATTTTTATCTACCCAATGAATTGTACCTTTAACCTTTCTTAAACTCTCGGGAGAACCTGAACCACTTTTTGATTTTTGATCATACGTACAAAATATTTTTTTAATATTCCCTTTATCATCTTTTTCAACACTCTCTCCTTTTATAATATATGCATTTTTAAGCCTAACCTCTTTACCTAATGTTAATCTAAAAAATTTCCTATTCGCTTCTTCTTTGAAATCTTCCTTTTCTATTAATATGTTTTTGGAAAATGAAATTTTACGATTACCATATGTTTTATCCTCTGGATTATTCTCAGCTAATAATGTTTCAGATTGGTTTTCATCATAATTTGTTATAACTACTTCTATTGGGTCAAAAACAACCATTAAACGATAAGAAATTTTATTTAGAATCTCTCTTGTACAGAAATCTAACAGAGCATAATCAATAATATTTTCCCTTTTAGATACACCAACCTTTTCACAAAAATTTAAAATTGCTTGTGGAGGAACGCCTCTCCTTCTTAAACCTGAAATTGTTGGCATCCTAGGATCATCCCATCCTTTTACTAAACCAGAATCAACTAATTCCGACAATTTTCTTTTACTCATAATGGTATATGATAAATTGAGTCTAGCAAACTCTCTTTGTTTTGGGATTAAACTTTTTTTTGTATCTATATTTTGAAGAAACCACTCATATAATTCTCTATGTACTTCAAATTCAAGAGTACAAAAAGAATGTGATACTTGCTCAATAAAATCAGACTGTCCGTGTGCCCAATCATATGTCGGATATATTTTCCATTTTTCATTAGTTCTATGGTGAGCGGTTTTCATTACTCTATATAAAACAGGATCTCTCATGTGCATATTAGGAGATGCCATATCAATCTTTGCCCTTAAAACACAGTCTCCAGGTTTATAACCACCAGATTTCATTTTTTGAAATTGACTCAAGTTCTCTTCTATTGATTTATCTCTGTAAGGACTATTTACTCCTGGAGAAGTGGGGACCCCTCTTTGATCAGATATTATTTCTTGATCCTGAAAATCAACATAAGCTTTATCCTTTTCTATTAAATTAATAGCCCATTTATATAATTGATCAAAATAATCTGAAGCATAGCATTCTGAATTCCATTCAAAACCCAACCACTTAATATCTTTTTTTATGGAATTAATATATTCAATACTTTCATTTTCAGGATTAGTATCATCAAATCTTAAATTTACTGGGGCTGAAAATATTTTTCCTAAACCAAAATTTAAACATATAGATTTAGCATGGCCAATATGAAGATAACCATTTGGTTCAGGGGGGAACCTAAATTTTAGATCATTTTTATTAAGCCCATTATCTAAATCTTTTCTAATAATTAGCTCTAGAAAATTTTCATTATTAATTGGAGAATCAGAATTAGTCATTTAAATTCTTATAAAGTTGAGTCATCTTTTACAACTTTATCTGCAAGATCACTTTTATATCTTTTAAGATTTTCAGATAGATTTGGGTTTGAAATAGCTAAAATTTGAGCAGCTAGAATACCAGCATTTTTTGAGCCATCTAGAGCAACCGTTGCCACTGGAACTCCAGCTGGCATTTGTAATATTGACAGAACAGAATCCCAACCATCTATAGAATTTCTTGATTTTATTGGCACACCAATAACTGGTAAATGAGTATTTGAAGCTACCATTCCAGGTAGGTGAGCAGCACCTCCCGCTCCAGCAATAATTACTTCAATGCCATTCTTATGAGCATTATTACTGTAACTCATCATTTTTTCAGGAGTCCTGTGAGCAGAGACAATATTTATATCATAACTTACGCCTAATTCCTTAAGAACTATAGCAGCCTCTTCCATAATTGGATAATCTGATTTGCTTCCCATAATAATTCCAACCTTTGACATGTCTACCTAGATTTTATTTTAATATTATCTTTTAAAAATTTGGCTTTTTCATAAGCATCCTCAAATTTATTACAAATTATTGTTACGTGCCCCATTTTTCTGTTTGGTCTTGTCTCCTCTTTACCATAAATATGAAGATTTGCTGAATTAGTTTTAAAAACTAAATCAAGGTTTTCATAAAAAACCCTTCCATTATAATTTTCATCTCCAACTAAATTTAACATAACAGCTGATCCTTTATGATTTGATTCTCCTAGGTCTAAATCTAAAATTGCTCTAATATGTTGCTGATATTGAGAACAACTACATGCTTCTATAGAAAAATGGCCGCTATTATGTGGCCGAGGAGCAATTTCATTTACTAAAATTTCACCATTAACTAAAAACATTTCAACAGCTAGGACGCCTACACAATCTAAAGATTCAGATAATTTTATAGCTAATTCTTTAGCTCTAATATTTACACTATTAGGAATATTAGCTGGACTTATAACAAATTCAACTTGATTTGAAAGTTTATTAAATTCCATTTCAACAGTATTAAAGCAACTAACTTCACCACTAACATTTCTAGTAACAATTACACTTAATTCTTTTTCAAATGACACCATTTCCTCAATAATCATCTCAGACTCTGGCAAACCACTCAAGTCATTAATACTGTTTAAGATTTTAACACCAAATCCATCATATCCAAATTTTGTTTTTTTCCAAATACAAGGAAATTCTATTTCATTATTATTAATTGATTCATTTAATTCATTAATTGATTTATAATACTTAAAGTCGGATGTGGGAATTTTATTATCTCTAAAAAAAGATTTCTGTAAATTTTTATCTTGAATTATTCTTAGAGTTTTTGATTTATGGAAGACTCTTTTCCCTTCATTCTCTAGTCTTTCGAGAGCATCAACATTAATATGTTCGATTTCAAATGTAATAACATCACAGTCTTTCCCAAAATTATAAACTGATGTAAAATCATTAAAATCACCACAAACAAATTTATCTGTTAAGTTTTTGCAAGGAGAATTTTCACTGGAATCTAATACTGAGGTTTTGATATTCATTTTATTACACTCAGTAAGTAACATTTTTCCAAGTTGCCCACCTCCTATTATACCAACTCTTGTATTTAATTTTTCAAAATTCATGAATGCAAAAATACATTAATTTATACTCTATTAAAGAAAAACATAAAAGAGCAAATGAAAATAATTGTTCATAAATGAAAATTTTATTTCTCAATAAAATTTTTAAGTGAGTCCAAAGTAATATTGCCTTCATAAAAAGCCCTTCCAAAGATTGCATTATGAACACCAATATCTTTTAATTTTTCTAAGTCTTTAAGATTCCTAATCCCTCCTCCAGTAGTTAAATTTATTTGAGGAAACTTTTTTAAAATCTTTTTATAAAGAGAGAAAGGTGGCCCTAACATTGTTCCATCTTTAGAAATATCAGTAACCTTGATATTCTTCAATCCTTTATTGTGAAAATATTTTATATGATCAATGGGATCAATTTTTGTCTGATATTTCCAACCATTTATTCTTAAGCTTTTTTTTAAGATGTCAACAGCTAAAACAATCTTTTTATATCCCCATGTAGTTAAGCAATTTAAAAAAATTTCTTTATCATAAACAGGCATACTTCCAAGAGTCACCTTATTAGCTCCATGTATAAAAGCATTACTTACTTGCTCACTATTTCTCATTCCTCCCGAATAATTTATTTTAATTTTACTGAACTGACTCATCATCTCTAATAAATTAAAATTATTTTTTTCATACATTTTGGCTGAACCTAAATCAACAACATAGATTTCTTTTACACCCACTTCTTCAAATCTATTAATTATATCAATTGGACTTTCAGGGTGTATTTTTAAGGTTCTAAAGTCTCCCGATCTAACATTTACCGTTTGGTTATCTTTAATATATATTGAAGCTACAAGGTTCATGCTCTATTATTAATGAAAAAAAAATTGTAAAACAAGTAATTAGTCTAAAATCAATAATTTAAAACCATGTCCATGGATTGTTTTTATTTCTATTTTAGGATCTGATTTAAGGTATTTTCTGAGCTTTGCAATATAAACATCCATACTTCTAGCATTATAATATGAGTCATCACCCCATATTTTAATTAGCGCAGAATTTCTGTCAACCTTATTATTTAAATTTTCACAAAATAACTTAAGAAGTTCATTCTCTTTAGTTGTTAATTTATATTCTTCTTTCTGATTATACATAAGAATATTTTGATTGTGTATAAACTCATAATTAGAAATCTTAAACTTCTCTGGTAATTTTATAACTTCTTTTTTAGGAACCCTTTTCATCACCGCTTTAATTCTAGCTACTAACTCTTCAATACTGAATGGTTTAGTCAGATAATCATCAGCACCTAAATTAAATGCTTTAATTACATTATCTTTTTGAGACTTA
Source organism: uncultured Marinoscillum sp. (assembly GCA_902626505.1). GTDB lineage: Bacteria > Bacteroidota > Bacteroidia > Cytophagales > MED-G16 > MED-G16. The sequence continues at coordinate 20,088 of CACOFQ010000005.1, forward strand.
GCTGTTAAAAAAATTATAGGAATATCTTGATTTACTTTTCGTATATCTTTAGCAAGAGAAAAGCCATCTTTTTTAGGCATCATAACATCAAGTAAAATAATATCCCAATTTGGATCTTCTAAAAATTTTTGAAGGCCATCCTCACCATCAATAGCTAATCTTATATCATAATTTTTAGCTTCTAAATACTCGTTAAGAATTTTGCCAAGATTTGGATCATCCTCTACAATTAATATCTTAGTCCTTACCATAATACAATTTAAAGTTTAAAGTAAATTTTGTACCTTGATTAATCTTACTTTTTAATTTTATTAAGGCCTTGTGCTTATTTAAAATGTTTTTAACATAAGATAAACCCAATCCAAAGCCTTTAACATTATGTATATTTCCCTGAGGCTCTCTGTAAAACTTATCAAAAACTTTTTCAATATTACTCTTTCTAATACCAATTCCTCTGTCAGAAATAATTATTTCTATAGTTTTATCAATATTTCGTGAAGCTATATTAATGATCGGTTTCTCTGGCGAATATTTATTTGCATTATCTAAAAGATTATTAATTACATTAAGAAGATGATCATAATTCCCATAAATAAAAGGATTTTCTGCATCTAGATTTAGATTAAGTACTCCTTCTCTTTTCTTAATTTTAAACTGAATTATATCAAGAGAATCCTTAATTATATCGTGAATATTAATCTTTTCAAATTTAATTTTATAACTATCTTTTTCTGTTTTTGCTATATTTAATACTTTTTCAACTTGAAGGCCTAAACGTTTATTTTCATCATTTATAATTTTTATATAATTCTCTTTTGCATTGTCATTTTTAATATCACTATCAAGTAGAGCTTCAGATGCTAATGAAATTGTTGAAATAGGAGTTTTTAATTCATGAGTCATATTATCAATAAATTCATTCTTAATTTCTGAAAGTTTTTTTAGTTCAAAGACTTTCAGAATAACATAATAAAAACATAATCCAACAATTACTAAAAAAATGATAGAAAATACCATATTAAAAAAATTATTTTCTTGAATAAACTGTTGTTGATTAGGAAAGAAAAGATATAAGTCAAGATTAGAATCCATTAAATCATTCTGAAAAAGATTTATTTTGAATTCAGACTTTAAAATATCAGGATTATTAGAGCTAGTTAGCTCTATTATATTATTATCATTATTAAAAATTACAAATTCATATTTAAGATTCAAATTCATTTGTGAAAGGTTAATACCAATTAACTTATCTAAATAGTTAATATCAAATTCAGATTTAATTGTTCTATCATTAGTAAGAAGTTTATTTAATATTATCTGAATCATTTCAGACCTATCTAATATTTTATTAATCTGATTTTGCATAGAAGTATCTAAACTTAAATCTTGAAGGTCCTCAATTTGTATTGAGGCATTTATACTAGGAGATAATTTTTTTACCTGAGAATTATTAGCTTCTATATCATATTGAAATGAATTTTTAGATGAAGAAACATCAGATGAGTCCAGTGTTTTTTTATTAAATGTTGATTCAATCAATTCGAAATTACCACTTTCAACACCCCTTCTTATTCTAAAAGTTGCTTGTAAATTGTCTCTTGTTAATGCTAAAATCTCTTGTTCCTCGAGTCTTTCATTTACCATATATAAAACATGTTGAACATCTTGCTTAAATCTATCTTCGTTCAATTTATTTAAGTCAGATATCCAATTAAACTGAAGGAAAAGAATTGAAACTAATGATATAGCTAATAATATAATAATTAACAAAAAATTTTTTTTGTTCATATTGTAAATTTACTTAAAGTATATTTTAGTGTTATCTTCGTGAGCTTTTTTAAGTATTTTTAACATATGGGTGATTAGCTCAGTTGGTTCAGAGCACTGCCTTGACAGGGCAGGGGTCACTGGTTCGAATCCAGTATCACCCACAAATTATTCTCAATTATTAATTGAAATAGAATTTGCATTTGTTTCTTTCTTCATTTTTTCTAATTCTATAATTAATCTCTCCTTTTCCTCTGCAAATAAATTTGAGATATCATTTAATTCGCTAGGATCTTCTTTTAGATTAAATAATTTAGCTTCATTGGACTCGTAATCGAAAATTAGTTTCCAGTCACCTGATCGTATAGCTGAACCGGGCTTCCACAAACTACCATGGTAATGAGGGTAATGCCAATAAATATTTTCTCTATCAATTTTAGATTTTTCTAATAATCTAGGTATCAAGCTTATTCCATCAATTTTGTTTTCATTTTTTATCCCCGCAATATCTAGAATAGTTGGAAAAAGATCATAAGAAACTGTTATATCATCCACTATTTCCTTCTCAAAATTTCCGGGTAACTTAATTAGTTGTGGAATTTTAATTCCACCCTCATATAACCATCCTTTACCTGCTCTAAGAGGATAGACAGATGTTGGAGCAACTCTTCTCAGAGTAGATAAACCTCCGTTATCTGAAGTTAAAATAATTAATGAATTTTCATATAACCCATTATCTTTAAGATCATTAATTAACTTCCCTATATTTTCATCAACTGCATAAACCATAGATGCATACTCAGCATCAGTTTGATTTAATCTTGTTAGCGCGTCACCTTCATCTCTTGTTCTTGCAACATTATCGTTCATTCTTGATAATTTTTCTTTAAAATAACCGACATACTCCAAGTTTGCTTGAATTGGTGTGTGTACATTATAATATGAAAGAAAAAGGGCAAATGGCTTACTTGAATCTCTATTATTAATTAAATCCAAAGCTTCCTCTGTCAACCTATCTGTTAAATACTCCCCCTCAGGTCCATCAATAAGTTTAGGGTTTTTATAAGGAGAATAATATCCTCCCATCGGACTACCCTTTTCAAATCCACCAATATTAATATCAAATCCATGATCTTCAGGATATGATCCCTCAGAACCTAAATGCCATTTACCGACATAAAAAGTATTGTATCCAGAACTTTTTAATTTCTCAGCAATTGTAATTTCTTCAAGGGGAAGAGCATCTAAATCTTGTGGGCCGAGTAATGGTTTATCTTTTGGATCATTTCCTGGAATCCAATCAGTGATGTTGACTCTTGATGGGTGTTTCCCTGTCATAATAGACGCTCTGGTTGGAGAACATACTGAACTAGCAGAATAAGCATTTGTAAATTGGAAACTATAATTAGATAAAGTATCAATATTTGGGCTTTCATAAAATTTACTTCCTGTATAGCCTAAATCATTCCACCCCAAATCATCAACCAAGATAAATATAACATTGGGTGTATTAACTTTATTAGAATGATCAGTACAGCTATAAAATATTATTGGTATTATTACAGACAAACCAATTAATATTTTATTTATAAGCCCCATGAGCGTTGTCTAGTTTGAAGTATAGGGTAGAGAAGAATGATGCAATACTATCTTAACAGTCTCTCCTATTCTTTTATAAACAAACGAATACTCTACTTTAGTTTTATCACCATTCTGATCAGTAAAAAAATAATTACCCATAGCCATACCTATATCTCCATAAATATTAATGCTTTCATTTTTAAATTCTACATTAATCCAAGGGTTTAAAGCAAAACCTGAATCCTCAGAAAAACTAGGATTATTACCTATGAAATATGATAGAGCAGAATCAAAATCATTTCTAAACTGATTTTCAGAAGCTTTTGTAGGCTTGAACTGAACATTACCATTTTTAAAATCATAAAGTTCATTTATAAATTTTGATGTAACTGATGACGATTCTTCAAAGTTATTTTTAGTTTTTCCAATTTCAACTATTCCATTTGCCCACTTATTTTGATTTTCTAGAATTAGGTCTTTCATAAGAATTAAAATGTGTTTACTTAAAAATTTTACTTAAATTAAATTAAAATCACTTCATAACAATAAAGAATTATGAATAAAACAATAAGAATCTTACTTTTTGGTTTGCTTCTTTTCTCATGTTCAGAAGAAGGCACAACTATTGAAAGACAATTTCTTCCATTAAAGATAAATGAGACCTCTGGCCTAGAATATTACAATAATAATTTCTTGACACATAATGACTCAGGTGGCGAAACCATATTATATGAGTTTAATAAGGAAGGTAATATAGTTGATGAACACTTTATTGAAAATTGTGGTGAAAATAATGACTGGGAAGATATAACTGCAGATAGTAAACACATTTATATAGCTAATTCAGGAAATAATTATGGGAATAGACAAAATCTTGCTGTTTTAATACTTGATAAAGAAAGTGATTTTGAGTGCACGGGTCAGATACAATTTAAGTATAAGAATCAAGTTAATTTTGAAAACAGAAATAGGCACCCATACGACTCAGAGGGAATAATTTCTGTAGGCGACGAACTGATCTTATTTTCTAAAGACAGAGAAAATCTTATGACCGAGTTGTATTCCTTACCTAAAATACCTGGATCCTATGAAATTGAATCCATTTATTCTTATTCTGTAAATTCTTTAATTACTGGCGCTGACTATAATGAAAAATTAAAATTAGTTGCGCTAGTAGGGTATGATTTTAATTGGAACCAGTACTTCTATAAGATAAGTAATTTTGATCTTTCAAATATGGATCAAACTGTTATTGAAAAGTTTAAAATCCCAATAGGAAAAGCTCAGATAGAGGCAGTCAAAATTATTGATGAGTCGTCTTTTTGGATTACCTCAGAAGATGAGGGAAATGGATTTCCTCGACTATTCAAATTTAAAATTTAATATAGAAATCAACAAAAAAGGGCATGAATATTATACCCTTTTTAAATTTAACATCAAAAGTTTTTATTCTTGATCTTGATATTTATAATAATCACCAACAGGGTACATTACATGAGCATAAGGCGTCCCAGCAAACATTACATAAGGCTCTCCAGAATTAAAATCAGTAGTCATGCCATCTAATGAAGCAGGGTCCTTAGGCATTCTCATAAGGTGGGGGCCAGACTCAATCCAATGTCCTTCAGCTGCGTCTTCCTTATTTAGAACCATAGGCTTTGTATTATCCTCACCCATGTCACCATGTAACATCCATGCGTATCCATCTTTCTCCATAACATCTCCTGGAATAGTTCCATTAAAATATGCTATCACCCACTTAAAGAACTCTGCGTCACCACAAGCTGGCATTGCCTCATGTGGATCTACCCAACCATTTTCTGGATCAGACATACCTCTTGGGTTAGCTGGGACACAAGTCCATCCGTTTGTACCTTCTCTCAATAAATTACCTCCGGGAGCATCATAAACAGCTGCACCTTCAGCAATAAATTCTGGGGCTGCAGTTGAGTAAGCCCACACTTGCCACTCAACACTTGTATGTGGACCATCAGGCTCACCATCCATACTCATTCCCATATCGGTATTTTGAGTAGGTGCAGAGCATGCAGTCAAAATAAAAATCGATGCTATTATTAGATAAATTTTTCTCATTTCTTAATAGTTTATAAATTAAAATATGAGATCAATATAAATTAAAATTTGAAGAAGTAAAAAAAAGAGTCGAAAGTCAACAATAAATTAACCTGAGCACTCACCTTCTGACCAGGAAGTAACACCATCTACCTCAGCATAACATGAGTTAGAATATGTTTCGTTATTACATCCACAAACTGGCTGGTAGATTTCAATACAAGCCATGTCATCAATTTTACCAGTTTTACAAGGGGAAGAAGAATCTTCGTCATCACAACTAATAAATAGTAATCCCAGTAATAGAATTAAAATATTTTTCATAATTAATTTATTTTAAATTTAGATATAGTATATCCAATTTCCTCGTCTGCAATCATTTCATCCATATCAAAATATATATAGATAGGATAACCATAATTTTCATCAAATTGAAATGAATAGCTAAAAGGATCATCTTCTAATTTAGAATCTATTATATTAAATAACTCCTCTATTGTTTTAACATCCCAATACTCATTCTGTAGCTGTTCTAATGTTACAGATTTACCATTAACCTTAAATAAATCATTGTTTTTAATTTCAATATTATTTGGACCGTCATAAATACAATAGCATGATACATTTAAAGTATATTCATAGTTATTGAAATTTTTATTGCCCCATTTTTCTCTAGCCAAACTTAAGTCCATTTCTTTAGGATTAGGGTCTAGGGTTTCACAAGAAAAGAATAAAAAAATTAAGACAAAATTTCTAATAAGATTGGTTTTTTATTAATAACGCGAATATAAAATATATATTTTATAAAGATTTTATATTAGGATATTTCCTGACATGTCATTTGGTATATCGATACCCATAATTTTAAGAACCGTTGGGGCAATATCACCCAGCTTACCGTCTTTAGGTGAGTAATTATTTTCAGAAAAGACAATAAAAGGAACAAGGTTTGTTGTATGATAAGTGTGAGGGGAACCATCTTCATTTCTCATAAGTTCAGCATTTCCGTGATCGGCTGTTAGTAATATGGTATAACCATTATTACGTGCCGCTTCAACAATTTTAGAAACTTCCATATCAACAATTTCACAAGCTTTAACAGCAGCATCAAAGTCACCTGTGTGACCAACCATATCTGGATTTGCAAAGTTTAAACAAGCAAAATCAAATGATCTTTCATTTACCTCAGAGATAAATTTTTTAGTTACATCATGAGCACTCATTTCTGGTTTCAAATCATAAGTAGCTACCTTAGGAGATGGACATAATATCCTTTTCTCTAAATTAAACTCTTTCTCTCTCCCACCAGAAAAGAAAAATGTAACATGAGGGTACTTCTCTGTTTCAGCTATCCTCAATTGTATTTTTGAGTTATTTGATAGAACTTCTCCAAGAGTGTTTTTAATATTTTCTTTTGAATACAATACTGAAACGTTACTGAAGCTTTCGTCATACTCTGTTAAGGTTAAGTATTTTAAATTTAGCTTTTTCATGTCAAAAGTATCGTTGTCCTCCTGAGTTAGAACTTTTGATATCTGACGCATTCTATCAGATCTATAGTTAAAACAAAAAACAACATCACCATTTTTAATTTTTGAAATAGGTTGATCATCATCTTTAATACATACAATTGGTTTTATAAACTCGTCAGTTATCCCTTCATTATAAGACTGTTTTATTGATGATAAAATATCTCTTGAATTAATTCCAACACCATTAACCATAGCATCATAAGATAATTTTATTCTTTCCCATCTATTATCTCTATCCATAGAATAATATCTTCCAGAAACTGATGCAATTGAGATATTTGATCCATCTATGTAAGAAATTAATTTAGCAATTTGGTTATAGCTATCTTTTGGACTACAATCTCTCCCATCTGTGAAAAGATGTAAGCTAATTTTTGATAATGAAGTTTTTTTAAGATATTCTAATATAAGGTATAAGTGATCAGAATGTGAGTGAACTCCACCATCAGAAAAAAGACCAGTCAAATGAAATGTTGAGAAATTTTTAGTTGCATATTCTACCGCTGCAATAAAATCTTTTTTATTTTTAATTCCATCATTTGATAATGATTTATTAAGTCTAATTAAATCTTGATCGACTACTCTCCCTGCTCCAATATTCACATGCCCAACCTCTGAATTACCCATTTGGCCATATGGTAGTCCAACGTCCTCACCAGAAGCTGATAATTTAGAATTTGGGTATTGATGTAGTGCATTATCATAAAATGGAGTTTTAGCTTGATATACTGCAGACTTATCAGACGCATCTCCAATTCCCCATCCATCCATAATCATAAGAATCACTTTCTCACTCATAATTGTAAAAATAATTATTGAATTTTAGGTATTTACATTATTTTTCAAAAGATTTAGTAATTATGAAGAAAGTTGTATTTTGTTTCATTCTATTTTTTAATAACCCTAATTCATTAGAGGATTTAATAACTTCCCTTGAAATAAGAAGTAGTAAAGTCATATCAAATTACTTTGATTCTAATAGTGAAATAATAATTAATGAAAAAGTATCAAAAGGGAATAAATTTCAACTAACAAAGACTCTAGATAATTTTTTTACAGAAAATAATTTAAGAGAGTTCAAAATTATCCATAAAGGAGACTCACAAAATAATATATTTTATATGCTTGCTGAGTACTCGTCTAATGACGATATTTACAAAGTCTTTTTAACGCTATTTAAAGATGAAAAAAAGTATATTATTCAAAAATTTAAAATTGATATTAGAGAATGATTATTAGAACCAAAAAATTTCAAATGAATAAAAGCCAATATATTAAAAAGGGGTTTTTTAATCTTTTAATCGAGCAATGGTGGGTATTCATTATATATTTAGGAGTTTGCGGGATGCACTATTTTATACCTTCACTATGGTGGATTATAGGGGGGTCTATAGCTTTATTTTTATATCTTATTTTTTGGCTCATTCAATTTTTTGGAGTTACCCAAGTAGAACAAAGTAGTTACATGTTCGAAAGATTATCATATGAAATATCAAGTAACCAGTTAATGATGAAAATAAACAATAAACAAGGAATGCCAATAAAATGGGAGTCCATTAAAAAAGTTAAAATTCAAAGTGACGGATTTTTATTTAAACTTAATATTGTTCAGTTCATCATATTTCCTTTCAGAGTATTTAACAATGAGAATGAAATTAGATTTCTAAAAAGCATTTTAAATAGAAAGGGCTATGTCAAATGATATATCACAAAATGAAGCAATGCAAATTGCAATGAAATTTTGTGGATATAGAGAACGATCAAAAAAAGAAGTCGAAGACAAATTAAAAGCGAAAAGTTTTAATCAAAAAATTATTAAAATTTGTATTGATAGACTTATTGAATTAGACTTTCTAAATAACATAAGATTTTCTAAATCATTTTCAAGAGGAAAAAATAATAACAATAGATGGGGAAAAAATAAAATTAAATTTCATTTGAAAAATAAAGGCTTGACCGATGATGAAATTAATATAGGGATTGAAAGTATAGATGAAGAATCTTATCTTAATATTTTAAAAAAAAATATAGAGTTATACAATAAAAAATTAAAGGAGCCTGACAGAAATAAACTAATTGGACATTTAATTAACAAGGGTTATGAGATGGATCTAATTCTAAGACACATATTATGATCTCAATTTAGAAATACTAATATAATTGACAAAAAGTCTAGTAATTATTCCTAAAATAAATAAAATAAGAACCTCACTTAAATTTTGAGGGATCCATTTCCATAGAATTAATAACGCTGATAATAAAATCCCATAAAAAAAGAAATACCATTTAATAAAGTTTACTTTTTTATTTTTCAACAAAACTACTGCTATGATTATGTTAAAAGGCATAGCCCAAATTATATTGAAATTATATGATGATAGATGGTCAGTAAAAAACCACAAATAGACTAAAAGACATCCAATTATTCCCGAAATTAATAAATATGAAAAGTCAAAAAGAAAATATTTTATTCCATACTTAACTTGTCTAAAAGAGAAATAAATTGATGCAATAAAAAATATCAAGATTATATAAAAAGGACTCAATAAATTACCAACAAATTCCTCCTTCTGTAAATTAATAATATTTGTCTGTGATACAATTTTTTTATTTCCGTCTAATAAAGCATCTTCTACACCTTTAAATAAATATTCTGGAAGGAACATTTCTTCATTGAAAGATACATAATAATCAATCTCTGGACCAAGACAAATATCAATACCTAAATTACCCCATTTGTTATTTTTCAAGAATAAATCCATAAGCTGACGAAAAGATTTATTTTCAGGTTTAGACGTAAAAGTTAAACTTTGGCCATAAACATTATTAAGCACATCTCTAATTTTTGTAGCACAATTATCATAAACATAATTATATAGATATGTTCTGTTTTCAGGCCTTATATTCTGCTCTAAAATATTATATAATAAAATTTTCTCAGATTCTTCAAGAGATAAAACCTGCTCTTTAATATATCTATCCTGATTAATATAGTATTTTTCAGCAGTTCTGTAGTCATATTTAGCAACCATATAAAGGAGATTACCATTTAAAAAATTTATATAAAAATTTGGTTGATTAAAATCAAAGATTCCATAATTATAAAAATGATCAATTTTATTTCTTTTATCTACGTACCGTATCCCACTGTGACCAAATGCACTATATAATTCAGATTCATATGGCCCAATTGTTATAATTGAGAACTTTATCTCATCATTTGCTTTAATAGAAAAAGAAAAAACAAATAATAAAATAATTAGAAGTATTCTTTTATTTTTTTTTACCATCTATAACTATTACAAACTCCCCTTTAACATTTTTATTTTTAAATTTATCATATAATTCTTTTAGAGTACCCCTAATATTTTCTTGATAAATTTTAGATAATTCTCTAGAGATTGAAGCCTTTCTATCCTCACCCAAGAAAACCATTAAATCATTCAATAATCTTAAAATTTTTTTAGGGGATTCATAGATTACTATTGATCTTTTTTCTTCCACTAAATTTATAATCCTTTTATTTCGACCTTTTTTTGCCGGAAGAAAACCCTCAAAAACAAACCTATCTGAAGATAGACCAGAATTAACAATAGCAGGAATTAGAGCAGTTGCTCCCGGCAAACAATTAATTTCAATATTATTTTTGATAGATTCTCTTACAATTAAAAAACCAGGATCAGAAATTGATGGTGTTCCGGCGTCAGATATTAATGAAACGATCTTTCCATCAAGAATTTGATCAATATGTTGCTGTACAGTCTTATGTTCATTATACGAGTGGAATGAAACTAGCTGAACTTCTATATTATACTTACTTAATAGTTTCTTAGACACTCGCGTATCTTCACATAGTATATAATCTGATTTTTTTAAAGTTTCAAGTGATCTAAAAGTTATGTCGTCAAGATTTCCGATTGGAGTGGGGACAATATTTAAAATTTTATCATTCATAAAAGATCATCAATTTTTCTTGCTAAATCGTGATCTTTTTTAGTTATAACTGAACCTTGGTCATGAGTACATAATGAAATTTCAACTTTATTATAAACATTATATATTTCAGGATGATGATTATATTTTTCAGATATAATTGAAACTTTAGTAATAAATGAAGCAGCTTCAATAAAATCTTTAAATTGAAACTCTTTCTTTAATTTATTATTATACTCTTTCCACATAATTATAATGAAATAACACCTTTAATCTTTGAGGCTCTATCATAAATATAAAGTATTTCCGAAGAATTTTTCATAACTTCAGTTAAAGTAACAGATGTATATTTACCATTTTTAGATAGCTTTTCTTTAATTTTTGCGGTTGGAATAAGGCTTAGAATTTTATCTTTCTCTTGAGTAAGAATTATAAATTTAAAAGAAAATGATACTGGAAAGTCATACTCTTGCTCAAGAGTTTTTTTAAAACTTTCTAAATTTTTCATGGTCTAGAAAAATTTATACCTTAAATCTTCAATTTTTGAGAATTCCTTTATTGCATTATCAATCTTTAAAGAATTTGCGAAAATATTTGCTTGAAGTAAAGATTTTCCATAATCTGAATAGGACTGAAGTGAATCTGCCTGAACTAATCCATTGAGTTGAATAACTATTAATCCATCGTCAATTTTAATTGGTTTGGTTAATTCACCTTCATTCATTGAGAAGGTAACACCAATTGCTTCAGGAGTGAATCCAACATTTTGAATAGAATTAGAATTAAAATCTAAGTCATCCATACTATTAATATCACCTCCATCGTATAAGTTTTTAATATCATCAAGAGATGAATAATTATCAAACATTTTAGAGAAATAATTAAACTTTTTTTCATCTAGAATTTTCTTTCGAACAGAAATCTCAACATCATTTAATTTTTTTGTTCCTTCTTTAATTATATCACTTAAATATGAAACTACATAACTATCATTTAACTCAATAACATCAGAAACATCATTATTATATCTATCATCATCATATGCCCAAAGAACAATGCTTCGTGCATCTGTTAAATTAGATATTGCTGTAGCATTCTTATCAATATTATTGACTGTCTGAAAGGAATAATTATATTTATTAGCTATATCCTCAAATGATTCACTTGAATTTTGTGCTTCAATTTTAAACATTTCAGCATCTCTATAAATATTATTTCTAGTATTATCACTAGGGATAATTTCTTTTAAGATAGTTGTAACAGCATATGATGTTTTGGTTTTTGGTTGAGTAACATAAATAATATGAAATCCAAATTCTGATTCAATAATTCTAGGAATTAAACCAGATCTATTTCTAGAGAAAACAGCATCTTGAAAAGGCTTAACCATACTATCTTCAATAAACCAGCCTAAATCCCCCCCTAAAGATGCAGAACCATCTTCACTGTATGTTCTAGCTGTTTCATCAAAATCACTACCATTTCTTAAAAGAGATAAAATTCTTAAAGCTTCAGATCTTATCTCTTGTTTGTTTTGATCATTAAATTTTAATAAAATATGCTTTGCCCTTGCCTTGAATTTGTTATCCTGAACTATATCAGATAATTTATAAACTAGAACACCTTCATCAGAGAAAATTATATCAGAAATATATCCTTTATCCCTTCCTACTAAAGCTTCAGGGAGTTGATCTACATTGAATTTTGTATATGGACTAAATCCTTCAGAATTTAATAAAGCGAAGGTTGAATCATTAATTTCTTCATTACTTAAACTAAGTTTAATATTATTTAAGTCAGAAATTACAAGTGTTGAATCCTCGGATGAAGGAGATAAAGGAAAATAAACAAAATCAATAGATCTTGATTCATTTTGTTTATAATCATCTTTATTTTTTCTAAGAAAGTTATTCATTTCAGAAGTTGATACCTCAAATAAAGAGTCAGGAACCTTGTAAAACGGTAAATAATAATAAGATATATCTACAATATTTGAAGAATTGAAGTATTCTACTTGAGATTGTAAGGAATTAATAAATGTTGTTTGACTTAACAAATTATCATACTTAGTCCTTAACCTCATGGGTTTCAAGTTGGCTTCAAATGAAAACCAAGCCTGCTGTTGATTTACTGGTTGACTAGATAAATTTTGAAGATATCCTATTACATTATCAACACTAAATGATCCGGTATTTGGATCTGTAAATGCTTGTAAAATCATTGGATGTATATTATCCCCCTGGACCATATCAACAGATTCATTATTAGTAACTGTTAGTCCAAGTTTATTATACTGATCATTATAACTAATATCATTTATTAATTTCTCCCAAGCCTGATCTCTAATTCCTACCATTTCTTGAGGACTTGGTGATCTACCATTATTCAAAGAAAAATTATAAGATAACTGTTCAAAAATTGTATTGAACCTAATTAGATCAATTTCTTCTCCATTTATTTCACCTATTATATTTTCATTTTGACTTCCTATTGTAGAATTAGGTCCTAGTATATCACCTAATACAAATGCAGCAATTGAGAAACCTACAACTACCACTAGGAATTTTCCCATTTTATCTCTTAGTGTACTAATTATTGCCATATTATATTAATTGGATGCCAAAATTAAATTTTTTATTAATAAATCTGAATCATTTACATATAAATTTATTTCAGTAATTTATAGATAAATAAAATAATAAATGAAACCATAAAAAGAGCATATGAGTCTATAAAGCTCGTAGATATACTTAAGTAAATAGCATATAAAAATAAAACTATTCCAGAAATAAGAAGTAGAAATTTAGTTTTCATCAACTTCAATAATACCAGAAGGCTTTAAAATTTCATAATTAGAAAAATCTTGGTTAGAAACCATTCCTTCCCCAGTATGCAATTCGTTACCTGTCTTAATTGTAACAAATTTATCAGATGTAAACTTTTCATCATTTGGATACCAAAATAATTCTTCCGTTCTTAATTCATCACCAGTATTATAATTGAATAAGACCACATTACCAGTTGCTAAAAAATAATTCTCTTTTTCATATTTGATAACATAGTTAGCTTTAAATGAGGCTGAAACTGAATCATTATCTGTTGAAAAAATATCCATATACAAGCCTTTAGGGTATTTCTCTTCACCAGATTCAAAAACTTGATATATTTCTGACTTCAGCTTAAACTTAGCTTGAGCAGAGTCTGAATATAGGGTGTTTAAATCTTTTATTTCAATTATAGGTCCCTTGTATTCTTCAACATTTCGAAGGGGATTATTTGTTGAACATGAAAAAAAACAGAATAACAATAATAGAGAAAAATAAGGCATTAATTTTCTTCATTTTTTTCAAGTAACTCCCTCAAATCCTTTACTATTTGTCTAATTTCATTTTGATCTTTCATCAGTTCAACTATATAATATTTAAGTTCAGATAATCCAGCTGAATTATCAATGACACCACCCTCAGGAGCAGAATTAATTTTTTCCATTACTGCTGGATCAATTACTGAATTGGAATTTGATGAAATATTTGCAAGCTCTTCTTTTATTTCTTTTAAATCAGTTTGTACTGAATTATTTTCAATTTTTTTAGCTAGATCTTGATAAGTCTCTACTATTTCTTCCAAATAATTTTCATCTATGGTAGAGACACTAGAATTATTTTTTTCCATTACTTTGGATAAATCTTTAAGTTCTTTAGACAAATCATTCCCTGATTTCCCAGTATTTTTTTTAGAGTTATTGAGTATTTGATTAGATAAATCTTTGATTTCTTGAATTTCTTTAGAGGTAAATAACTTAAAATCTTCCAGCTCTTTTTTAGTTTCATTTTTAAAAGTATTCAACTCAGATCTAGAATCAGCCAAAGCTGTATTCGCTAAAAGTTGAAGAGAAAAGTTTCTAAGGTCATTTACATCATTTTTTAAATCATCAATATAATAAACTAGACTATCTGAATCTAATGTCTCTTTTATCTGTTCATCTCTTTTCTGCAAATTAACGTTTGCTAAAGTAACTTGCCTTAATAATTCAGTAGCAATATCAAGATTTTTTTTCAACTCAAGAACTTCTTCAGAATCTGATGGGTTCGGTATGGTATTATCTGAACTTAACGATTTCTCATCTATTAAAGATGAAATTTTATCTAAAAACTCATCCTCATTTAAGGATTTTCCATCCTCTGATAACTGTGATGAAATTTGTTCTGATAATACTGAAAGGTCGTCTTGTAACTCAGAAAATTGACTAGAAACTTTAGAAATATCTCTTCCAAGAGACTGCAGATCCTCATTATATACGTTTGTATTGTCTTGAAGATCTGCTACAAAATCAACATTAGTTGCTAATATTCCTCTATCATCAGAGGATAGAGCTTTAGAAACAGAGCTTAAAGCACCAACCATAATTGACAGAATAATAGATACAATAGAGAGCTGAAATGAAAAATGGGCAAAATTTTTATTTTTCTTTTTAAAAATTAGAAACCAATAAGACATGGCAATTAAACCAAATACAAATAACCCAACAACTATCTGAAAAATATAATTGGAATATAATGGTATCAAAAAATCTTGAATAACAAATGCAATACCAGCATTTAGTGCTAGATTTTTTCCAAATAAGCGTAATACTGGCACACTTGAAATAAACTGATCTAAACTAAAATTTTTCATTATCTTTTATTCAGAGTCACTGTTTCATTAATCCAGCATCCTGTATTCATAGATTCTCCAACCTCAAGATTTTCATTGAAAATTTCTTCCATAGAAGGAAATTGTTCTCGAGCTTGATTTGCTTGATTAGATAGTCCGCCACTCTTGAAAATATTATAAGCAGCTATAAATACTAATCTATCTTGAACTCTACTCTTTCCCTCTCTACAATCTTCATAAGATGCCATATATAAGTTACCTATGATCTTATATGCATCTGAATTAGAAGAGTTAAAAGATATTGATTTTCTTGCATTATCTCTAGACTTTACTTTATTTCCAATAACCTGATAAATTTGAGCTTTTCTCAAAAACATTTCAGATTTTTGATCGTTATTATCGCCAGCACTTTCAATTGCAGCATCACAATACTCTAATGCAGATTCATAATTCTTAGTAGAGAGTTCTCTACTAGAAATAAATTTTGCAACTGCAAAATCCTTCTCATTAGTAAACATAATTTTAGCAGCTTCTAAAGCTATTTCTGATGATGTACATTTGCCAGTAATGCTAAGCTGGAATATTTTCTTAGCAAGATTAACAATTTCCTCAGAATAAGATATATCAACTGGTGTTAATGTCTCATAATCTGTTTGAGCAATTTCATCATTTGGCTGAGAAGTTAACTCAATAAGTTTTGGACCTAAAGTATTCTCAACAAAATTACAATCTACAGTTATTGTAGCCGTGAGTAATTTATCTAAATTATCTTGATATTTTTTATATCTAACTTCATTTTTAGCATCATTTGATAGCTTAAATGATATAGTTTCAGAAATCATATCATAAATTTCTAAAACCTCATCATCTGATATAGATTTTGATGTTAATTTATGCTTTCGCACAATATCCATATAAGCTACAAGGTTACTATTACCAATTTTATTACCATTTAATAAAAAAGCATCTTTAAACATATTAAATAGAGACTCATATTGAGTCTTATCTGATCTGTAAAAAGTATAAGCAAAAGTTACTTTTCTATTTTTCACATAAGCCTCTCTGCCAAAATTTTCAATTCTACCATCAAATAAAATCAATGCTTTATTAATAAGTTCATTTTTTATTATTGGATCTTCTTCCTTGTCAATAAGACATCTATATATTTTTATGCCATTTTGATATATTGATACATGTAAACCTGGAACGTTTTCGATTAACCAATCAAGATGGATTTTTGCTTCATCACAATTTTGTTGTTTTAAGTAATCTGTATATAAAACATTTTTTTCTTCAGCCTCTGATTTATTTTCAGGCCAATTCCACCCAGGTTGGGCAAGAATATTAAACGATACAAATAACACTAGAAGTGTTAAAAAAAACTTTTTCATAACAATAAAATTAATCAAATTTTCTTTTAATAAACCAAATGTTGTTTATTGAGCTACCAATAATGAATTTTAAGTAGTTCTCTTTAATAGATATTTTATTAAGATTTCCCCTTTTTCCAGCTTCAATTCCAAAATTAACTCTTGATATGGTTCCTATTGGAAGTGACATTCCAAAAGTAATAGCAGAAGTGTTCAGCTGGTTGTCGTTAATTATTAATGGAGACTTTTTAAATAATAAACCTCCCCTGTAAGTAACTCTCCTAAAAAAACTATTTACATTTTCTGCATCAGGAATGATTTCAATTCCTGCAGATACTTGTAATGATTTTTTATAATCAGTATTAGCATAACCACTTTCTTCATTCCATTGTTGACTTCTTATCTCAAGACCTAAAGATAGTTTATCAATAATCTCATAAGAGATACCGAGTCCAAATTTAATAGGCAAAATAAATTGTGATATATCATTATTAAAAATAGTATCAATTACCAGTACGGTTAATGAATTTGGAATTCTTCTTTCAAGCTGAGAGAATCTTTTTGCTTCTAAAGAATTATTAAAGTCATATGTAAGACCTATTTTTAAATATTTATCAGTGTTAATTTCTTTTCGATAAAACATACCCATCTGAAATGCAAAATCTTTAAACGAGGATTTTTCATAAAGATTTGAATAAAATTGTGGTTCATTCGAAATTTTTGATGAGATGTTACTAGAAAGATTACCAAAAATGTAGGATCCTTTAAAACCAATAGAAAATTCATCACCTAATTTAAATCCATTCGAAAAATAAACTTGAGATAATCCTCCATTACCTTCATAATTATAATTAACAATTGACGATGTTAAACTTCCATCAACTCCCAATATTAGTTCTTCAGAAAAAAGTTTATAATTTGTGTTACTGTACGGATTAAATCCAAATGAAGTAACCCATTTTCCTCCTTTTATAATTGGGACTCCAAATCCCATATAATTTATATTTCCATTGCCTGATATATCTTTAGTCTCATTATTAACTAATTGCCTAACATCAGATGCAATACCCATTTCGAAAGTAGTAAACCTATTATAAACAAGAGCAGCTGGATTTTGATTATTTAAGTGCCAGTATGAACCATTACTTATTCCTACTCCACCCATTCCCAGATTATTTGAAAATGAATTATCAGATAATTCACCAATTGGTATAAGGGAACTAAAAGGGGTCGTTACCTGAGAATAGGATACTTTAATTAGAAAAAAAAAGTATATTAGAAATGATTTAATGGGAATTCTGTGCATTATCAATTTAATAATTAAATGCAAAGATGCATTCTTTAGATCATAAAAAAAAAATTTAATTCTAAGCATGAAAAACAATAAATATAATGTCATAGGCATCATGTCAGGAACCTCATGTGATGGGCTGGATATAGCACATTGTTTATTTTATAAAAAAAATAATTACTGGATATTCGAGTTAATTAATTGTATTGAGATTCCATATCCAAAACAAATAAAAGATAGACTTTTAAATTGTAGCCATCTTGATGGCTTATCACTAAAAATTTTAGATTTAGATCTAGGTGAGTTTTTCAGAGATGAAATAAGTAAATTTATCAAAATCTCAAAAAGCCAATTCGATTTAATTTCTAGCCATGGACACACAGTATTTCATGAACCAAAAAAAAAACTAAGTTATCAAATAGGAAACCCCTTGATCATGTATAATTCATTAAGAATTCCAGTTGTATTTAATTTTAGAGAATTAGATGTCATAATGGGAGGAGAAGGGGCACCTCTTGTTCCATATGGAGATAAAGAGCTATTCAATGAATTTGATTATTGTATTAATATCGGAGGTATTTTAAATATTAGCAAGTTATATGATAAAGAATTAATTGGATATGATATATGTCCAGCAAATATTATACTAAATAAATTTTCAAGAGAATTAAATGAAGAATATGATATTGATGGAAGACTATCTCTTTCTGGAAATTTTGATGCTAATTTATTTAAAAAACTTAACTCAATTCGTTACTATAAAGATGATTTACCAAAAAGCCTCGATATTAATTTTATTGAAAAAAATTATTATCCATTTTTTTTAAACAAAGACCCCAAGGATATCCTTAATACATATGTAAATCATATAGGATACCAAGTCAATAATGCAATTAAAAAGAAAAAATCAAGAATATTACTAACTGGCGGAGGAGCATTTAATAACCATATTTTAAAAAAAATTAATCATTATAATAAACTTGATCATAAATTTATCGTTCCAAGTAAAAAAATTGTTATTTTTAAAGAAGCAATAGTATTTGCATTCTTGGGACTTCAGAGATTTTTAAAAAACAAGAATGTAATCAAGTCCGTTACAGGGTCTAACTTCTCAAGCTCCTCAGGACTTATTGTTGAAAATAAAATTATTTAGATATGTACGAATTAATGTTAGTAGTTTTTATCCTTGGATATGCCTGTATAACAATAGAGCATCAACTAAAAGTGGATAAAGCTGCTATTGCTTTAGTTACTGGTGTTCTATGTTGGACAATTTATGTTTTTGGAAAGGAAGAGATTGTCCAAATCGATAATATAAAGAATTATGCTGAAGAGGAGTTTAGCAACATCTATCCTGATGAAATTGTTGAAACTACTCAGGATGTAGGAAAATCAACAAAAGAAATTATTCAGCATTACGTAACTGAAGTACAGCTTTTCGAAATATTATCTGAGATTTCAAGTATTCTCTTCTTTTTAATGGGTGCAATGACAATTGTAGAAATTATAGACATTCATGGAGGATTTAGAGTCGTTACTGATAGAATCAAAACAACAAGTAAACTAAAATTATTTTGGATACTAGGATTTATTTCTTTCTTCTTCTCTGCACTTCTTGATAACCTCACTACTTCGATTATTATGGTTTCTTTGACCAGAAAATTTATCGCTGATCAAAAAGACAGATGGTTCTTTCTTGGGATGATAATTATTGCTGCAAATGCTGGAGGAGCTTGGTCTCCAATAGGAGATGTAACCACAACTATGTTATGGATAGGTGACCAAATAACTACCTATGAGGTTGTCACAAAATTAATTATGCCAAGTTTAGTGTGTCTAATCGTGCCGCTAATTATAATGTCACCAAAAGTAAAAGGTACTTTTCAAAGGCCTGACACCGATAAAATGGAAGTATCACATCATACAACAGACAGAACGAGAAATATTGTTTTTTACAGTGGTGTAGCAGGACTTGTTTTTGTTCCTGCATTTAAGTCTATAACACATTACCCTCCTTTCATGGGAATGATGTTAAGTCTTGGATTCCTTTGGCTTCTAACTGATTTATTACATATAAAAGATAATAAAGAGGATAAAAGATATTTTTCCGCATATCACGCATTAGAAAAAATGGATGTTCCTACCTTACTGTTTTTTCTTGGAATTCTACTTGCTGTAGGTAGCCTTCAAGCTGCTGGACACTTAGGACAGATGGCAGTATTTTTGGATAATGAGGTTGGGACTGACACAACAAATGGTGTATATACAATTGGTTTAATTATTGGTCTTCTATCTGCTCTCGTAGATAATGTACCATTAGTTGCTGCTGCAATTGGAATGTATCCTCTCGAGATTGGGGGGGTTGGTTTCTTTGCTCAAGACGGGTTATTTTGGCAGTTTCTTGCTTACTGTGCTGGAACAGGCGGAAGTGCACTTATTATAGGTTCTGCTGCAGGTGTTGCAATAATGGGACTTGAAAAAATACCTTTCTTCTGGTACTTCAAAAAAATATCATTTTATGCTGTAGTAGGTTACTTTTGTGGAGCAGGTGCATATCTACTTCAAAACATGCTATTAGGAGTTTAATTAGTATAATTCAACATCATAAGTAAACTTTTGGCAGATTCCAATCCCTTATCACCATATTTCCCTCCACATCTATCAATTGCTTGACTCATATTATTAGTAGTTAATACGCCAAAAATAACTGGCTTATTATACTTTAAAGATACATTTACAAGACCATTTGCTACTGCATATGAAATATACTTGTCATGATCTGTCTCGCCTTTAATAATACATCCTAGAGCAATAATCCCGTCAATATCTTTATTATTATTTAGAATAGTATTAGACCCATGAATTAACTCCATACTTCCTGGAACATTTTTAGTTAAAATTTTTTGATCTTCTAACCCAACATTTTTAAGAAAATTATATGAAGATTGATAAAGTAAATCAGTTATATCTTTGTTCCATAGTGATCTCACTATACCTATTCTAATCTTTTTATAATTTATATTATCGAATGAATCGAAACTTGGAGAATCAAAACTCATAACATCAAACCTTCTAACCTTGACTTATTTTTTAAAGAATTTTGGTACTCTGGTGAATCTTTAAAATCTGAAATTATGGTTTCATAAGATTTGATTGCTGATTTTAAGTCTGATACTTCTTCATATACTAAAGCTAACTTTAATAGATAAGATGGTGTAAAAAACTGATTTGGGTTTTCTGAGGAAGCTTTTTCAAAATAATATATTGCATTTTCATAGTCTTCTAATTCAACATAGGCATCACCAATCAAAGAATATGCTCTAGCCTGAACTAATAAATCTGAAGAAGAAAACTGATCAAGATAATTAATTGCATTTTGATAATTTCCAAGTTTAAGATAGGATGCGCCTGCATAGAATCTAGATAAATTAGCAGCTTCAGAAAAGCTGTATTCATCAATTATCTCTAAAAAACCATAATTATTACCGTCACCATTTAATGCTTGAACAAGACTATCTTTTTCAAAGTAATAAACAGCTTGAAACATTTCATTTTGAGCATTTTCATTCTGATTTGATTTTAAGTATGAAAAAACAGAAAAAGCTGCAATTGTAATAGTTATGATACCAAAGAAAAGTATTAGATAATTTTTATTTTTATTAATAAATTCCTCAGACTTATTTAAAGTTTCATTAACTACCTCTTGATTATCTAAGGGTAATATTTCTTCATTCTCTTTCTTAGGTTTTCTAATTTTCACCATAATAAATTATTCTCTTAAAAAAGGGTAATCTTTTTGAACATAAATATCAGTATAAGCTTCTTTAGCATCAGGATATGGGGAATTTTCTGAGAATTCAACAGACTTTTTTACCTGATCTTTTATTTGCTGATCAATAATTTCAATTTCCTCAGACTTAAGTAATTTTTTTGCTATAATCATATTCTTAACTTGTTCTATTGGATCTTGATCTTTATAGCTTTCTACCTCATCTTTAGATCTATATTTTGCTGGATCTGACATTGAATGCCCTTTATATCTATAAGTTCTAAATTCTAAAAGAGATGGGCCTTCTCCATCTCTAGCTCTTTTTGCTGCCTTTGCAACAGCTCTATGAACTTTTATAACATTCATAGCGTCTACAGGTTCTGATGGAATATTATAAGATAATCCTGATTTATATAATTCCGTTACATTAGATGTTCTATCGACTGAAGTTCCCATTGCATACCCATTATTCTCAATAATAAAAATAACAGGTAATTTTAAATACATAGCAATATTAACAGCTTCATGAAATGCTCCAATTCTCAAAGCTCCATCACCAAAAAAAGTAAGACAAACATTACCTGTTTTTTTATATTTTTCAGAAAAAGCAATCCCTGCTCCCATTGGAATCTGATTACCTACAATCCCATGGCCACCAAAAAAATGTTTTTCCTTATCAAACATATGCATAGAGCCCCCTTTTCCTTTGGAAATACCAGTAACTTTACCGAAAAGTTCTGCCATTATTTTATCTGGATTTGTTCCCAATGCTAAAGGATGAGCATGGTCCCTGTATGCAGTTATATACTTGTCACCTTCTTTGAGAGCACTGACACACCCTGAAGCACAAGCTTCTTGACCAATATAAAGGTGGCAAAAACCTCTTATTTTTTGTTGACCATAAAGTCTTCCTGCCATTTCTTCGAATCGCCTCATTAAAAGCATAGATTTTAACCAATATATATAAGTTGATGGGCTAAACTCCTCCTTAACTTTTGATTTATTTTTTTTTACTTTGGTTGCAGGCATATTTTATATTTATATAACTTATACTACAATAAAAATTAATTTATTTACATAAAAATAAATTCTTATTTTTTGCACAAATATATATGCATATTCATAAAATAAAGATTAATAATTTTAAAAATTATATTTCTTCTGAAGTGAGTTTCTCAGAAAGAATTAATTTTTTATATGGTAAAAACGGGGCGGGTAAAACAAACTTACTGGATGCAATTCACTTTATATCTTTTGGTAAAAGCGCAATAAATAAATTTGATATAGATAATGTGAATCATAAAAAAACTTTATTCACATTAGAAGGGTATTATTCAAATAATCATATATATAAATGCACATATGAGAAGCCTAATTCAAAAAAAATTTATGAAAACAATACAAAATACGATAAAATTAAAAAACATATTGGTAAAATTCCCCTTGTTTTTCTTAATCCATATGATATTAATTTAATAAGGAATTATAGTGCCGAAAGAAGAAAATTTTTTGATCAATTTTTTTCACAGATTGATTATGAGTATTTAGAAAAACTTTTAATATATAGGCGATTATTAAAACAAAGGAATACATATTTAAAAAGCGTTAAATCGATTGAAGATATAGACAAGTTACATATCAAATCGTATGACGATAAATTAATCGAATTAAATAAATTCATAAATAAATTTAGAAAAAATGCTATACAAGAATTCAATGTGCTTTTTAGAAAATGCTCAAAAGATCTAAATGTTGACGATCTAAATTATTCAATTAATTATTTATCAAATATTAACCAGGAAATGGATACGTCTATATTTGATGAAAGTCTTGAAAAAGATTTCTTTACAAAAAAAACTAGTATTGGAATTCATAATGATGACTATTTATTTAAAATGAATAATGTTTTGATAAAAAGAACAGGATCACAAGGTCAACAAAAAACATTTATTATATCACTTAAACTAACTGAATATGGAATGTTAAAAAAGAAATTATCTAAAAGTCCAATCTTGATGTTAGATGATGTTTTTCATAAATTAGATGATAAAAAAATAAAAATACTAATTGAATATTTATCTGATAAAAAATTTTCACAAGTTATAATATCAGATTCCATTAAAGAGAGATTATCATTAATCAGAAAAAATTTAAAAAAAATAAAAATTATTCAAATAGATAAAGGAGAAATTCATGAAGGATAAAAGAAAATCAAAAACTTTTTCAATAAATGATTTAACTAAAGAGTTTTACAATAAGGATAAATTTAAAAAAGAAATAATTAAAGTTGAAATAATTAAAACATGGAACAAAATCACCTCCCCTGAAATTCAAATTAGAACAAAAAAAATTTTATTGAAAGAAGATAAACTCTATATAAAAATTACATCTTCTCCACTAAGAAATGAGCTTACTAATCACAAAAATCATTTACTAAATAAAATCCAAAAAAAACATCCCTCAGTTAAAGAAATATATTTTGTCTAATTTTCTAGAAGAATCTTATTCTGGAAAATCAAAAGTATAGCAACACCAATAAAAATATATGAATCGGCTAGATTAAAAACTGGCCATAACGATAAATAAGATCCTCCTATTATAGGTATCCAATCTGACAAATACCCCTCCCAAATATCTATGTAGAACATATCTATAACTTGCCCATTAAATAAAGCAAATGGTGCATTTAAGGGGGCATTATCATAAATTAAACCATAAAAAACACTGTCAATAACATTCCCAATAGCACCTGATAAGATTAATGATATACATATTAATAATGTTGAATCTGACTTCTTATTAAGTAGTCCTAATAAATAATATCCAATAACAAATGAGGCAACTAATCGAAAAATTGAAAGAAGTAGTTTAGTATATTTAAAGTCGAAATTTATACCAAAAGCCATTCCAGGATTTTCAATATGATATAGCTTAATGAAATCTCCAATAATTGAAATTTCTGAGTGAAGTGGCATATTTGCATGAACAATATATTTTACAAATTGATCGAAAAATATTAAGCTAATAATTAATATAAAATATCTTGATTTCATTACTATTTAATCTCTTTAATTTTAAACTTAATCTCAGTTAAATCAACCTTAGATGAGGCAACATCAATATCCATAAGTTTTGAATTAACAATATTATCTTCAACAAAAAGATCAAGAGCTTGTGTCTCATTACAGATAAACTCTTTATGCTTTAATAAAAATGTAATAATTTCTTGTGATTTATTATCAATATAAATTTCAATTTTATCTGTAACCTCAAGTTTTATGTCTTTTCTTTCATTTTGAATCTTATTAATAAACTCTCTTGATACACCCTCTGCAAGCAAATCATTATTAATAGATATATCTAATGCAATTGTAAATGTATCATTGCTAGCAACTTGCCTACCCTCTATCTGACCAAATAAAATTTCTACTTGATTAAGTAATAAATCTAATTCTAAACCACCATCCAAACCTAAATTAATTGATTCCTCTTTCTCCAATTGATTAATTTCATCTTGTGTCATTAAAGATATTCTATCTGCCACTATTTTCATGTTCTTTCCATGAATCGAACCTAACTCCTTATAATTAGGTTTAATTTTTTTTATAAAAACTTTAGAGCTATCATGTATATATTCAATTTCTTTTACATTAATTTCAGATAAAATAATTTTTTCAACATCTTTTATATCATTTTCCATATCTAACGACTTCATAGGTATTGAAATCTTTGATAAAGGTTGCCTAACTCTTATTTTTTCTTTCTTTCTAATAGAGTGAACTAAAGAGGAAATACTTTGAGCATATAACATTTTTCTTTCTAAAACTTCTGAAATTCTTTCATTATCTACTTTTGGAAACTCTAAGAGATGAACTGATTCAGAGTTTGAAATATTAAATTCATTTAAGTTTTTAAATAATTTTTCAGAGTAAAATGGTATAAAAGGAGATGAAATTATAGAGATTTTATATAAACATTCCAATAAGGTCTGATATGCCATAAGTTTATCTTCAGTTAAATCACCCTTCCAAAATCTTTTTCTATTTAATCTAATATACCAATTACTTAAATCATCATTTATAAACTTATTTATCTGTCTTGATGATTTTGTTGGATCATAATTGTCAAGTTTATCCTCAACAAACTTTATAAGAGAATTCAACTTACTTATAATCCACTTATCTTCATAACTTCTTTTTTCATATGAAATCAATTTTTCATTACCGGTAAATCCATCAATATTTGCATAAAGAGCAAAGAAATTATAGGTGTTGTTTAGTGTACCAAAAAACTTTCGAAGTATTTCAGATATGCCATCAATATCAAACTTTAAATTATCCCACGGATTAGAATTAATTACCATATATAATCTTGTAGCATCAGGACCAAATTTTTTAATTACCTCAAAAGGGTCTATTGCATTCCCTAATCGTTTAGACATCTTATTTCCATCTTTATCTAACACTAACCCATTAGATATCACATTTTCATAACTTACCTTTCCAAATAACATTATTGAAATTGCATGTAGAGTAAAAAACCACCCTCGTGTTTGGTCTACACCCTCAGCAATAAACTTAGCTGGAAACATTTTATTAAAAACATCTTTATTCTCAAATGGATAATGATATTGAGCAAATGGCATCGAACCTGAATCATACCATACATCAATTATGTCTGTTTCTCTATACATTGGTGACCCTTCTTTAGATGCTAAAATAATTTCATCAACGAAAGGTCTATGCAAATCAATATTATCAGAAATATTATTTTTCATAAATCCTAAATCAACTGACTTTTTAATTTCTGATTTCAATTCATTAATACTCCCTATACAGATTTCATCATTACCATCTTTGGTCCTCCATATAGGAAGTGGTGTTCCCCAAAACCTAGATCTACTCAAATTCCAATCAACAAGATTTTCTAGCCAGTTACCAAAACGACCTGTACCTGTAGACTCAGGCTGCCAATTAATGTCCTTGTTTTTATTAATAAAATCATCTTTAAGTTTAGTGGAATTTATAAACCAAGATTCTAGAGGATAATATAATATAGGCTTATCTGTTCTCCAGCAGTGAGGATAACTGTGTTCATACTTTTTAACATCAAAAGCTTTATTTTCTTTTTTAAGTTTAATTGAAATTTGTTCGTCTGTTGTTAATCCCTCTACATCTGAAAATGCTTTGACCTGTTGACCCGCAAAATCTATAATTTCTTTTACAAATTTACCTGATTTATCAACTATTGGTACATCCTCATTTTTATCATTTTTCACAAAAATCCCAGGTAAATTATTTTTCTTAGAAACATAGAAATCATCAGAACCAAAAGTTAAACTTATATGAACTATTCCTGTTCCCTCGTCGGTAGTAACAAAATCACCTGAAACAACTGTAAAGGCTGGTTTTTCTGCTTTAACATAAGGTAATAACTGATCATAATCAAAGCCAATAAGATCCTTACCTTTAAATGTTTTTAAAATTTTATAGGGCAAGTTTTGTTTATCAAAAATTAATTCTTCAGAAGTTTTTAAATTATTAGAATCAAAAAATTTTTCTATACATTTTTCTGCAATAATTACATTAATTTTTGATTCAGTGTACTTATTAAAAGTTTCAATTAAATTATACTGAATTTTTTCACCTACTGCTAAGCCGTTATTAGCTGGCAAAGTCCAAGGAGTTGTTGTCCATGCCAAGAAATAACAATCTTTATCTCCAATTATGTCCTGAGAATTTTTATTTTTTTGTATCTTAAACTGTGCTGTTAAAGATGTGTCCTTAATATTTTTATAAGCACCTGGCATATTAAGTTCATGAGAACTTAAACCAGTTCCTGCTGCAGGAGAATATGGTTGAATAGTGTACCCTTTATATAAAAGTCCTTTTTTATACAGCTCTTTTAATGACCACCATATTGATTCGATATAATTATTTTTAAAAGTTATATATGCATCATCTATATCTAACCAATAACCAATACTTTCTGTAAGTTCTTCCCAAGCCTCTTTAAATTGCATGACCGCAACTTTACATTCTTCATTATATTTTTCAACAGAAATTTTATTTCCTATATCATCTTTAGTTATACCTAAATTTTTTTCAACCTGAAGTTCAACTGGCAAACCATGTGTGTCCCAACCACCTTTTCTATAAACTCTATAACCTTTAAGTGTTTTATATCGACAAAAAATATCTTTTATAGTTCTGGCCATGACATGGTGAATTCCTGGCATACCATTTGCTGAGGGTGGTCCCTCGTAAAAAGGAAAAATTTTATCTTCTGATCTACTGCTAATTGACTTCTCAAAAATATTATTTGAGTTCCAATAAGAAATAATTTCCTTACTTACCTTATAATAATCAATTGAAGATTGTTCATTAAACTTTCCTGTTCCCATCTATCTTACTTTTTATAGAAATATAAAATTATACTTGGCAATAAAGTTAAATTGGTAATCATAGCCACAAATAAAATTATTGATGTTAGGACTCCTAACACAATTGTCCCCCCAAAATTAGAAAATGCAAATATTATAAATCCAAAAAAGAGGATAAATGATGTAAAAATCATTG
This sequence comes from uncultured Marinoscillum sp., assembly GCA_902626505.1. Classification (GTDB taxonomy): domain Bacteria; phylum Bacteroidota; class Bacteroidia; order Cytophagales; family MED-G16; genus MED-G16. Next base: position 48,635 of record CACOFQ010000005.1, read on the forward strand.
ATCTACCAGTTTGGTTTATGGTGTTAATAATAGAATCTTCTAAACTTTTGCTTAGAAGTTCATTTTTAAATTTTGCAAGAAAATGAATAGAATAGTCTACCGATATACCAAAAACAATGCTAAAAACTAATGCTGAACTAGGTTTCAGGGGAATATTAAAATATCCCATAATTCCTCCTGCTATAATCAGAGGTATAATATTTGGAATTAAAGAGATTAACACCATTTTAAAATTCTTGAATAACAGAGACATAATTATACTTATAATAAAGAATGCTAATAACATACTTTGTAATAGATTTTCAACTAAAAAATTAATTCCCTTTATAAAGATTAATGTGGTTCCCGTCATGGCAACCTCAGCTTTTGAATTTGAAAATATTTTTTCAATCTCAGGTCTAATAACATTTTTTACTACAGAATCTAACTTTAGAGAACCTAAATCCGCTACATTTAATGAAATTCTCATTTTCTGACCTATCGAATCCACAAATGATTTAGATAAATTATCATTAGATACATTATTTTCATAACCGTCTGAAATATATCGGAAAATAAAATTTTTATCTCTATTATTTGGAAGGGTATAGAATGAAGGATTATTATTATAATAAGCTTGTCTTGATGCTTTAATAAAAGTAACTAATGATACTGGAGAGGAAACATAATCCTTTTGTTCTAAAAATTGCTCTAGTCTATCAACTCTTTTAAGTAAGTTCAGGTTTTGAATTCCTTTCTTCATTTTAGTATCAACTACTATTTCAAGAGGCATTACGCCTGAAAAATTTAATTCGAAAAACTTTAAATCTTTCATTAAAGAACTCTCCGCAGGTACATCATCTACTAAGAATGAAACTGATTTTATTTTTGATAATCCATAAAAAGAAACAATCAGGATAATAGTAGATACTACAAAAACCCTTTTCTTGTGTGAAAAAGAAATTTCACGAAAAGTATTAATTAAATAATTTATAAACCCATAGTTTAAATAATTAACCTGATTACTTTTAGGTTTCGGCAAAGCCAAGTAAATAGATGGCAATAAAAAAATACTAACAAAGAAAGTAGCCAAAACATTAATACCCGCTACAATTCCAAATTCAGTTAATATTTTTATGTCTGTTGTGGAAAGAACAAAAAAACCTACAGCCGTCGTTAAGTTAGTAATTAGAGTTATTAACCCTATCGTCTTTATCACATATACTATCGCCTTTTTTTTATCTTTTAATTTTTCAATTGAAAAATGATAGTAGTTTAACATATAAATACAATTTGGAATTCCAATAACAACAATTATTGGAGGGAGTAACCCTGTTAATAAAGTAATTTTAAAACCAAATAATGCTAATGTCCCAAAAACCCATGTGACAACTATTCCAATAATAATTAACGGAACAAAAACTGTATCAATCGATCTAAAGAAGATAAATAAAATTATTCCCAATACTATGACAGATACAATCAATAACATTGTGAGCTCCTTTTTTACACTCTCAGCAAGAATATATCTTGAATAAGGAAGTCCGGCATAATGGAGCTTAATTCCAGATTCTGAACTAAATTTTTCACTTGTAGAAATTAAATCATCCATTAATTTATTTCTACTTTCAGAGTTTAAAACATTTTTATCAATTGTAACTAGTAAAGTGAGAGCGCCATCATCATTAAGTATTTTTCCTTCATAAAATTTTTCGTTTTTTATCTGGATTAACAGACTGTCATATTCATCTTGAGAGTTCGGAAAAGGATCAAATATATTTATGAAATTAAAATTTTTCTTTTCATTATTTTTTTTAAGAGCTTGTAATCTTGGTAATCCTAAAGCACCTTTTACTCCGTATATACCTTCAATCTTACCAACATAATCGCTGTATAACTTAAACTGTTCAATATTAAAAATTGATGAGTCTTTCAAACCTATAGCAAATACATTCCCATCCTCTCCAAACGTGTTTTTGAATGAATTATAGTACATCATTTCTTCATCAGTATCTGGTACTGTCTGAGAAAAGTCATAGTTATATTTTACATCTAAGCCTTTATATCCCATAAAGGCCGTGTAAATCAGAATTAAAAAAATGAAAAGCTTTCTGTTATTTAAAACAAAGTGTGAGAATTTTTCTGCCATCAAATTTTCCTTAATAAATTATTTATAGAAGTGAATTTAGTGATATGATTTTCTAAATTTTTAATAGGAATTCTTTCTTGTTTCATTGAATCTCTATTTCTAATTGTAACTGAATCGTCTTTTAAAGAATCATAATCAACAGTAACACAAAAAGGAGTTCCAATAGAATCTTGCCTTCTATATCTCTTACCTATAGAATCTTTATAATCATATTGAGTGTTAAAATTTAATTTTAAATCATCATATATTTTAATAGCTTTTTCTGAGAGTCCATCTTTATCATTCAAAGGCATAACTGCAACTTTTATCGGTGATATCTCAAAAGGTAGCTTTAAAACTATTCTTTCAGATCCTTCATCTAACTTTTCAGTTTTAAGTGCTGATGACATTACAGATAAAAACAACCTATCTAAACCTATTGAAGTTTCAACTACATATGGAATGTAACTCGAACCAGATTTTTGATCAAAATAATTTAATTTTTTACCAGAATATTTTTGATGATTTTTTAAGTCAAAGTCTGTTCTCGAATGTATACCCTCAAGCTCTTTAAATCCCATAGGAAAATTAAATTCAATATCACATGCAGCATTTGCATAATGTGCTAAATTTTCATGATCATGAAATTTATAAGAATCTTTTCCCAAACCTAAAGCGATATGCCAATTCATCCTTTTCTCTTTCCATTTTTCATACCATTCCATCTCTGACCCTGGCTCAACAAAAAATTGCATTTCCATTTGCTCAAACTCTCTCATTCTAAAAATAAATTGCCTAGCAATAATTTCATTTCTAAATGCTTTTCCTATCTGAGCTATTCCAAAAGGTATTTTGACTCTAGTTGAATTTACAACATTTAAAAAATTAAGAAATATTCCTTGGGCTGTTTCAGGTCTTAAATATATTTTTTTTGAAGAGTCTGATGAGGCTCCTATTTCCGTAGAGAACATTAAATTAAATTGCTTTACATCCGTCCAATTAGAAGTGCCTGATATAGGGTCATTAATATTTAAAGAATCAATTAAATTTTTTAAACCTTGTAAATCATTTGACTTGAGACATGAATTCATTTTAGATGAAACTTCATCAATATGGTTAGAATATTTTAATACTCTTTCATTGGTTTCTCTAAAAACTTTCTCATCAAATTTGTCTCCAAATCTCTTTCTCGCTTTTTTAACTTCCTTCTCTACTTTAGAACTTATCTTAAAAATGTAGTCCTCAATTAATACATCTGCCCTATATCGTTTCTTTGAATCTTTATTATCAATTAATGGATCGTTAAATGCATCGATATGACCAGAAGCTTTCCATGTCATAGGATCCATAAAGACTGAGGAGTCAATTCCTACTATATTATCATTCATTTGAGTCATGGATTTCCACCAAAATTCCTTCAAATTATTTTTAAGTTCTGATCCATATGGGCCATAATCATACACTGCACTTAGACCATCATAGATTTCACTTGATTGATAAATAAAACCATTTGCCTTTGAGTAAGAAATAACTTTCTTTAGTATATCGTTGTTATCCATTCGACAAATATAACTTTACAATCTTTTTAAAACTAACTATCAAATCTTAATGTTAACTTATCCAAACTATTTCTTGACCCCAAAAAGGTTATTATATCTTCTTTTAATAGACGTGTGTATCCATGGCTAAGAATTATTTCTTCATTTCTTTTGACAGATAGCATTAAAACATCTCGAGGAAGCTTTAAATCTCGTAAAAGAGATCCAGATATTTTTTCATTTAATAACCTAATGTCTCTGACCTCTTTATCCTTTTCCTTACCTAAAAATATCGAGGTGCCTAGAGGAGATCTAACATATTGATCTATTAAATTTATAATTGCATCCGAGGGATGAATTAATTTGATATTGAATTCAGAAAATAAATCAGCGTTTAGATACTCATTAATTCTAACAATAAGATTTTTGTTACCATAAGTAGAGTGAGATAATTTACATATTTCCTCATTAATTACATCTGAACAAAAACAGATAACCGAATCTGCTTTGGCATACTCTATATTATCAAAATTATATTTATCGACACTTTCAATCTTTATCATATTAATTCCCTTAGGAATCTTAAGAGACTTATTTGTTTCAAAAATTACTATATCAACGTCCCAATCTCTAGATTTCAATTGAGATGCAACAGATAAAGACTGTGGCTCAAGTCCAAAAATTATTACTCTCTTTTTTTTCGATAATGAAATTTTTTTTCTTCTATTTGTTTCTTTCAAATAATTAAGAGCCCATTTAAAAATTGGTGGACCCACAAATTGACTAATTATTATTGATGAAATTAAAATCATTGATATTTGTCCGACAATTTCATTCTCCCAATAATAGAACTCTTTTTGTATAAGCTGAATTAACCCCAACGAGACACCAGCCTGAGTAATGTGAGGAGTCCAACCAAGAAGCTTAAAACTCAAATGATCTTTTGCAAGATGCCCACCCAAATATGAAGCTAAAAAAAGTGATATAATTCTTATTATAAAGAATAAAATAGCGTATTGAAATACCTGAAACACAAGTAATATATCTAATGATGCTCCTATAAGGGTAAAGAAAACAACATAAATATATTTACCCGAAACATCGATAAAATCTAAAAATTCAAGTCTCTTATCAGTTTTATTAATTACGTATATTCCAGAAACCATACATATTAAAAGTGGCTCAAAAATTATTTCTTTACTAAGAAATAGCAATGATATTTCCCTTATGTAGTCAGAAAAAACAAAAGCTGAAAAACCTACAATGACTAATAAAAAGTATTTTAAGTATTTATTAATACTAACATTAAGAAAAAGATTTAAGAGAATTCCATACAGAAAACCAATAAGTACTGAAATAATAATTTCAAAAATTATTATTATCATACTTAATATTTGAAGAGAACCGGAATCTATTGATTTAATTAGCGAAAATATAATTGCAAATAATAAGATAACTCCAAAGTCAGAAAGACATAACACACCCATTGACGTAGAGGTAAATTTTCCTTTAGCTCTAAGTTCATTTATTACAGCTATAGCTGATGCAGGAGATCTTGCAACAAAAATTGAGGCACATAATAGAGATAAGTATATTTTAATATCAAATTGAATATTATCAAAAAAAACTAAAGTATTAAATGCTAAAAAAACCAGAATAAAGCCTACAGAAAAGGTTATTAGTATACTGCTTAATGTATTCCACTTTATACTATTAAAAGTACCTTTAATTTCTTTAAAAAAAAGCTCAGAACCCGCAGCAAAAGCAATAAAGCCTAGTGATAAATCAAACATGAATTCAATTTCTTTTATTACCGTATTGCTAATTAAACCTAAAACACTTGGACCTATAAATACGCCAACAACAATTAAACCAGTTACTAGAGGTAGACCAAATTTTTTAAGTTGAGAACTTAGATAAAATGAAGATATACATACTATTAAATATGTTAAGAGGAATAATATTGAGTCCGAAGAAAGATTATAAAAAAATTCCAATAGATTACAACTTCAGATACAAAGTTACAAAATTAGAAAGTATTATAAGATGAAGAAAATATGTGTTTTTTGTGGATCAAGTAAACCAGAAAATCATACGAAGTTAGAAAATGAAGTAATTAGCCTAGGTAATTTAATATTAAAGAAAAAGCTTCAACTAGTTTATGGGGGAGCGAAGATTGGATTAATGGGGTTAGTTGCTAATACTATTCTAAAAGGAGGAGGATATGTAACTGGAATAATACCTAAGCTTTTATCAAAAAAAGAGATAATAAACAAAGAAGTTTCCGATCTTATAATAGTTAATAATATGCATGAAAGAAAAAAAAAGATGTATGATCTATCTGATGCTTTTATAATTCTCCCTGGTGGAATTGGGACATTGGAAGAATTTTCTGAGATAACAACCTGGAAAATTTTAGGAATAGAAAAAAAGCCCATTTTTCTTTTAAACTTTAATGGGTTTTATGATCATCTAATTCAACAATTTGAGGTTATGAATAAATATAATTTTTTATATTCAGATATACTCAAGGAGGTAATTGTAATTAATTCTATTTCCGATCTTGATAGCCTTCTTTAAATTAACTTAAGAAAGAAATTAATACTCCAGCAGCTACCGCAGAGCCAATAACGCCAGATATATTACTTGCCATTGCGTAATGCATAATATGATTTTTAGGGTCGTGTTTTATAGCTATTTCATTAGCAACTCTACTTGCCATAGGAACAGCACTCAATCCTGTAGCACCAATTAAAGGATTAATTTTTTTCTTAGTGGTTAAATTAAATATTTTAACAGCTAAAATTCCGCCGATTATTGAAATTACAAAAGCAAAAAGTCCTCCAATAATAATTCCAAGAGTTTGGGTGTTTAAAAAAGAGGCTGGGGTCATGGTTGCCCCTATAGATAACCCAAGGAAAATAGTGCTAGTATTTAAAATATTATCAGATGCAGCTTTAGATAATCTACCAGTAGAGGATCCGATTTCTTTAATTAGATTACCAAACATTAGAAAACCAATCAATGGAGTTGAAGATGGGACTATTAAAGAAACTACTATTGTCATTACGATAGGAAAAATGATTTTAATTCTAGATAGATTTTTAATTTCATTAGAAGAAGGGGATTTTTCATCCTGCTCTTTCATATTAATTAATAATTCATTTTTAGTAACAGTAAACTTTACTATAAATGGAATAATAACAGGAACTAATGCCATATAAGAATATGCAGCAATAGCAATTGGACCTAATAGATGAGGGGCTAATACTATAGAGGTATAAATTGCAGTAGGACCATCAGCTCCCCCAATAATTGCTAGTGAAGCAGCTTCTTGATTAGTGAAACCAATTAAACTAGCAATAATTAAAACCGTAAATATTCCAATTTGAGCAGCAGCTCCAAAAAAAACTAAACGTAAGTTTTTTAACATTGGACCAAAATCTGTTAACGCTCCCACTCCCATAAAAATAAGAGGTGGTAAAAAACCAGTTTTTATTAAAGAATAATATAAGAAGTTTATTATTCCATATTGTTGAGCAATCTCAATAAGACCTAAACTTTCATCTATTTTAACAACTCCTAAATTTGATCCAGGAATATTAGCAATTAATATTCCAAATCCAATCGGTACAAGGAGAAGAGGCTCGTATTTTTTATATATTCCTAGATATAACAAGAATACAGAAATAACTATCATTAAAATGTAGTTAGGCTCTAACACTAATTCGTTAAAACTTGTCATATCTATTATTTTTTGAATAAAATCCATGGTATTAATTAATTATAAATAAAATATCGTCGTCATAAATATCATCACCATCATTAAAACATACTTGTATAATCTTCCCTGAATAGTCAGATTTAATTGCATTTATTACTTTCATTGACTCAATATAACAAATTACGTCCCCTTTGTTTATTTTATCACCAACCTTAACTGGATTTTCATCAGGATCCTTTGTAAAAAACACTCTGCCTTCAATCGGGGAAATAATTTTTTGTCCCTTAACAATTTTTTTGTCTGAAATTGATTCTTTTTTAGCAGTATCTAATATGTAATCTACTTCATAACTAACCTCATTAATCTTTAATATTTTTGTCATTTTTTTAGATGGTTCATCTTTAGACACAATTTTCGATTGCTTTTTTAATTTAATGTCTTCAGCTATTTTTTTCTTAGCATCACCTGACTTAAAATCTAAATATTGAGTTTTATGTAAAGAATATTCCAGTAATTCTTCATCATCTTGACCAAAATCCCAATTTTTTGACTTCATCTCATTTCTGTTAATATCTAATACATCTTCTATGAGGTCTTGTGGATTTCCATTATAAAATTCTTTTCCTAAATCTTTTGATAACTTTTTAATTTCTTCACCTAATTCTCCAGGAAGTTTACCAGATTTTCCTAGAAGCATATCCCAGGTATTATCATCTATTAGACTCCATCTTTCTTTACCCTTTATTTGATTTAAGACATTTACTATAGCAACATTTTTAACATATTGACTATAAGGTGTAACCAAAGGCGGATAACCCATTATCGGCCATATATATTTTACCTCATCAACAAGAGATGAAAATAAACTATCTAAACTAATTTCTTTTTTCTTATTTTTTTGAAGCCATTTATTGATACTTATATGGCTTTTTTCAAGATCGTTCATCAAACTTCCCATCATCCCACCTGGTAGTCCCGATTCAATTAAAAGAGAATTCATTAATCTATTTTTAGGATTAATATAAAGTCCCAAATAATCATCTATAAATTCTTGCGTTAAACCTTTTACTTCCATGTAGGCTTTTTGATTTATGTCTTTTACTATAAATCCATCATCTTTTAAAATTTCATGAACTGTTAACAAATCGGCATGAGTAGTACCCCATGATAAAGGTTCCATGGATACATCTATTATATCGGCACCACATCGAGCTACTTCCAAAGAAGATGCTACTGAGAAACCCGGTCCAGAATGACCATGATATTGTACAATTATATTTGGATTATATTTCTTTATTCCTTTTACAATTTTACCCAGAGAAGAAGGCCTGCCTATACCTGCCATATCTTTAATTGCAATCTCATCAGTACCAAGCTCAATTAATTCTTTAGCAAGATTTATATAGTAATCGACAGTATGTATTTTAGAATGAGTTATACAAAGACAAGACTGAGAAATCATTCCAGCTTTCTTAGCATATTCTATAGAAAGCTTTAGGTTTCTTATATCATTTAAACCATCAAATGATCTTGCTATATCTGTACCTTGTTTCTTTTTTACCGAAAACATTAACTCTCTAACATCTTTAGAAACTGGGGACATGGTTAAAGCGTTTAACCCTCTTTCTAACATTTGAGTTTGAATACCAGCATCATTAAACGGTTTGGCCCATTTTCTTAATACTTTGTTAGGATTTTCTCCGGCTAAAAGTTGAATTTGTTCAAATCCTCCTCCATTAGTTTCTATTCTATCCCAACAACCCATATTTATTATGGGATCAGCAACCCTAACTAACTCCTCTGCATTAGGCATGTATTTACCTGAAGATTGCCACATGTCTCTGTAGACTAAACAAAGCTTAATTTCTTTAGGCATTTTAATCTAATTTTCTATAACTGACTACTTTAGCATCAACACCTTCCATCTTTTTTATTTCTTTATTTATTTCATCTTCTATATCAAGCTCATTGTCATCAGAATTAGAATCAAAAAAATAAATTATAGCTTTTCCTAGAAAAAACACAAGAGACAATACAATGAAAACTGTTATCATTCCATTTAAGAGAATGTTAAATAAAACAGATAAATTGGAAATATTTTCCATCAAAAAAATATTTTCGTGGTTAGTGTTAGTTAGCAAAAATATGAACTAAATTATTGAAACTTTCATTAATAAAAGATAATTTTTAGATAAATGAATATCATAGAAGTTAACTCAAAAAAAGACAAAAAAGACTTTATACAAATAGCTTGCTCGATCTATAAAAATGAAAAAAATTGGATTAGACCCTTAGATAAAGATATTAACTCTGTTTTTGATCCAAAAACAAATAAGGCATTTCGAAAAGGTGATGTAAAGAGATGGCTACTTAAAAATAATAATGAAACCATAGGAAGAATTGCTGCATTCTACTCTTCGAAAAACGATAAAGAAAAACTTAGGGTTGGAGGCTGTGGGTTTTTTGAATGTATTGATGATAAAGATGCAGCAAAAATGTTATTTGATACAGCAAAAAATTGGTTAGAAAAGAATGGATATAATTCGATGGATGGACCTATTAACTTTGGTGAGAGGGATAAGTGGTGGGGTTGTCTAGTTGAGGGTTTTGATATAGATCCTAATTACCTTCAAAATTATGGTAAAGCATATTATCAAAAACTTTTTGAAAATTATGGGTTTCAATTACTTTTTAGACAGCTTACTTTTTTAAAAAAGGTAAGAACCCCATTATCTGAGAAGCTAAGTCTAAAAGCTGAACGAGCTCTAAGAGATCCTAACTACAATTTTAAAACATTAGAAAAGAGAAATATTCAAAAATATATTAAAGATTTTACTAATATTTATAATGATGCCTGGTCAAAATATCCTGGAGTTTCAAAACTTGAGCTTTCTCAAGCTAAACTTCTATTTGCTCAACTAAAACCGATACTTGATGAAAAAATATTATGGTTTGCTTACCATAATGATGACCCTGTTGGTTTTTTCATAAGTATACCCGAAATGAATCAAATTTTTAAATATGTCAACGGAAAACTAGATTTATTTGGTAAGCTTAAAACATTTTATCATTTAAAAATTAAGAAATCCTGTAAGAAAATGGTAGGACTTGTATTTGGAATAGTACCAAAACATCAGGGGAAAGGAGTTGATGGAGCATTAATTATGGCAAGTAGAGAAACAATTCAAGAAAAGCTTGCTTATGAAGATCTTGAATTAAATTGGATTCCAGACTTCAATAAAAGTATGATTAGAGTTGCAGAACAAGTACAAGTTAAGTTAGGAAAAATTCATCACACCTATAGATATAACTTTGATAGGTCTATCCCTGTTGAAAGGATTACAAATAAGTAACTAATTATTTAGAGCTTCAGCTCCCCCTACAATTTCTAATATTTCCTTAGTTATTGCGGCCTGACGAGTTCTATTATAAGTCAACTTTAATTCTTTCAATAATTCTCCTGCATTATCAGTTGCTTGACTCATAGCTGTCATTCTTGAACCTTGTTCAGAAGCGTTAGACTCTAAAACTGATTTTAAGAGTTGTGTTTTGAGGGTTTGAGGAATTAAATTATCAATAATTTTATTTTTTTCTGGTTCAAATATATAGTTATTATTGGCCGAATCTTTAGAATTGTTTTCTTGTGACACTGGCAAAAAGTTTTCAGAAACTGTTTTTTGAACAGCTACATTTTTGAACTCATTATATATTATTGTAACCTTATCAAACTTAGATTCAATAAATGAATTAATTATAAAATCGCAAATTTCTGATGATTTCTCATAAGAAAAACCATTTAATTCATCCCAATAATCAAGAATAAGTTCATATTGTGATTTTTTAAAGAAGTCATAAGCTTTTTTTCCAACAGGAAGAACAGTTATATTTTTGATGTCAGAATTCATCTGACAAAATGAATGGAATTCTTTAATTAAACTACTATTGAAACTACCACAAAGTCCTTTATCTGAACTAACCATGACCACCAGAAGCTTATTTATTTTCCTCTCTTTAAAAAGTTCATTATTTATAGAATCAGAAAGGTTGGATAATATTTCATTCAGTTTTTTTGAATAAGGTCTTAATTGCAAGACTTTATCTTGCGCTTTTTTGAGTTTTGCAGCAGCAACCATTTTCATTGCTTTAGTTAACTGCTGAGTAGACTTTACAGACCCTATTCTATTCTTAACTTCCTTTATGCTAGGCATAAATTTTTATTTATAATTTTTAGCAATATTTTTAGCCGCATCTTCTAGTATCTTAAGACTTGTATCTTTTAATACTCCGTCAGCTAACTCATCTAATACCTTCTTACATTTCGAATTTACATGTTGTAAAAACTCCTCTTCCAACTTAGATATTTTATTAAGTTCAATCCCGTCAAAAAATCCATTAGATGAACAATAAATAACAGCAACCTGCTCTTCAACCCTTAAAGGTGAATACTGAGGCTGTTTAAGAATCTCTTGATTAATTTGTCCTCTATCAATAATTAATTGAGTTGCAGCATCAAGATCAGAACCAAACTTTGAAAATGCTTCTAACTCTCTAAATGCAGCCTGATCCAACTTAAGAGTACCTGCGATTTTCTTCATCGACTTAATCTGAGCAGAACCTCCAACTCTTGAAACTGAAATACCAACATTAATTGCCGGTCTAATTCCTGAGTTAAATAAGTTAGATTCTAAAAATATTTGACCATCAGTAATTGAAATAACATTAGTTGGTATGTAAGCGGAAACATCACCCTCCTGTGTTTCAATGATTGGTAATGCTGTTAATGATCCACCACCTTTAACCTGACCTTTTAGGGACTCTGGCAAATCGTTCATATCTGCAGCAAGTTTATTATCATTAATTATTTTTGCAGACCTCTCTAACAACCTTGAATGTAAATAAAAAACATCACCAGGGTATGCTTCCCTACCTGGAGGTCTTCTAAGTAAAAGAGAAACTTCTCTATAAGAAACAGCTTGTTTTGATAAGTCATCAAATATAACAAGAGCTGGTCTTCCCGTGTCTCTAAAATACTCCCCAATAGCTGCACCGGCAAAAGGCGCAAAAAATTGCATTGGCGCAGGATCTGAAGATGGAGCAGATACAACCGTTGTATAAGGAAGAGCTCCATTTTTTTCTAGAATATTAGTTACCTGAGCAACGGTAGATGCTTTTTGACCACATGCTACATAAATACAATAAACAGGTTCACCTTTATCATAAAATTCCTTTTGATTTAAAATTGTATCTATTGCTACAGCTGTTTTTCCAGTTTGTCTATCTCCAATTATTAATTCTCTCTGCCCTCTACCAATTGGAATCATAGAATCGATAGCTTTTATTCCTGTTTGTAAAGGCTCATTAACAGGTTGTCTATAGACAACACCTGGAGCTTTCCTCTCAAGAGGCATTGAGAAAACTTTACCCTTAATCGGTCCCTTTCCATCAATTGGGTTACCAAGAGTATCAAGAACTCTACCACATACTCCTTCACCTACATCAATAGAAGCTATTTCACCTGATCGCTTTACTGTATCACCTTCTTTGATATTACTTGAATCTCCCATTAGTACAGCGCCGACATTATCTTCCTCAAGGTTTAAAACTAATCCTTTTACACCACCATCGAATTCTAAAAGTTCTCCAGCTTTAGCATTAGATAATCCATATATTCTTGCAACACCATCACCTACCTGAAGGATAGTACCTACTTCTTCTAGCTCTGACTCTGATTTGAAATTTGATAATTGATCTCTTATTATAGAAGAAACCTCATCTGGTCTGATATTTGACATTATTTTATTTTTAGTTATTAATTAATTTTTTTCTTAAACTTTTCAATTTACTTGAGACAGTACAGTCTATCATTCTGTCTCCAATTTTTAAATTAAATCCCCCAACAATTTCTTTATTAATATTATTTACCAAAGAAATATTTTTATTGGTTATTTTCTCAGCAAAATCTTTTACTACCTCAAGTGATTTTTGATCTAAATCAAATGTAGTAGTAATTAAAGATTCCTCAATATTCATTTGAGCATTATACAACTCATTAAACTTATGTAGGATTGATTCAATAAGATTATCTCGTTTTCTTAAAACTAGATTTGTTAATAAGTTTAATGTATGCTCATTTATTTTACCTTTAAATATTTTTTTTGTAATACTTAACTTATGATTTATAGGTATAATTGGACTTAAATAAATATTTGAAATTTCTCTCGAATTCTCAAAAGACTTTGAAATTAAATCAACATCAGCCTTAACTTTATCGAGAATTTTTTTCTCAATTGCAAGCATCAATAATGATTTAGCATATCTTTCAGAAGCTCGAGTATTCTTCATTACTTTGTTTTATTAATTTCCCTTATCAAATCCTCTACGTACTTTTTTTGTGAAGAGTCTTGGCTGAGATCTTTTTTAATTATTTTTTCAGCAATATCTATAGATAATTCAGCTAGAGTGTTTTTAACATCATTCATTGCTTTATCTTTTTCTGAATCTATAACTTTTTTTGCATCAGCAATAATTTTATCTGCCATCTCTTTAGCATTATTTTTAGCATCATCTTTCATTGAATTAGATAATGTTTTAGCTTCAGCTAGTATCTTTTCTCTCTCTTTTCTAGCTTCAGATAAAAGCTCTTCATTCTTTTTTTGAATATTTACAAGCTCTTCTTCAGCCTTTTTTGCCGAATCTAATGAGTCTTCAATGAATTTCTCTCTTTCTTTCAATGATTCTGTGATAGGTTTCCAAGCATACTTAGATAGTACCAACAGAAGCGTTAAGAAAATAATTACCTGCCAAAATAAAAGGCCAGTACCTGGGGTTAAAAGTTCCATATTTATTTAAAAAAAATCTTACTGGAACAATACTAAAAGTGCTACTAATGCACCAACTAATGCAATCACCTCAACTAGAGCTGCAATAATAAGCATAGTGGTGAAAATTTTTGGTTGAGCATCTGGTTGTCTAGCAATTGCTGTCATAGCATTTGCACCAATTAGTCCGATACCAATACCTGCACCAATTGTAGTTAAGCCAACTCCAATAGCAGCTAATCCAATATCTAATAATAGAAAACTAAGCATAATAATTAATTTTAAAATTTAACATAATAATTTTTTTAATGTTCATCTTCAATAGCTAATCCTATATATACAGATGAAAACATAGTAAACACGTAAGCCTGAATCCCCGCAACCATAAGCTCAACTAAATTTAATCCTACAACAAATAAAGAACTGAAAAAACCAACTCCATAACTTTGGAAAATGAATATTAGTCCAATAAAACTTAGAAGAACAATGTGGCCTGCAGTGATTGCAGCAAAAAGTCTTATCATTAATGAGATTGGCTTTGAAAACACTCCGATCAATTCAATTGGTAAAATGATCACTCTCATAATAAGTGGGATACCTGGGGTCCAAAATATATGTTTCCAGTAATGTTTATTTCCAGAAAAGTTTGTAATGAGAAAAGTAAAAATTGCTAAAGTCATTGTTACTGCTATATTACCAGTTAAGTTAGCAGCCGCAGGTAATAATCCTAGTACGTTTCCAAAAAATATGAAGAAAAATAGAGTTAACATATATGGCAAATATTTTTCATAGTTATGACCAATATTTGGTTTTACAATATCATCTCTAACAAATAAAATTATTGGTTCAAAAACAGATTGAATTCCTTTGGGAACTGAATACTTATTTGCATACCCTCTAGCAACAGTAACAAATATTAGTATCATTAAAATCGATGTCATTATAAGAAAAGCGACATTCTTAGTTATCGATAAATCTATATAAGAAAGTTGAGGATCAATAGGTTTAAGCTTTCCATGATCATACTTAAAACCATTATATCCTTCTTTGAGTGCATTATGATCATCATCAAATAAATTTGATGAAGAAAAAATCTCTAAGCCAGAATCTTTATAAACTATTATTGGTAGAGGAATGATTACTCCATGCATGATTTCATATCTATAATCATCCAAAACATGATGCATAATCATTTCACCCATATTAAACTCTCCTTCTTTCTTTTCTGCAGAAAAAGCAAGATGATTAACACTAAAAAATAATAGTAAAACAAACAGAAAATATGTACGCTTTGACAACATTAGCTATTTAATATGATGCAAATTTAATAATAGAATTGTTATTTCAAATATTATGAATAATAAATACACAATTAAATAATTTAATATAAAATTTAATAGGTTTTCTATACCATAAAAATGGAATAATAGAATAAAAATTATTGAAAAAAACAACCTAATAAATGTTGATAAGATAGTTTTAAGAATAACTAAACCTTGATCAAATTTTTCAATTAAAAACTTGAAGAGTAGGTCTATAATAATATTAAAAAAAACTATATAAAAAATGAATTCATTGATGAACGAGATGTTAATAAAAAGTAAAAAACCAGATAGAAACATTAATCCCAAATAAAAAAAAAGATTAGATATATCTAATACTTTCATCTATTCTCACTTTTATATACTTTATATAGAGAAATCATAAAGCCAAATAGAGGCATGAATAATGTAAATATTGAAACCTTACTAAATAGATAATCATCAACAAAATATCCAAAAAGACCAAAAAATAAAATAATAAAAAAAAACTGAAAACTTAAATTAAGATATTTAAAATATTTACTCTTTTTCATTACCAGAGTCATCTACTTCTTCAGGTTCTTCTTTTCCCATTGAACAAGCTCCATTAAAATTAGCTCCTGATTCAATTATTAAATTATCAGTAGATATGTCTCCATGTATTGATGCTGTTGATTTAAGGATTAAAAGCTCAGATACTGTTACTTTTCCTGTTACCTTTCCTGCTATTTCAGCATTTTCAGCAACAACATTCCCGTCAACAATAGAAGTCTCCCCACAAGCAACTTTTGATTTTGAAGATATATCTCCAATAACTTTACCCTCTAACCTAATATTACCTGATGTTTTTAAATTTCCCTTCAAAACACTTCCATCACCTATTATGTTATTTGACCCGTTTAGATTATCCACAACTTATATTTTAAATTAAATTTCCACAAATCTAATTATAATGATATAAATTCCGAAGGATTTACTGATTTACCATTTAACCAAAGCTCAAAATGTAAATGAGGTCCCGATGATAACTCTCCAGTATCTCCTATAATGGAAACTACATCCCCTCTTTTAACTATTTGTCCAGGATCCACGAATACCTTTGAATTGTGTTTATATATTGAAATCAAATTATTTGGATGGACTATACTGATAACATAACCACTATCTTTAGTCCATGAAGCCATCAATACTGTACCATCAGATACAGCTTTTATGGGTTCTTCTTTTTTACAAACAAAATCAATTCCAAAATGCTCATTCGATGGATCATAAGACGATAATATTACCCCAGAAGATACTGGAGACATTAATAATAAGTTTTGATCATTATTTGAGGAACGAATAATCTCAGAAAAAGTAGTGTTACTTTCAAATTCTTGTCTAAAGAAAGAATCTATAGCTGAATAATCATTCGTTAAATCTTTCAATTGTAAATTACTTTCTTCATTTTTATTTTCAATAAATTGATTCTCTCCCCCTGAAAGAATTATCATAATATTCTCAATGTATTTATCCTTAATGTCAGACTCAATAATTAATGAGTCAATTGAATTTGAAAGTTTAATTAGTTCTTCATTGGCCTTTTTTTCTACATATCTGGGATCAAACCATTCACTAAGAATAGTTGTAGATAAAAAAAATGATATTGAAAAAATTAGTACTAAAAAAAGAAAAGAGTACAATATCATACTCAGATTAGTTAGTTCTAAAAGAGATATATCTTTAAAGTCTCTTTTATTTCTAAAGATAATTTGAAGTCTATTTCTAAACCATTTGATAACTTTGTTCTTCAAGTTTTTATAATTTGTTTTTTTATTAAATGTAAAAATAAATATTTAATAAGAACGTTTTAGCTCTTGCTCAATTAAAAATATGAGAATATATTTTCCATCTATAATGATTTTTTTTATTTGTATATCATGTAATTCTATAATAAATAGAGCATATAATGATACCGCCGCAAAATATAACGGATATTTTTTAGCTAAAGAGTCAATTAATGAAATAGAGAATGATCTTTTTGAATTGAATATTAACAATTATGACAGCCTAATTAATTTATCATATAAAATTGATACAAATAGTATCTCAGGGTTGTCGGATAAGAAGGAAGATATCATTAAAAAGCTTTCTATATTAATTCAGAGACATGAAGGGTCTAAATATGTTTATCCCAGTTATGCTCTTATTGGAAAAGCTAGACTATTAGCATTAGAAATTGATCAATCAATAACAACTCTGAAATATGTTAATTCAAAATCAAAAAATGAAGTTGCTAAACAAATGTCATTAATTTATTTAATGAGAGCCTATACAGAAATAAATAATTTTGATGCAGCATATGAGGTTTATAATTTTTTAAAAAAGAAGGAAATAGATAAGGAATTAATAGTTGAGTATCATTTACACGCCCATAATCTTTTTAAAAAAAATAATGATATAGAAAAATTATTTCAAGAACTTATCTTATTAGAAAAAGTTGCTAAGAAAAAAAGCTTACTAAATAAGATTTATTTTGCCATAGGTCAAGTTTACTTAATTAATAACCAATTTAATCAAGCTCAAAATTATTTTAAAAAATGCCTTGCAAATAATCCATCATTTGAAATGGAATTTGATGCTAAAATTTTTTATTCAAAGTCATTAATAAATAGTGATTCAACTCAAATAGATAAGTATTTTAAAAAATTAATTAAAGACAAAAAAAACATTGACAACCTCGACAGGATATATTTTGAAATTGGTAGATTAAAATATCAAAAAGAAGAATATGATGAAGCTTTAAAAAATTATAAACTATCATCAAAAGAAAATAAAAATAAAAAAGAATTACTATTTAATACACACAAAAATATTGCCGACATCTATTATGATGAAATATATAATTATAGATATGCAAAACTGTATTATGATAGCGCAATAAATAATATAAATAGAGAATATAGTAATTATGATATTATAAAATCTAAAAGTGATGTCCTAAATGAATTAGTTAATAACTTAGATATAATTAAAAATAATGATAGCTTAATCTATTTAACAACAATTCCAGATTCTGATCTTAATCAAATCCTTGAAAAGAAAAAAAAGAAAGAAAAAAAAGAAAGAAAAAATAAAACTGTTTCACTTGTTCAACAAAATTTTTTAACCAATGATCCAAAAACCATTTTAAACAATAACGATGGAGAATGGTATTTTAGCAATCCTTCAATTATTAGTAGTGGAATAAATGATTTTAAAAGAGTTTGGGGAAATAGAGAACTAAAAGATAATTGGAGGTTAATTTCTAAAATGAGTTTTGATAGTGAGATTGATGATATTGATATAAATGAAATAGAAACACAAGTTGAGAATGAAGAAAAATTAAAAGATGATTTTAATAGTATAGATGAAATGAAACTTTCTTTACCATTTGAGGATGAAGATAAAAATGTTTTGTTAAAAGAAATTGAAGAAGCGTATTATGCTATTGGAAAGATATATATTCAAAAACTTAACGAAATTAAAAAAGGAGTTGAAATATATAATAATTTTTTAGAAAGATTTAATTCGTCAAATTATTTACCTGAGATATATTATCAGCTGTATTTGATTGAGGAAGATAATGAAAAGTATAAAGAAAGAATATTAACTGAATACCCAGATACGGAATACTATAAATTAATTATTAATCCTAACTATAAAATAGATGAATTCCAAGAGCTTAATTTTTTAAAGAAAAAATATAATGAACTATATAAAAACTTAATTGAAGGAAATAATCAAATAGTCATTTCAATGGTTGATTCTTTAAAAAATTTTTATAATGAAAATCCATTTTTTGAAAATTTATCCCTTCTTAAAGCTATTGGATTGGGAAATAAATCAGGAAATTTTTCTTTACAATTTGAATTGAAAAAATTTCTAAAAAAGGCATCAAACGAATCAAGTATAAGCTATGCGTCAACACTTCTTAAGTCAGCAGAAGAAGTTCATGAAAGATTTATATACAGTGGCTTACCAAAATTTGAAAATAATAATGACAATAAATATTTCTACTTTATAAAAACTAATAATAATAAAGATAAAATATCATTAGTGTTAAATGAGTTAATAAAAAAAGCTAATATTTCAGTTGACATTTATTCATTTAATCTTAATAATGAGAATCATTTCGATATATTAACATATGAAAGTTTAGAAATTTTAAAAAAATTAGAAAAAGATTTCAATATTATATTAAATGAAGAAGAATTAAATGGAAATATTAATTTTGTAGTAGGTGAAAAGAATATGAATCTAATTTTTAAATCTAAAAACTATACAGAATTTAGTAAATTTTACAAGTAATGGAAAAATCAAGAAATATCATAAAGAAGATATGGATTTCATTAATTAGTGGAATTATTTTATTAATCCTATTTATTGTTTCTGTAAACTATAATTTTTATAATTTATTTGGTGGAATGCCAAGTTTACAGGATTTAGAAAAACCTGAAACTGAATTATCATCCGAGTTATATTCAGGAGACAATAAATTACTTGGGAAATATTTTAGATATAATAGATCTCCAGTAAAATTTGATGAACTTTCTGATGAACTTGTTACAACCTTACTAGTAACAGAAGACATTAGATTTTATAATCATTCTGGTATAGACTTAAAAGGATTAATTAGAGCAACATATGGCGTTGGAAAAAATATATTAACTTTTGGTTCAAGTGGTTTAGAAGGTGGGGGAAGTACAATTACTCAACAATTAGCAAAAAACTTGTTTAAAATTAGACAAGAGAAAAAAGGTAGTCTAAGTGGTGTTCCTTTTTTAGGTTTAATTATTTCCAAGGTTAAAGAATGGATTGTTGCTGTAAAACTAGAAGAGTTTTATACTAAAAAAGAGATATTAGCTATGTACTTAAACACTGCTGAATACGGAAGCAATTCATATGGAATAAAAGTTGCAACTAAAACATACTTTAATAAACTACCTTCTGAATTAAATTATAACGAATCATCAATTATTGTTGGTCTACTAAATAAACCAACAAAATATAACCCATATTTTAATCCTGATAATGCTATTGAAAAAAGAGCTGAAATATTTTATAATTTATATAAATATGAAATAGTAGATAGAAAATATTATGATTCATTAAAATTAATGGGCTTAGAACTAAACTATAAAGTTGAAAATCAAAATGTCGGACAAGCTACATATTTTAGGACAGTTGTCAGAAATTATTTAATCAATTGGGCAAAGACAAATGGATATGATCTTTTTTCAGACGGATTAAAGATTCATACGACTATTGATAGTAGAATGCAAGAATATGCTGAAAATGCTGTAAAAGATCAAATGAAAAGGTTACAAGGTATTTTTAGTGAGCACTGGAAAGGAAGAAATCCATGGATTGACGAAAAAGGATTTGAAATTGAAGATTTTTTGGAAAATACTATCAAAAGAACTAGGTATTTTAAAAACCAATTACAAATTCTAGATAATGACACTATAGCTGTTTTCGATAAATTAAATAAAAAGAAAAAAATGAGAGTTTTTAGTTGGGAAGGGGAAATTGATACTGTATTTAGTATAATAGATTCTTTAAAATATTATAAAAATTTTTTACAGGCTGGTTTTGTATCAATTGAACCTAAAACCGGATATATCAGAGCTTGGGTAGGTGGTATAAATCATAAATATTTCAAGTATGATCATGTCAAACAAGGTAGAAGACAACCAGGTTCAACATTTAAACCAATAGTTTACGCAGCTGCAATTGATAATGGCTATTCTCCCTGTTATCCTGTAGTAGATGCACCTGTTGTTTTTGAATTACCAGGTCAAGATCCTCCATACTGGAGGCCAGATAACCATAATAGTAAATGGACTGGTGAAACTATGACTCTAAGACAAGCAATGGCAAAATCAGTAAACTCAATTACTGCTTTTATGACAAAAAAATTATCTCCGAATACTGTTGTAGACTATGCAAAAAAATTAGGAATTCAAAGTAAACTAGAGCCTGTGCCTGCAGTTTGTCTTGGTGCTGGAGGAGACGTTTCTCTTTTTGACCTAGTTGGAGCATATAGTACATTTATAAATAAAGGAATATGGACTGAGCCTTTCTTTATATCAAGAATTGAAGATAAGTATGGGAATTTAATTCAAGAATTTATTCCAACAAAACAAGAAGCCTTAAGTGAAGAGACTGCGTATTTAATGCTTCATATGCTAAAAGGGTCAAAAGAAGAAGAAGGAGGAACTGCAAGAGGATTAAATCCCGACCTTACATTTAATAATGATGTTGGGGCAAAAACTGGTACCACTCAAAATGCATCAGATGGATGGTTTATTGGTGTAACTCATAATTTAGTTTCTGGAGCTTGGGTTGGGGGAGATGATAGAAGTATACATTTTAGAGACTGGGTATTTGGTCAAGGTGCAAGAACAGCAATGCCTATTTGGCAACAATATATGCTAGATGTTTATGAAGATGAAGAGCTTGGAATCACTAAGGGTAAATTCGATAAACCAACCAAAACAATCAATGTAGAAATAGATTGCTCAATTTATAGTAATGATATTAACTCAGACTCTTTAGATGTTATTCTTGATAAAATTGATGCTTCGGATATTTTCTAATTTATGATAGACATTAAAAAAATTGATCTTCCTAATTCATCAGGAGTATATAAATTTATAAACCATAAATCAAATATAATTTATGTAGGCAAATCAAAAAGTCTTAATAAAAGGGTAAAAAGTTATTTTCAGAAACAACATAACAATAAGATATCAAAAATGGTAAGTGAAATTAAAAAAATTGAATTTGTAATTTCAGAATCGGAACATGATGCTTTACTTCTTGAAAACAATCTTATAAAGGAATATAAACCTAAGTATAATATTTTATTAAGAGACGATAAAACATATCCATGGGTCACCATAAAAAAAGAAAGATTCCCTAGAGTATTTTTAACAAGAAAATACATAAAAGACGGATCAGAGTATTTTGGGCCCTATACAAATGTAAAGGCAATTAACACTTTACTAAGTATTATAAATAATATTTATCCAATTAGAGTTAGCAATTATAACTTATCCCAAAAAAAAATAAATGATACTAAAAATAAAATTGGACTTAGTATTCATTCTAAAAATGGACACACATTAATTCTTGGGTTTGAAAAGCTTTCTACAAAGAAACAAAGATTATTATCAGAGAAGGTATATAACAATAACATAAACTTTGTAAGGGAAATTTTAAAGGGGAATTTTAAGAATGTAAAAAAAAATTTAAAAAATCAAATGAAGGTATTCGCTACATCACTTGAATTTGAAAAATCTCAGAGCATTAAAGAAAAGCTAGATCTTTTAGATAAATATCAATCTAAATCTATAATTGTAAGTGATAGACATAACGATCTTGATGTAATAGGAATAATTGAAGACATCAATTCATATTTTATCAATTATTTGAAAATAAATAACGGTATGATTATTGGCTCAGAATCTTTAAAAGTTAAGAAAAAATTAAGTTTTGGAAAGAAAGAATTAAGACAAATAATTATGAGTCTAAAGTTAAGATATGATAGTTTAAACAATAATATAATTTCTAATATTAATTTGAAAAAAATAATATCAAATGAATTTAAGACAACTGTCCCAAAAGCTGGTGAGAAAAAAAAACTATTAGATATGAGTCTAAAAAACTTACTGTTCTTTAAGAAAAATTTATATAATGAAAAAAAAGAGAGAAAAACAAAAAGATTATCAATACTTGTTGACTTAAAGAATAAATTAAATTTAAAAAAAATACCATTTCATATTGAGTGCTTTGATATTTCAAATATTCAAGGAAAAAATACAGTAGCATCTATGATTCTATTTAAAGATGGTTACCCAAGTAAAAAAGAGTATAGAAAATATAAAATAAAAACTGTCGATAAACCTGATGACTTTGAATCTATGAGAGAGGTTGTTTTTAGAAGATATTCAAGAATATTAGAGGAAAAGAATCAACTTCCCGATTTAATAATTATTGATGGGGGTAAAGGTCAGTTAAGCTCAGCATGTGAGGTGTTAAGAACATTAAAAATTTATAATAAAGTTAATATTATTGGTATAGCAAAAAAGCTTGAAGAAATTTATTTCCCTAAAGATCCCTTCCCAGTACTTTTAGGAAAAAAATCTGAGCAACTTAAATTAATACAAAACATAAGAAACGAAGCTCACAGATTTGCAATAAATTACCATAAAACCCTGAGAAGTAACACATTCATTAAATCTGAGTTAGAAGAAATTTATGGTATAGGCAATATTACCAGAATTAAATTAATGAAAGCCTTTGGATCATTAGAAAAAATAAAAAAGGCAGATAAAAATGAATTAATAAAAATAATTGGTAATAATAAAACTGAAAAAGTATTTAACTATTTCTCTAATACTCCCAAAGATTAGCTTCCCATTCCATTAGGTCTTGCTCTACTTTAAAACTAGCCATAATACCCTCTTCACGAGACCTAGCATATAATTCAGATACTCTTATGTCGTCAGCATTAGCAATTTTAACAATAATACCTTTAAATAGTCTAAGTATAAATGCATCACCTAAATTTTTATGTTGAGCAATATTATTTTCATTATACCAAATTGCATCTTTTGACATAGATTTAAATAGATTATATAGGTCAATAAATCTAAATGAGGCAATTGGTTTCTCAAATCCAGCAGGGTTATAGAAACTGTCACCAGGAAGATACATGGTTATTGATTGTATGTCAAAGTAAATTCTTGAGTGAATCCTATCAAAATATAGATCTTCTTTAATCTCAAAAATTGAAAATTCTCTTTTAGGAATAAAAATTGGTCCAGCCTCAATTTCTTCAAAATCATCAGCAAATGGATCATCTTCCTCAAATCCCGCAAATGGATCATCTAAATCAAACCCAAAATCTTCCTCTTGTTGTTCTTCTTCATCTATTTGCTGAATACTTTCTACAAACTCTTCCCTAGACATCACATTACTATCGTTAACAGAATCACTATTATATGGAATTAAAACTCCTCTTTCAACAGCTTCAATTATAAGTTTTGATATTTCTCTATTCCTCGCAAAAAAAGGTTTGTTTTGCTTTTCCTTCAAATCTACCCTTCTCCATAACGTTTTTTTCCACATTAAATAGGATTCATGTACCTGCCTTAAAGAGAGAGGATTATATCCATTAGACTCTGCGCTAACCTGAGAATATGAGTTATCTACAGTCAAAACAGACAATAAAACATAAAGTACAAGAATCTTATTTAGCTTTTTCATAAATTATTTTAATGGTATTGTTATATATCTAGGCGCAAAGTTTTTAAACTCTTCAACTTCTCCTCTGAAGTTAGCTCTAGCTACTCTTTTTATTTCAATTACAATATTATCCCCTTTTCTTTTTCCAGCGAGCTTATTTAAATTAACATCTTTACTATTAACTCTTTGTCTTGACACTCCTCTGCCAGCTCTAACAAGATTAACCTCAGCTTCTCTAACTTGGAATCTTGCGTCTTTAGGTAAAAATTCAGCAAAACTAGGATCAGCAATTGCGTCCAAGCTGAAGCTTGGTGTACTTACCGGAATACCTGATTTAGCATCAATTTCTTTACCCCTAATTCTGGCCTTGATTTCAGGTGCAGGAATTTGTCTAACACCAAAAGACTGGGAACCTATAAAATTACCCGCATTACTTACATTCAAATCAACCTTTTTCGACTTTGGAATGATTGTTACCTGTCCAGCTTTAGAGCCTCTTACAACATCCCCCCCTCTTGCAGAGAAAGTAGGATTATACTCTGATCCTAATGCAGGAACATTAACTGTAATTTCGTTACCACAATTAAGATACAATGCTTGAACAGACGCAGACTGAATTTGAATTACTGGTCTAGCAACAAAATATTCTACAGTGTCAACAAAAGTAGTATCTCTTCCACCAGGAAGGGTTACACTAATGGTTCCAATATAACTCTGTTTTGATAAACCTTCTCTATCATACTGACCTCCTTTTGCTGTAAACTCGTAGTATCCTCTCCCATTGGTAACATCTAGAGTATCACCGTCAGCAGTCATTGTAGGAACAATAGCTGAGGATGCGGCTGATAAGAATAACTGTGTTCTGTATTTAGCTCCAGCAGCAACCACTTTTTGTTCAGGTAATGTTGTAAGAGTTACTACGTCAAACTTTAAATCTGCAGCACCAACAGAAGCAGCAAGTTTATCTAAAGCCTTAATTTCTAAATTTATTATATCAGATTGAAGTTGACTTATTGTCGCAAGACCTGCCCCTGCAGAAGTACCATAACCAAAATTCAATGATTTGAATGAAGGATCAGTTGGCGGAGCATCGTCGTATAATGGAATTTGATCCGCATTACGTGCAAGATCTACGACTCCTGAATTTTCATCACCTAAGAAAATTGAGTCTTGAATAAAATCTGAAAATTCATTAAGTAAAACTTGTATTTCGTCTCCATTAAGTTTTCCATCGTCATCAATATCAACATTCATATATCTATATACATAGTCAGTATTCTTATAACCTTTAATTCCTCCCTTTCCATCACTACCCCCAGTTTCTTCAACTATTATAGTTTTAATTTCCCCAAGGAAATTAACAAGAGTATTTGACCTATTTCTTACTTCTTCTGATAAATTTAAAACACCAATATCTTCTTTTCTATTACCAGAATCTTCAACAGCCGCCTTAATTGACTCTATTTTCCTATTATTATCAGCAACCTTCTCAGAATTAGTGGCTTCAAAGCTCTGATTAATAAGAAGAAACTTTTTCAATACTTTAGTGTCTACGTTTAAGGCTAACATAGCAATTAACACTAAATACATTAGGTTAATCATTTTCTGTCTAGGGTTACTTCCAGCAGCCATAATTTATAATTTTAATATAAATAATTTAACAAAATTTTATTTATGCATAGCATCATACATGCCTACATAAATTTTATTTAGTTTACTTAAATTCTCAGTTAAATCCTGTAATTCTTTCTGTAATCTTACAGCATCGTTTTGAGCATTTGTCATACTTTTAGCAGTTTCAGTAATTTGTCCTGAAGCATCAACTATTGCGCCTAGAGAATTTGAAGCATTCTTTAAATTTTCTTTATACTCCTGAGTCAAGTTAACAGCCTCCTTAACACTTGAAGAAGAAGCAGCAAGATCTTGAGCAGTTGAAGATATAGCGCTATAAGACTCATTTACTGTCTTTAAAGATTCAGTTGCGCTTTTCATACTGTCTGAATATTCTTTAGCAGCAACAGATGAACCTGCCAATTCGTTTATATTACTTGCTTGAGTAGCCATTTTTTTCATCCCATCTCCAACGCTTTTTAAAACAGCACTATCTAATTGCGCCTCTTTCATCATATCTTTAAATTGAGTTGCATTTGACCCTTTACCCTCAGGCATTAATTGAGGATAAACTTTACTCCAATCCCACTCATGCGCAGTTGGCGGATCAAAAGCACTAATAGCAAAAATTATAGCTTCAGCTCCTAAACCAGCTATTAACATAGCGTTAGCAAATGGCCAACCCTGTAATTTGAATAAGGCACCTAAAATCACAATGGCAGCCCCTAGGCCATACATCATGTTCATATTATCCTCATTCTGTATAAATCTTAAGAATATGTTATTCGATCTTTTTTTAGTAATCATTTTTAAAAAATTTAATTGTTTCTATATGTAATTTATTTTTATTTAAAAGCCTTCTAAATTTCTACCTAAATGAGGCATAGCGGTTCTAAATCCTATAAAAGCTCTAGTAGAGTCTTTATATTCAAAAGTCCTCGTTGCCACTTCAATAAAGAAAGCAATATCTTTCCAAGATCCTCCTCTAATAACTTTTTTGTCATTAGTGTCATCTCTATATATAGGGTTTAAGTCCCATACTACTGGATTATAAGAATCAATGTATGCATCTTCACACCACTCTGCGACATTACCTGACATATCATATAAACCAAAATCGTTCGGGAAGAAAACACCAACCGGAGATGTGTAAGCGTAGCCATCATCAACATAGTTTCCCCTTCCAGGTTTAAAATTAGCTAATACACAACCTCTAGAATTTCTTGTGTATGGGTTACCCCAAGGATATTTAACATTATCCCTTCCCCCTCTTGCTGCATATTCCCATTCTGCCTCTGTTGGTAATCTGAAAGATGGGAAAGGTAAAAGTCCTTGTTCTCTTCTATAGCTATTTAAAAAACTTGTTCTCCATTTAGTAAACTCGCGAGCAGACTCCCAAGATACTCCAACCACTGGATAATCATCAAAAGCAGGATGTGACCAATAATAAGCTAATAAAGGGTCTCCATAATGATTAGTAAAATCACTTGACCATACCGTAGTATCTGGTTTTAAAGATTCAATAGTTACGCCATCTGAAAGATCATAATCAGGGTTTTCTTCAATATACTGAATAAATTGTCTGTATTCATCGTTTGTAATTTCTGTATCATCCATATAAAATGCACTGATGGTTACCTGCCTGTTAAAATTACTTTGATCGGCTTGAATATTTTCATCAGCTTGACCCATATAAAATCTCCCTGTTGGTATATATACCATACCATATTGAGCAGACATTTCAAAACCATCTCTATCTAAAGTACCAACCAATTGACCTCTAGGATTTTTTTTGCTAGAACCTCCACCAAGCAGACTACACCCCCCTATGGCAATTGCCAAAATACAATAGAATATTAATGAAATATTTTTATTAGTCTTCAACATAATTAAACGCAAAGTTAAAACTTAACTTTAAAAAATCTAAATTATTGTTTTGAACGATAAATATTTAGCTAGAAAGTTACACAAATATAATCAAACTAACTATTAAAGCTATGTTTCAATATTAATATGAAATCATATTATTTTAGTAAAAAAATCTCGGTGTTCTAATAGGTTTTTTTAATTGTGGTGTTGGTAAATCATATTTTACAATTAATTCATGAGAAATTGGAGCCTTAGCATTAACATTATGAACCACGTAGTCAAAAGCATATCCAATAAACAACTTATTTTTTTTCAGGAAATGATAACCTAAAAAGCCAACAATTGCTTCATCATACCTATAGGAAGCACCTATGCTCATATTTTCTTTGTATGTAGCTAAAGCACTTAAATCAAAAGTAAAAGACTTTAAGTCAGATCTAAATAGTAAATAGGGTTCAACGTTAAGATCTCTATCAATTTCAATTAAATATTTACCAAAAAAAGAAAAATTTACATTGTCGGTGTTCTGTAGATCACTTACTCCAAAATTAAACGAGGGTTGAGCTAAGTTTTTTGCAGAAAGACTTAATAAAATTTTATCATTATAATATGAAATCCCAACTCCTAAATCCGGCTTAGATTGAGTTTCTCTTCCACCAACATTAAATGGGTCTGAGGGATTCACAAATATTAATGAACTAAAATTTAATGTAGTACTTTTAAATGAAGGCGAAACCCCTAAGCTTAAGTAGGATTCATTAATTTTTTTTGCAATACTAAGGTATGGTGATAAATTAAATACTTCTTTTGGACCAAGATTATCAGTTATTATATTCATACCAAATGAAACTGATTTATCTCTATTTTTTAGGTTTAAAGATAAAATTCCTGTACTAGGTGATTCAGAAGATAGAGATAAATTAGTAGGACTATAATTAGCCCACTGATTCCTATAAACTAAAACCACATTATTATTATCATAAGTTGAAGACAAGCTAGAATTTATAATAGATGGATTAACCAAATAAGTACTAAAATAAGGATCTTGTTGGGCTATTAAGCTATAATTGAATATTAAAAGTGAAAAAAATAAAAAAATATACTTCCTCATTTATTAAATATTATTTGCTTGCTTAATATATAACTCGATAGCTCTTGTCATTGAAGGAACGTCTTTTAGAGGTGCTTTAATATCTAATTTTAAACTATTTTCTTTTATTGCTTTAGCGGTATTTTTTCCAAATCCAGCAATTCTTGTATTGTTTTGTTCAAAATCTGGAAAATTTTTCACTAGTGAATCAATACCGTATGGTGTATAAAAAACTAAAATATCATAAAAAACTTTTTTTAATTTTTTTAGGTCACTAGGAACAGTATTATAAATAATCGCTTCAGAAAATGTACAATTTTTTTCTTTAAGAAAATCAGAAATTGTATCTCTAGTGATATTAGAACATGGAAACAAATACTTTTCATCAGGAAACTTTACCATTGTATCTTTCATTACATCAAGAAGCTCAGCGATTGTTCTTTCTCCAGTAAATATTTTTCTTTTTCTAATCACAATATATTTCTGTAAGTAATTTGCTGTCTGTTCAGAAATACAAAAATATTTCATGTCAGTTGGAACAGTAACATTCATTCCATCTGCTATTCTAAAAAAATGATCTACTGCATTTCTACTTGTAAAAATTATAGCAGTATGGTTTAATATATTTATTTTTTGTTTTCTAAAGTCTTTAATAGAAACAGGATCAATCTTAATAAATGGTTTAAAATCAATCTTTAAATCATATTTTTTAGCCAACCTATGAAATGGAGAATTCTCATCCTTTGGTTCGGGCTGAGAAACTAATATTGATTTTACAGGGTTTAATCTCTTTTTATCGTACTTAATTTCACTCATTTTAGATCTTTTTTGTATACAAAGTTAAATAATTGAATTTAAAATAAGCTAATTAAATATTTAAAGAAATCAATAAGTAATAAATTATCATATAGTAAAATTGATGGGATAAAATCGGAAATAATAATTAAGTAAAAAATTTTAGAAATATAGTCTGATGAAATTCTTTTAAAGTATGAATATAAAATAATAGGCCTTACAAAAATTATTATAAGCTTTACAATATTCAAGTACCCAAATGCAAAATCAAATGATGAAAACTCATAAATTATATATGAAGATAAAATATTTAATAGACTAAAAATTATCGTAAGCCTTAAAAAGTTAAAAATGAATATTTTTTTAATTTTTACAGTTAATTGAATAAAACGAAGAGTAAAAAGTATTATAATTAATCTCAAAATTATTAGTAAAAGAAAAGGCAAAGAAAATAAGATCCATTTTTGAAATAAATTCAGGTTTAAAGAGGCATCAATTACTATATAATTTGCATCTTCAAAAACAAATACAGAAAAAAAAGAAATTATAATTGAATATAAAATTATTGGAATTGTATTCCCAAAAGAAATCAGCTGACTTCTAAAAAAGAAGTCTTCTTGGTTACCTAAATGTATTATGTTTTTTAAATGAAAATATTTTCTAAAGAAAAGGGGGTAATTGATTTTATAGAAGGTAATAATTAGAGTTATAATAAAAAAGGATAATAAAATGGAGTTATAATCATAAAATGATTTTTTTTGTATTTGCATTAATAAATACATAAAATGGCTGGAGTCTATATTCATATTCCCTTCTGTAAGAAAGCGTGTCATTATTGCAATTTTCATTTCAGCACTATTAAAGATCATGATGAAATAATTAATACAATTATCCAAGAAATTGAAATCAATCAAAAAAAAATCTCAATAAAAAAAATCTCAACAATTTATTTTGGAGGGGGTACACCATCATTAGTTGATACAAATTCTATTAAGCTTATTTTAAAATCAATTCAAAATAAATATGATACGTCAGAAAAATGTGAGATTACTCTAGAATCCAACCCAGACGATATCTCTGAAAAAAAACTAAATAGTTGGAAAGAGATAGGTATAAATAGATTAAGCGTTGGAATACAGTCTTTTAATAACTCTATCCTCAAAAAACTAAATAGAATTCATGATAATAATCAAGCAAAAAAATCTATTAAATTGATTAAAAAACATTTTGATAATTATTCAATTGATTTAATGTTTGGCACGCCTTTGTCAACTATTAAAAGTATAAATGAAGATTTAAATATTATCAAATCATTTGATCCGCCGCACATCTCTATTTATAATATGACAATAGAAAAAAAGACTATGTTTGAAAAACAGCTAAAAAACAATCAATTATTATTACCAAATGAAAATGAAATCTTAGAGCAATATGACTTGATTCTCAAAAAGTTAAAAAGCCTTGATTATGAAAATTATGAAATTTCAAATTTTTCAAAGAAAGGCTTACACTCAAGACATAATTCTAATTATTGGAATGATAAAGAATATATTGGCTTTGGGCCAAGCGCACATTCATATGATAAAAAATATAGATATTGGAATATTAATAAAAACAAAAAATATATTGATTTAATTAATAAAAATATGATGTGTTTTGAGAAAGAAAAGCTAACATTAAAGCAAAAAATTAATGAATATATAATAACAAGAATTCGCACAAATAAAGGAATAAATAATATGGAAATAAACAAAAAATACAATGTTGACTTCTTCGAAAAAAAAGAACCAGAAATTGATATGCTATTAAAAAGAAATTTAGTCTCAAGAAAAAAACAAACTCTTAACTTAACTGATAATGGAAAAAAAATTTCAGATCATATAACTGAAAAAATTATGTTTTAGATAGCTCCTTCTCTAAGTAACGACCAGTATAACTTTTCTTATTTTTAATAATTTTTTCAGGAGATCCTTCTGCCAATATTTCTCCTCCTTTGTCGCCACCTTCTGGTCCAAGATCAATAATATGATCAGCACATTTTATAATATCCATATTATGTTCAATTATTAAGACTGTATTACCTCTATCAACAAGGCTATTTATAACTACCATTAAATTTTGAATATCATAAAAATGTAAACCTGTAGTAGGCTCATCAAGTATAAAAAGAGTGTTTCCTGTATCTTTTTTATATAGTTCAGAAGCAAGTTTTACCCTCTGAGCCTCTCCCCCAGATAATATTGTTGATGGTTGTCCCAGTCTTATATAACCCAAACCAACTTCATTTAAAGCTCTAAGTTTATTAGAAATTTTTGGTTGTTTACTAAAAAAATTAACTGCATCTGAAACTGTCATATCTAATACATCAGAAATAGATTTACCTTTATATCTAACTTCTAAAGTATCTCTATTGTACCTTTTTCCATAACAAGATTCACAATTAACAAAAACGTTTGGTAAAAAGTCCATTTCGACTAATCTAACTCCTGCGCCCTTACATGTTTCGCATCGACCTCCTTTCACGTTGAACGAAAAAGCTCCCTGTTTTAATCCTCTAATTTTTGATTCAGTCAATGAAGAAAAAAGGTTTCTTATGTCTGTAAAAACACCAGTATATGTTGCGGGATTAGATCTAGGCGTTCTTCCAATTGGTGATTGATCAACTTCTATTAATTTATTAATATTTTTTATTCCATTAAATGTAGAATAAGGTAAAGATTCCTTTTTAGATTTATACAATTCTCTTTTTATAATAGAGGATAGTGTTCCATGAATTAATGATGATTTACCGCTTCCAGATACTCCAGTAACACAAACCATACATCCAAGAGGCAAAATTAGGTTTACATCTCTTAAATTATTTCCTTTAGCTCCATTTAAATGTAAAAAATCCCCATTGCCTTTTCTTCTTTTTTCAGGAATTATGATGTCTAATTTTCGAGATAAATAATTAGATGTTAAGGATTCTTGTTCTAAAAATTTAAGTGGATCACCCTGAGCAACAACATATCCCCCTTCAATTCCTGGCCCAGGTCCAATATCTATTATATTATCAGCACTTTCCATCATATCCCGATCATGTTCGACAACAATAACCGTATTTCCAAGATCCCTTAATTCCTTTAGTGAATCAATTAATTTATTGTTGTCTCTTTGATGTAAACCTATACTTGGTTCGTCTAAAATATATAAAACCCCTACAAGTTTGGTTCCAATTTGAGTAGCAAGTCTAATCCTTTGTGCTTCACCACCAGACAATGTTCTTAATGGTCTTTCTAAACTTAAGTATTCTAATCCAAGATTATACATTAACTCAACTCTTTGTTTTATTTCTTTAATTATTGGGTCAGCAATAATTTTTTGATTATCATCTAAATTTTCTTTAACTGAAAAAATCCACTCACGTAATTTTTTTATGTCCATCGAGTTTAGATCAGTAATTGAAGTCCCATTAATTTTAAAATAAAGAGATTCTTTTTTTAATCTTTGTCCAGAACATTTTTCGCATGGGGATTTAGTAATGAAGTCATCCATAAAATCTTTTGCTTTACCAGATCGAAATCTTAAAGTCTTTTTAATAAATCCGGATACACCATTATATGACGTATGCCATAATGTACCAGGATATTTTGTAGATTCAACTGCAACTTCAATATTTTTACCAAATAAAATAATATCTAAAACATCTTCAGGTATTTTTTTTATTGGGGTTGAAATATCTAAATTATATTTTTTTAGTATTGCATCAATTTTTTTAAATACCCACATATCTCTGTACTGACCTAATGGAGCAATACCACCTCTACTAATACTTAGATTATCATCCTCAATAATTTTTTCTTTTAAAATCTTATCTTCTATACCTAACCCCTTACATGAAGAACACCATCCATAGGGAGAATTAAAAGAGAAACTATTAGGCGAAGGTTCTTCATAAGAAATGCCAGAAATAGGATCAACTAAACTTTTGGAATAGAATCTGGAATTATTAAGCTCATCGATAATATAAAGAGTTTTATCACCACTTTTAATTGCTATATCAACTGAGTTTGATAATCTATTGATATTATCTTCATTGATCAATAACTTATCAACAACTATTTCAATATCATGAATTACATATCTATCAAGTTGCATATTTTTTTTAATTTCTAATATTTTACCATCAACTCTAACATTAGAAAATCCCTTTTTCCTAATCTGAACAAACAATTCTTTATAATGGCCTTTTCTTCCTTTAACAACTGGAGCAGCTATGATAACTTTTTTATCCTTAAAATCTTTTTTAATATTATCAATAATTTGATCTTGTGATTGTTTTATCATTTTATGGCCTGAAACATAAGAGAAGGCGACTGATGCTCTTGCATATAAAAGTCTCAAAAAATCATATATCTCCGTTAAAGTTCCTACAGTTGATCTTGGGTTTTTTGATGTTGTCTTTTGTTCAATAGAAATTACGGGAGACAAACCATTAATTTTATCTACATCCGGCCTTTCAATATTTCCTATAAATGATCTTGCGTATGCGGAGAAACTTTCCATGTATCTTCTTTGACCTTCAGAATAAATTGTATTAAAAGCCAATGAGCTTTTACCACTTCCTGAAACTCCTGTTATAACAACCAGATTGTTTTTATTGAACACAAGGTCAATATTCTTTAAATTGTTTTCTCTAGCACCTAAAATTTCTATTTTCTTAGTCATTTTAATTTTTCTTATATATTTCACTAAGAGCAGAATCCAGTTTAGAAAATTTGAATATAAATTTTACCTTAGATAAATTTTTGGAAGTTACATTAAGTCCATTAAGAACAAGATTAGATTGTTCTCCAAAAATAAGTTTAATTATCAAAGAAGGGGCTTTAATAATATTTGGATATGAAAATCTCCCAAGAGCTTTTGATAAAGATTTGGTAAACTCTTTATTATTTATTCTTTCAGGTGCTACGGCGTTATAAATTCCGTCAAAATTATCATCTTCAATTGCTTTTACAATTAAATCAATCATATCTTTCTCATGAATCCAGCTAATAATTTGGTTGCCAGACCCAATAGGAACACCAAGAAAAAGTTTAAATATTGGATATAGCTTTTTTAGAACACCTCCGTCTTTTGATAATACTAGGCCAATTCTAAAAATTGTGGTTCTAATACCTATACTTTTAAATTTTAATATTTCTTTTTCCCACTTGACAACGACATCACTTAAAAAGCCGTCACCAGGATTACTTGATTCATTTTGGGGTTCTAATGTATTGTTTTTGTAGTATCCAGTTGCAGAAGCAGATATTATTGATTTTGGAAGAATATTCATCTTCTTTATCTTTTCAAATAATAGTTTTGTAGAGTTAACCCTACTTTCTAAAATTTTTCTTTTGTAATTATATGTCCATCTTGAACCATCTATAGATTCCCCTGCAAGATTAATAATTGTATCAATATTTTTAATTTTAGAGAGATCAAGTTTTGATTTTTTAGGATTCCATTTAATGTAATGCACTCCTTTACTATCCGAATAAGTTCTTCTAGAAAGAATATAAATTTTATATTTTCCTTTATCTAAATTTTTGATAAGCTTAGACCCAATTAATCCAGTTCCTCCAGTAATTAAAATAGATTTCATAATATTGCAACTAAATGTAATACGTAGTTAATTAAATTAATGATGTCACTACAAAAAGTTTTTATAAATTTTTATTTATTAGCCATTCCATTTTATGGTTTAGGACAAATTAATTTAGATAGAGTAATACCAAAAAATGTTTTTTCAGAAATACAAACAGAACAAATAATGTTTAATGACAAAACATATAACTCTATCTTTTTTTCGACAGTAATACCAAAAAAAATTATAGTTAAAGAATTAGAAAATCTCTATAATGAGATTGGAAATATAGAAAAGGAAAAAAAAATATATAAAGGAACTATTAAAACAAAAGGAGAATTACTTTCACTTTTAACTTACATATCAAAAAAAAACAGACAGACATTAATATATATAACTGATGAAAAGGACTTAGAAAATAAGTCGTCAATAAATAATTTACTTGTAACATTTAAAAAAATTTTAATGAGAAGATTTTTAAATGATTACATTATAAAACTTGAGAATAATATTTCAAAAATTGACAGAAAACAAAATAAAATAATTAGAAATAACCCCAATAACTTAATGATGAATTCTGGATTTTTTTACAAAATCTATCATAATAAAGAATCAAAAAAAATAGGATTAAAATCTGCA
Source organism: uncultured Marinoscillum sp. (assembly GCA_902626505.1). Taxonomy (GTDB): domain Bacteria; phylum Bacteroidota; class Bacteroidia; order Cytophagales; family MED-G16; genus MED-G16. The sequence continues at coordinate 85,008 of CACOFQ010000005.1, forward strand.
CTAGAAACCCTTTATGAAGAGCTAGAAAACATTAAGTTTTTGTATAATTCTATTAATTAGTTTATGAATTTATCTCGACTTTTTCTAGGATTTTTGAAATAATAAATTCTGACTTAATCCCTTCGGCTTCTGCCTCATAATTTAAGATAATCCTATGATTTAAAACATCATTAGCAACTTCTTTGACATCATCTGGCATTACATAATCTCTACTAGACAGAAAAGCATTTGCTTTTGAAGCAAGTGATAAATTAATACTTGCTCTAGGAGAAGCCCCAAAAGAAATATAATTTTTTAAGTCTTCTAAACCTATTGAATCAGGTTTTCTTGTCGCGGTTACAAGCTCAATGATATATTTTTCAATAGATTCAGAAATAGATATTTTATTTATTTCATTTTGAATAGAGTTAATGTCTTTTTTAGTAAGGATAGTTTTTACAGAATTCTTAAAATTTAAATCAGACATCCTCTGCATAATTTTTAGCTCTTCTTCTTTGGACGGATAAGATATATTTAGCTTCATCATAAATCTATCTCTTTGTGCTTCAGGAAGAGGATATGTTCCCTCTTGATCAATTGGGTTTTGAGTGGCTAAAACCAGAAATGGTAAATCTAACTTAAATGTGCCATCACCTATTGTAACCTGTTTTTCTTGCATAGATTCAAGAAGAGCAGACTGCACTTTAGCTGGGGATCTATTAATTTCATCAGCTAATATAATGTTAGAAAAAACGGGACCTTTTTTAACTTCAAAGGCAGATTTTTTTTGATTATAAATCATAGTACCAATAACATCTGACGGTAATAAATCAGGTGTAAATTGAATTCTTTTAAAATTAAGTTTGAGGACATTTGCCAAAGTATTAACTGTTAAAGTTTTTGCAAGGCCTGGTACACCCTCTAAAAGTATATGTCCTTGAGTAAACAATCCCATAAGTAATCTTTTGATCATATAGTCTTGGCCTACTACAACTTTACTTACTTCTTCAATTACTTTATGAACTTTATTATAGTTAACACTCATAGATTAAAAATTTAGCAAATTTAACTATTTAATAATCTTTTAAATACTCTAAAACATGCTAAAATTTGTTAAATTCTTCTTTGTATGAATTCCAAATTTGAAGATTTTTTTTCTGAAGTAAATAACTATAAACCTACAAATTTTCATAAAGACAGATTAAATAATATAGTCAAAAGCTTAAAGGAAAAGCTCAATATAACAAATACAATTGTCTTTGTATGTACTCATAATTCAAGAAGAAGCCAGCTATGTCAAGTTTGGGGATTTATTTTCTCTAAAATTTATGGTATTGATTTGATATTTGATTCTGCAGGATCAAAAAAAACATATGTAAATCAAAATGTAATATCCTGTTTATCTGATGTAGGAATTAAGGTTAAAGACAATAAAATTCTTTTTGAAGATTTGAGTATAAGTTTATACTCAAAGACATTGGATAAGATTAGCGCAAAAAAATTCATTACAATTATGACGTGCTCAGACGTAGAAAAATCATGTCCTTCAGACCCACGATCAATAAAAAATATAAAGATGATTTATGGAGATCCTAAAATATTTGATAATACAAATAGAGAAAAAGAAGAGTATTCTAAAACTTCAAAATTAATAGCTAAGGAAATAAACTATATTATAAAAAAATTAATTAATCCTATCTGAAACCTCTTCGTTTTTCTTTACAAAAATTGAGGCTATAGCACCAAAAATAAAAATAAATAATAGTCCCCAGGGGGTAGCTTTTATAATTCCCATGGGTGATGTATTATCATCAATCGATTTTTCAATCTCAGGGATAGAGGCATCAATTGTCTCTTGGGGAGCTCCCCAGTTTTCCATCATAGCAACTGTATTTTGTACAGTAAGATCCTTTAGTGTTTCAGGAAGGCCTGGGTCTATTACATTATAAAGTAAAATATTAAATAATGCACCAACTAAATATGAAACTGTCAAAACTAAAAAGGTAAATTTTAATGATTTCTTGTAAGACATGTACCCACCAATAGCGTTTCTAAAAGATATTCCTATATATATCACTAGACCCATACTTATAGCTAAAGCTAAAAGTCCAAACCACCAGGCAACCATTAGTTCAACATTAACTATATAGGTTACCATAGTTACTAATATTGATACCCCTGCAATAATTAAACCGCCTTTTAAAACCTCTTCGTTGTAATTTATCTTATTTAAATTCATATTTGCCTTTTTTTTAAACAATATACTTCAATAAACGTAAGAAAAAAAGTCATGAAAATACAAAATGTTATTAAACATATAGAGTCCTCTCAAAACGAATTAGTTGATCATGATATTTATTCAAAAATTTCTACTATTCAAGATTTGAGGATATTTATGGAGAATCATATTTATGCTGTATGGGATTTTATGTCTCTTTTAAAAGCATTACAAGTAAATCTAACATGCATAAAAAATCCATGGGTTCCTTCAGAAAACACACAAGCAGCTAGATTCATTAATGAGATAGTGCTTGAAGAAGAAACCGACGAGATAAAAAACGGTAATGTTATCAGCCACTTTGAGCTATACCTCCAAGCAATGAACCAAATAGGTGCAAGCACATTAAAAATAAATGAATTTATTAGTGGAATAAAGACATCAAATAATTATAGGAATTATATCAATAACTACAATTTAGATCAAGAAATTAAAGATTTTTTAAACTTTACATTTGATATAATAGAATCAGGAGAAACACATAAAATTGCAGCAGCTTTTACATTTGGTAGAGAAAATGTAATACCTGATATGTTCATTGAAATCGTAAAAGGTTTAAATAAAGATAATAGTAATACTGCTAATGATTTTGTTTATTATCTAGAAAGACACATTGAATTGGATGGTGACGATCATGGACCAATTGCTTTGAAGATGATAGAAAACCTATGTGGCAATGATCAAAAAAAATGGGAAGAGGTCATGGAGGTATCAAAAAAATCAATTGATATTAGGATTAAACTTTGGAGCCATATATCATCACAGATAGAACATGAATATTCAACTAATTAAAAAAGAAGAACAAGCAGATGGCAATTTCAATAACGGTGAAATACTAGAAAAAAAACCTATTGGATTTCCTCAAGACGGAGGCAAAAACAAACCATATTCAAATTTATTTTATTGGGCGCATGCCTGGACTCCATATTCAAAAAGTACTATTGGTCTTCATCCTCATCAAGGGTTTGAGATTTGTAGTTTTGTACTAAAGGGTTCAATTAATCACTTTGATACCAAACAAGACAAATGGATATCTTTAAAAAAAGGAGATGTACAAATTATTAGAGCTGGGAATGGAATATCTCATGCAGAAGAACTTAATGAAAAATCAGAAATTTTTCAAATATGGTTTGATCCAAATATACAGTTATCAATCACACAAGAGGCTACTTACAATGATTATAAATCTGATGATTTCAAAGTAATTGAAAGTGATAATATTAAAATTAAAAAGATAGCTGGTATTGATTCACCAATGAAAATTTTTTCAGAGGGGATTGAAATTAATTCGTATGAGGTTTCTAATAAAGGTCAGCTTAATTTAAAATTAAAAAATGACTCTGTGTATTCTTATTTTATTTTAGAAGGAGAAGCTAAAATCGAGAAAAATATTGCTAATGAAGGGGACTTTATAATAATTTCAAATTGTAATGATTTAAGTTTCTCAGTTAATTCTATGACAAAAATTTTTGAAATAAAGAGTCCATTAAGGCCAAGTTATGCAACTTACAGTGAAAGATTCATGAACTAAGTTATTTTTTATCAGCTACTCTTTTTCTTCTAGCCATATCTTCAACTTCCCTATCAATTTCATCAACTTGCTTGAAAATCATTCTTAGTTTCTTCTCAAATTCTATAAGTCTTTTTCTGTTTTTATCATCCAAATCATTAGACTTATAAAGTTTCATAAGATTATCAGCTGCTTTAGTTAATTTATCTTTACTTGAATCTACATATTCATCAAAAACCTTAAAGATATCCTCTTCATTAGAGTCATTAAATTGAAAACCTATTTTATTCATTTTATAAAATTGAAATTGTTTACAATTTATTATAATTTTTAATTTTTAAAAAATTGTAATAACATGATCAAACATACCCAAACCATATTTTATATATTTTTTTTAATTTCAACTAACCTATTGGGAAGAGTTTTGCCCAGTGATGTAGTTTGGAATGAAAATGAAACAGGCTACTATACAATAAAAGAGAATAGTATTGTTTTAGTGAGTACTAAGGGTAAAAAAGATAAAATTATATTGACATCTTCACAGGTAAATAATATTAAGATTGAAGCTTTCTCTTTTTCTCAAAGCAAAAATAAAGTTCTCCTTTTCACAGAATCAGTAAAAGTATGGAGATACAACACAAGAGGTGATTATTGGGTTTATGATTTTAATAAAAATGAAATGCAAAAATTAGGAAGAGAGATGTCTAGCTCAAGTCTAATGTTTGCTAAGTTCTCTCCAAACGAAAATTTTGTAGCGTATGTATCAAAAGAAAAATCTGATAGTGGAATAAGAAATAGTAGCACTAGTGTAAATATATATTTGGAAGATCTAGAATCACGAACTATAAAAAAACTCACAAGCTCAAAAGGAACAAAAAAACTTATAAATGGAACATTTGATTGGGTGTATGAAGAAGAATTTGGTTGTAGAGACGGTTTTATTTTTAATGATGATGGTTCAAAAATAGCTTTCTGGCAAATTGATGCAAATCAAGTTAGGGATTTTTATATGATTAATAATACAGACTCAATTTATTCTTATACAATACCTGTAGAGTATCCTAAAGTTGGAGAAGATCTAAGCCCAGCAAGAATTGGAGTAATTAATTTGAAAGATGAAAAAATTACATGGATGAAAATTCCAGGTGAAGAAAATAAATTTTATCTGCCAAGAATGACTTGGATGCCAAATAGAAATGATTTAATGATTCAACAATTAAATAGAAAACAAAACCATAGTAAAATTTATATAGCAAATTCTGACAGCGGTGATACAGAATTGCTTATGGAAGAAAAAGATGAAGCTTGGGTAGACCTTAGAAGTTCATGGCCTTATCAAGTTCAAGCAGGTTGGAAATTTATCAACAATGGAAAAGAATTTTTATATACAACAGAAAAAGATGGGTGGTCACACATATATAGGTTTGATATAAATAAAAAATCAGAACATTTAGTGACAAAAGGAGAATATGATGTAGTAAAACCATTAGCTTATGATGAAAAAAATGAGGATGTATATTTTATAGCATCTCCTAAAAATCCTACAGAAAGATACCTATATAAAACCTCTTCTTTTGGAAATGGAGAACTAATTAAGGTTACACCTAATATTTTAGAAGGTTCTCATAATTATCAAATTAGCACAAAAGCCAAATATGCTTTTCATTCGTTTTCAAATTATTTTACAAGACCTATGCAAGCGATTGTATCATTACCTGAACATAAATTTATTAATAAAGATCAGAATATGATTGCAAAATATGATCCACAAATTAAAGATGAAAATCCGCTCGAGTTTTTTGAGATCACAACAATAGATAATGTTACAATGGAAGGTTGGATAGTAAAGCCAAAAAACCTTGACCACGAAAAAAAATATCCTGTTTTATTTTATTTCTATAGTGAACCAGCCGGTCAGACGGGAGTTAATAGATATGGAGCAGGTAGAAATGGGTTATATGATGGAGATTTAGGCGAAGATGGTTATGTATATGTTACATTTGACGGAAGAGGAACTCCTTCACCCAAAGGTAGAGCATGGAGAAAAGCAATATATAGAAATATTGGAAGGATCAACGTAAGGGATATGGCCATGGGAGCAAAAGCCGTATTCAGTAAATATGATTTTATAGATACATCAAGAGTTGCTGTACATGGATGGAGCGGAGGAGGCACAGCTACACTAAACTGCCTTTTTCAGTACCCTGAAATTTTTCATACGGGCATAGCAGTGGCTGCCGTTGCAAATCAATTAACTTATGATAATATATACCAAGAAAGATATATGGGTGACCCTAAAGAAAGTTATCAAGACTATATTGATGGATCCCCAATTAAATATGCTAAAAATCTTCAGGGCAATCTACTATATATTCATGGAACTGGGGATGATAATGTTCACTACCAAAATGCAGAGATGCTAGCTAATGAACTTATTAAGCATAAAAAAGTATTTTATATGCTATCCTATCCAAATAGATCACATGGTATTAGAGAAGATGATGCATATCCGCATGTAAGGTTAATGTTTACTGATTTTCTTAAAAAGAATTGTCCTCCTGGAGGAAGGTAATCATAAGGTCGACATATCTATTACAAACCTATACCTAACATCCTTATTTATTGTTCTATCAAATGCTTCATTAATTTTTGATATAGGAATCAATTCTACTTCGGGATATATGTTTTTTTCATAACAATAATTAATCATTTCCTGTGTTTCGGAAATACTTCCTATTGCAGAACCAACAATTCCTTTTCTTTTATCTATAAGAGAAAAACTTGAAATAGCAAGGGGCTCCATTGGGAGACCAACTAGCATGATCAAACCATCAGTTTTCAAGAAAGAAAAAACTTTCCCCATGTCTCTATTTGCTGATACGGTATCTAAAATATAATCACATGAATTTAGATGATCTCTAACTTCATTAGAATTATTGATATTTACAAAATGGTTTGCACCCATATCAAAAGCTTCCTCCTTTTTCGAGTCTGAAGTGCTAAATACAACAACATCAGCACCAAAAGATGATGCAAACTTTAAGCCCATATGACCCAATCCACCTAATCCAGCAATTCCAACTTTATGTGTATTATTAATTTTAAAATGTCTTAAGGGTGAATAGGTGGTTATACCCGCACAAAGGAGAGGAGCTGCTTTAGCTAAATCCATTTCAGAGGGTATATGAATAACATAATTTTCTTTTACTACAATACTTTTAGAGTATCCCCCATATGTAATGTTTTTAGTGCCATACTCATAAGAGTTATATGTAAGCACGATACCTTCTTCGCAATAATGATCTTTTCCAGAATTACAATTATTACATTTTTCACAAGCATCAACATATACTCCAACACCTACTGTATCTCCAACCTTAATTTTTTTTACCCTACTTCCAACTTCTTTCACTTTACCAATTATTTCATGACCGGGAACCATAGGATATATAGAAGTATTATTCCATTCATTTCTTGCCATATGAATATCTGAATGACATACCCCACAATATAAAATATCTATGTTTACATCATCAGGGTTTATATCTCTTCTATTTATATTGTAAGGATCTAGAGGTTTATCGGGTTGTAGTGCTGCGTAAGATTTAACCTTTACCATTAGATTTTCTTTTCATTTTTATAAATTCTTTTCTACTTAAAGCCTCATATTTTCTGGTATCGCCTAAAAGAATCAGCTCATCGCTTTTTGCAATCCTATGAGTATAAGAAGCCATCTTTCCTGATCTAGTACATATTGCATGAACTTTAGTTACATACTCAGCTATTGCAAGCAAATTTGGCATTGGACCAAAAGGATTCCCCTTATAATCCATATCCAAACCAGCTACAATAACTCTTTTTCCTGAGTTAGCTAATTTGTTACAAACCTCAACAATACTATCATCAAAAAATTGAGCTTCATCAATTCCAATTACATCAAACTTTTCAGCGACTTCAAGAATTTTTGATGGGGATTTAATTGGTTTAGATTTAATGGAATTATTATCATGAGATGTAACTTTTTTTTTGCTATACCTTATATCTTGTTTTGGTTTAAAAATCTTAATTTTTTGTTTTGCAAGTTTTGCTCTTTTTACCCTTCTTATAAGTTCCTCTGTTTTACCGGAAAACATTGAACCGCATACCACCTCTATCCATCCGATATTATTTGCTTGATTTATAGATCTTTCTAAAAACATTTAATAAAATTATTATTTTTTAACAAAATTAAATACACACTTGCCTTGCTTGATTTTTCATTGAATGGTGTTAAATTTAATAGTTGTTTAATTTATCTAAATATAATTAATAAATAATTTATTTTAAGTTCTGTTTTTTTAAAAACTTTACAATATGAAATAATTTTGCAAATCACTAATAATGAAATCTATTTTTAATTTTTTAATTCTATTGATTATTCCTTGGGCTGCTTTTTCTCAAGATCATACAATAAGTGGTAGTGTTATTGATGAAAACGGAGATGGTTTGCCGGGGGCAACAGTTATAATAAAAGGAACAACAATTGGTACAGTTACAGATATTAATGGTGATTTCTTTTTAGAAGCATTTTCTGATACAATAATTATAATTTCATTTTCAGGATATGAGAGACAAGAAATTCCTATTAACGGACAAACAATAATTAATGTCCAATTGACGCCTGATATTGAAACACTTAAAGAAGTTGTGGTGGTTGGCTATGGGTCACAAGAAAAAATAAATATAACAGGGTCAGTTGCAACAATTAAACAAGAGGCGTTGACAACAATTCCAGTTGCAAATACATCTAATCTGATAGCAGGAAAAGTACCTGGAGTAATGACTAGACAAAACTCAGGATTACCCGGTGGAGAAAATACTCAAATTAGAATAAGAGGTTTTAGTGAAGCTCCACTGGTATTGGTAGATGGTGTACAAATGGACTTTTCAAGAGTTGATCAAAATGATATAGCCAGCATAAGTGTTCTTAAAGATGCATCAGCAGCAGTATATGGGGCAAGAGCTGGTAACGGAGTTATTCTTGTTACAACAAAGCGTGGAGAAGAAGGTGCACCAAAAATATCATTCAATACAAATTATACCTCACAGTCAGCAACAGCATTTCTTGAGCACGTAACTCCATCACAATATGTCGAGTTAGTAAGAGAGGCAAATCTAAATGACTTTTCAGATGCTAATGCAACATTTACAGAAGAAGATGTAATAAGTTATGAAGATAAAGCAGAAGGTTATGAAGGAGGAGATTGGATTGATGCTCTTATAAATAATAATGCTCCAATGCAACAATATAATTTGAATGTATCTGGGGGATCAGATAACGTAAAATATTTTAGTTCATTTGGCTATGTAGATCAGGAAAGCTTTTTCAGGTCAAGAGATTTTAATTATAAGAGATATAATGTAAGATCAAATATTGATATTAATTTAAATAAAAATTTAAGTCTAGGTGTTGATATGTCTTATCGACAAGATATTCGTGAGAGACCTTCTAAAAACGCATTATCTGATATTTGGATTGACCTTTCAACAGCTCAGCCTATTTTCCCAACTTCCTTTCCTGAAGGGATATCTGTTCCTGATCCATCAAGGCCTTATGTTTCCTATTCAGGCTCAACTACTGGAAACAGAAATCCATTAGCGCGCGCTAGTAGAAATGTATTTGGGACTTATGATCGCTTTGATAATACTTTTAGAAGCAAAATTGGAATGAAATATAATATTCCTCGAGTGGAAGGTCTTGTATTAAGTGCCAACATGAATATTCAAGTACTTGATAGATCTGAAAAATCTTTTAGAAATCCTTATAATGTATATAGATACTCTAAAACAGATCAAAACTTTGTACTTGAAGGCGTAGGAAATGGAGTGTCTTCTGTTTCTGACTCTCAGTTTAGGAGAACAATGTTATACCCATTACTTTCTGCAGAATATGAAAAGACTTTCGGTTTGCATGACCTTAAAGTACTTTTACTAGCTGAACAAACTAGAAGGAGTTATAGTAGGTTTTCTGCCACCAGAAAAAATTTATTTACTACTTCAATACCTGAACTATTTATAGGCTCAGAGAATGAACAGACGAATGATGGTTCTTCCGGCTCAGATATAGGAAGAAAGAGTATGGTTGCACGAATTAATTATATATTCAATAATAAATATTTGTTTGAATCAACTTTTAGGGCTGATGGTAACGTTTTATTTTCTCCATCAAATAGGTGGGGGTATTTCCCAAGTTTCTCAGTAGGTTGGATTGCTTCCGAAGAATCCTTCTTTTCAAATAGCGAGAATATTAGTTTAAAGCTTAGGGCATCTTACTCACAAATGGGAGATGATACCGCAAACGGTATTAGTGGATTTGACTATTTAGCGGGCTATCAATCACAAAACATTTATTTGTTTGGACAAAACATTTCAAATAATACAATTAGAACCTTAGGAGAGGTTAACCCATTCTTATCGTGGGAAGTTATTACCATGTATAATTTAGGATTTGAAGGATCCTTTTTACAAGGCCGCCTTCAAGTTGAACTAGATTATTTTTATAGAAAAAGAGAAAATATTCTTAGCAATGATCAGAAATCAGTAGCTAAAGAAGGAGGATTTAATTTACCATTAACTAATATTAATGTTAGTGATGACAGGGGTATTGAATTATCTGCTATTTTTCAACAAAAAATTGGTGATTTTAGAATTGATCTGTCACCAAACTTTGCAATTGGAAAAGAAAAATTTGTTGTCCGAAATGATTTAGAAAAATTTACTGATCCAGATTATATTAGAATTTATGGTAGAGAGGGCCAGTGGGTAAATAGAAGATTTGGATATTTATCAGATGGGATTTTTATGAGTCAAGATGAAATAAATAATCACCCTACAATTCAAGATGGAAATGGAAACCTTACCCTTAGACCTGGTGATATTAAGTACATAGACCTTGATCAAAATGATACTATAAACTTCAGGGACCAGGATGTGATTGGATACGCTTCAAATATGCCTGAAATAACATATGGTATGGGAATAAATGTAAAATATAAAAACTTACAATTATCGACAGGTCTCCAAGGAGCTTCTAAATTTAGCATATATATTAATGGCCCTGCTGCAAACATGTTTAATAATGGCTCTATCCCATTAGCCTATCAATATAGATATGCATGGCAACCTCATCCAGACAACCCAAATGTTAATATTAATCCTGATGCTATACTTCCTGCAGCAAGTTTATCTTCAAATAATAATAATTCAAAAACATCTGACTTCTGGCTAAGAGACGTAAGATATTTAAGAGTTAAGAATATAAACTTATCTTATAATATACCTGAAAAAACATTTAAAAGGATCGGGCTAAAATCAACGCAGGTCTATATCTCATCAGAGAATCTAATCTCATGGACAAATCTTGGTATTTATAAAAATACATTTGATCCAGAATTTGATCCAGGAACACAAGCAACGAGAAGGTACCCAATAACAAGATCTTATACAATTGGACTAAGAGTATTATTTTAATTATGAAAAATTTTAAAAATAGATTATTAATATTTTCGATCATTATTTCCCTTTCAGGATGTTACGATCCCTTTGATCTTACTCGAAATGATATTATATCTGATCAAATAGTTTTTGACAACCCTAGTTTAGCTGATGCTTTCCTATTTGATTTATATGATAGGGCACAATTTCATATTAAATCTGGAAATGGAAATTTAAATATGGGTTTGATTAGTTCATACGGAGGAGAATCAAGAAATTATGGTGTTTCGTGGCAAATACCTTATACTCAGGTGATAGATGTTGATTACAATGAAAGTGGCCTTCAGGGTAAGGTATTAGATTACTACAATTACTCACTAATTAGAGAGTGTAATCAGATGATAACAAAACTTCCTCTATCAAATAATTTAACTGAAGATTTTATAGAGTCAAGAGTTGCTGAAGCAAGGTTTATTAGAGCACACGCTTACTTTGAAATGGCGAAGAGGTTTGGTGGTATTCCTTTAATAACTGATGTGATACCAATACAAGGAACTTACGATGAAATTTATAGAGAAAGAAATTCAGAGAAGGAAATATATGACTTTATATCTAATGAAATGGATGATATAGCTGAAATTCTTCCTCCTTTTCCAATTGAAGATGGAAGAGTAACTAAATGGGTAGCTCTTGCTTTAAAAAGTAGGGCTATGCTTTATGCTGGTAGTATTGCAAACTTTGGAAGTGAACAGCTAAATGGGTTGTTAGGGTTTCCTTCAGATCAGGCATCATCATACTATCTCGAATCTCTCAATGCATCTAAAGAAATTATACAATCTGGTATATTTTCTCTTTATAAAAAGTATCCTGATCATGTTGAAAATTTTGGAAGTCTTTTTATAGATGAGGTAAATAATCCCGAAGTAATATTTAGTGAAAAATATGATTACGAAGCAGGTAAGAGTCACCAGTGGGACGCACTAGCTCAACCAGCTGGTTTCGGTTTTAATTGGAGCTCTAATTATACTGTGTATTTAGAAACTTTAGAGCAATTTGATTTTACTGATGGCTCATCTGGTTTGGTAGACCGTGACATGTACGATGACAATACTCCTATAGACCCAAGCTGGTATTTTGAGATGAGAGATCCTAGGATGAGGGCATCAATCTTCTATCCCGGTTCTAATTTTAAAGACGGAAAAGTTTTCTTTCATAGAAGTATGACGGGTAATTTAGAGGGCTGGCCGAGAAGTGGTCTCTCAAAACTTACTGGAAGTATGGCAACAGGATTATTAATTAGAAAAAGGACAAACCCTGAAACACCTGATGCTTCAAGGTCTAGTACAGATTATATAATATTTAGGCTCGGTGAAATTTTATTAAACTATGTAGAGGCTGCGTATTATCTTGGTGATCCAAATGGGGACTTGGTAAGTGTGATGAATCAAATTAGAGATCGAGCTGGAATGCCATCTTTATCTTTAGGAGAAATAACTGAGGACAAAATTAGACAGGAGAGAAGGTGTGAACTTGCTTTTGAGGATCACGTATTTTGGGATTTAAGAAGGTGGAGAATTGCTGTTCAAGAATTAGATAATAAACGAAGACACAGGCTTCATTATCGTTTTAATGCCAACACTGAAACCTATACCATTGAGATTGCTGACGGAGACTTAGGTGGAGTAAGGCTCCATCCTGAAAGAAATTATTATTATGCGTTAGGTTTGAATAGACTTTCAGACAATCCAAAACTCATCGAAAATCCAGGATACTAAAATGAAAAAAAGATATCTAAATTTTATTTTACTATTATTCTTATCAATCCTTATGTTTAATTGTACGGATGAATTAGATATGACAAGGTTAGAGAGAGGCAAGAATGCCTCCCCAACTTCAAATACTGGGAATAATGCTGAATTAGAATCAAAAAAAGGAATAGGGATGGCATACAAAGAAACTACCTGGTCTACCCGAATCGGAAGACTAAAACCTTTCTGGCACTATTCTTGGAACAGGGACTTTAGGGACGAAATCCCTGACAGCGTTGAGTTTGTTCCTATGTTCTGGGGATCTGGAAGTGTTAACGATGTCGAGGTAGATAAAATAAAACAACTTGTAAATGCAGGTGTGGTGAAAAATGTTTTAGGATTTAATGAGCCGGACCTTGAGTCACAATCAAACCTGACGGTTGATGAGGCAGTTGCCCTCTGGCCTAAGCTTGAAGAGATTGGTATCCCTCTAGGGAGTCCCGCTCCTGCAGGGCTTGAGAATGGTTGGCTAGATGAATTTATGGCAAGAGCTCAGGAAGAAAATTTGAGGGTAGATTTTATATGTATTCATATTTACAGGGGTAATAACCCAACTCTTTTCCTTGATGTAGTAGATAAAGTTTTTCAAAAATATAATAGACCAATATGGATTACTGAGATGTCAGTTGTCGACGACCGTGCACAATCCGCTGAAGATAATAAATATACCATACCAGAGGTCCTAGGTACGATGAGAACCCTTTTACCTGAGCTATATAAAAGAAATTATGTTAAGAGGTTCGCCTGGTTTACAGGAACAAAAAACTCACCGAACTACGCGAGATTGGCTTCTTCAGTTCTTTATGATGAGGATGATAACTTGACAGAACTTGGTGAATACTATGCCAATTATAAACCTAATTTATCTAGCGGCCCAGGTTCTGACCCAGTTATTGAGGTTGTAACAGAGGTAGAAGGAAATTTGCTTGATAACGGAACATTTGAAACTGGAAAAATTGAACCTTGGGCTGGCTTTAAAAATGGAGTAATTTCATCGGCGGCACAAGAACCAAATACAGGTAACTACCTTGCAAGAATAGATCCTCATGATGGTTCAATATTTCAATTAATTGATGTAGACCCAGGCGAAACTTATGAGTACACTTTTTTTCATAGATGGAAAACAAAACCAGAAAAAAGCTTTAATGCTGTGATTAGAAATGAAACTGGAAATAAAGTAAAATTTGTTGAATATGAAATTCCTAAAGCTGATGTTTGGACTGAAAATAAAATTGAGTTTACAGTTCCTGAAGGAGTTACTCAAGCAAGGGTAGTTTTTTATAAACCACAATTAGACCCTCTGTTACCAAGTTTCTTCCTGGATGACGTAGTGGTATTAAAAAAATAAACTTAACGAGTTCCTTTTGGATTTAGAATTACAAATTTTGAATGAGGATATTTATTTGGTGTAATAACAGTTCCCGTAGTAATACTTATAGATTCCTCTGAATCCGAATCAAAAATTATTTCAATAAACTGAGCAGTATATCCTGAATCAGGATTATGAATAGAGATAGAATATTTTCCATTTTCATTTTTATCAATATCTTCAGATATCCAAGATTCTCCTACCTTATAAATTCTAAAGTCTCTTTCAGAATTATTTATGCTCCATTTTTTTAATTGATAATTCGCAGAAGGCTCAATAATTATATTAAATATATTTTGGTCTACATTCCATTCATAATAAGGAAGTCTGTCTTTATTAATTGTCTTATTATAAAAATTAATTAAATCATCTGTGACATATGTTCCATACAAGCCATGTCCAGCATTTGGCAAATATTGTAAGTGTTTTTCTCCTACAAGATCATCCCAATAAAATTGCCATGAATCAGTAACAAAAAATTCATCGCTAGATGCATTAATAATATACTTTGGCATATTTAAAGAAAACCTGTAGGAATAAGGATCAGTTATTTCAATAAGTTTTTCATACTCTTTTGATTCAGTCCAGTTCATAATATCTTCTTTAACATAATCTTCAATAGCAGGGGACCACTCACCATAAACTTTCCAATGATGTTGAAATGAAGGATATAAATTTAAAAGATCAATGACTACTGGTGCAATACCCATTACCCTATCATCAGCAATTGCAGTTGTCCAGGTCACCCACCCTCTTTTTGATGCACCTGTAACAAAAAAACTATCAACTGGATTATTTATTTCATTGCTAATTTTTTGTACAACATCCATTGCTCTTACAACAGCTCTCGTCATAGGAAATCTTGGCAGCCATTCTAGTTCTTTTGCTCCTCCTTCCAAAAACTGTCTCCATGAATATGCAATTAAATCATCTTCATAACGTCCTTCTTTAGCGTCTTCAGAAAAATCTATTGGCTGAAAAGGAACATTATTTATTTCAGAAATTATTGATTTAGTCTTTAGAGCTGCTTTTAAATATTGAGAGTTTGTTTTTATATTACCATATCTTTCCCAAGAAAAATCCTGTGTTGATCCAGATCCGATAACCATCATAGAAGTAGACTTTTCTAAATTATCAGGAACTATAATTGAAATCCAATGCCACCACTCATTAGAATTATCATCAAAGTCATTTTTATCTAACCACGAACCTGAAACCATTCTTATCTTATACTCTTTCCAACCATCTCCTAAAACAGTATCAACTATTTCATATCTATATGATTTTTCAGGTGTAGAAACATAATCTTTAATTAGGTTTTTCTGTTCTTTATGATAGGGTGTTTGGCATCCATTTAGAACAAGAAAGAAAAAAAAATAAAATAATTTTCTAATCACTCGATAAATTAAAAATGAGTACCCGGAGTGGGACTTGAACCCACACGGACTATAAGGTCCACAGGATTTTAAGTCCTGCGTGTCTACCAATTCCACCATCCGGGCAAAAAGGAAGAGCGAGAAATGGGATTCGAACCCACGACCCCAACCTTGGCAAGGTTGTGCTCTACCAACTGAGCTATTCTCGCTTTTACCAATTAGGTTTGCAAATTTATAATTCTATTAATGAAATTACATTCAAAAAATAAAAAAAAACTAATTCACTTTTTTGATGATTTTATTAAATCAATAATTTCATTAAGCTTTACAAGTGCCTGAACTGGATTAATATTATTTATATTAATTTCTTCAATAATTTTTTTAATCATATCATATTCTGGGTCTGAATATTTAAGTTTAAGTTGTTTTGATTCTTTTTTTAAACTTTGATTGATTGATTTCTTAAGAGTGTTTTTTTCTAATTCTCTAAGTACTTCGTACGCCCGAATTAAAACTTGATTAGGCATTCCAGCAAGTTGTGCCACATTAATTCCAAAACTATGTTCTGAACCACCCGGTAAAAGTTTTCTTAAAAAAATTATTTCGTTATTAATTTCCTCTACTGAAACGTTGAAATTTTTTACTCTGTCTAGCTTTTCTTCTAATTGATTTAACTCATGATAATGTGTGGCAAATAATGTCTTTGGGTGAATATTTTTTTGATTGTGGAGATATTCTACAATTGACCAAGCTATAGATATCCCATCATAAGTACTGGTCCCTCGTCCTATTTCATCCATCAGGACAAGGCTTCTATCTGTCAGGTTATTCATGATACTAGAAGTTTCCATCATCTCAACCATAAAAGTTGATTCACCTTTCGAAATATTATCAGAAGCTCCAACCCTAGTAAAGATTTTATCAACAATACCAATTTTACTTGATTCAGCAGGAACATAAGATCCAATTTGAGCAAGAATTACAATTAGCGCAACCTGTCTTATTATTGCTGATTTACCAGACATGTTGGGTCCAGTTATAATTATAATCTGTTGTGAGCTATTATCTAAAAATATATCGTTAGGAATGTATAGCTCATCAGGGGGAAGGGTTTTCTCAATAATTAAATGGCGTCCTTTTTTAATATCAATAATCTTGTCATTTGCAATTTCGGGTTTTTGAAGATTTGAAGATAAAGCTAAAGTTGAAAAAGATAATACACAATCTAGAAAAGCTATTGATCTCGCTGTTTTCTGAAGGTTTGATATATCATTAGAAAGGTCCATCATCAAATTAAAGAATAATTCTCTCTCAATAACTAAAATTTTTTCATCAGCATTTAGTATGGTCTCTTCATATTCTTTCAATTCCTCTGTAATGTACCTTTCAGCATTAACTAAAGTCTGTTTTCTAATCCAATTTGAGGGCACCTTATCTTTATGAGCATTCGTTACTTCGAGATAATATCCAAAAACCTTATTATATGCTATCTTCAGAGATGAAATCCCTGTTTTCTCTATTTCCTCATTTTGAATTTTTAATAAAACATTTTTACCACTATCAGAAATTGACCTAAGCCTATCAAGCTCTTTATTATATCCCTTCTTTATGACCTTTCCACTGTTCAATAAAGAAGCTTCATCATTTAAAGATTCATGTATTTTTTTAATTATTAAAGTTAGAGTAGGTAAATCTTTGGCCCAAGATTTAAAATTTTTAAACTCGGCATTTTTAAGCTGAAGTTTTAAGTCCTCTACAGATAATAAAGAGTTTTTTAGATATATTAATTCTCTAGGTGAAGCTCTGTTAAGGGCTATTTTAGAAGCTATTCTTTCAATATCAGAAATTTCAGACATACTGTTAACAATATAATCTCTTACATTTTCATCAGATATAAATGATGAAACGAATTCTTGACGGAACTCAATTTCTTTTTTATCAAGAAGAGGGTTTAAAATCCATTTACTGATTAATCTAGATCCCATTGGGGTCAAGGTTTTATCAACAACAGACTTAAGTGTAACGGAATCTTCAGTCGCTGGGAAAATGAGTTCTAAGTTTTTAACAGTGAACTTATCTAACCACATAAACTGATCATCTTCAATCCTAGATAAAGATGTAATGTTTGATAAATCATTGTGTTCAGTTAATTCTAAATAAAAAAGAATTGCACCAGCTGA
>CACOFQ010000006.1 GCA_902626505.1 uncultured Marinoscillum sp.
ATAAATTATTTTATTCCATAGTCCCAAATCCTGGATTAATTCTAAGGTAGCATTATTATTTAAAAGAACAGTATTTGGTCCATTTTCACAAATAAAATTTTTAATAGATTTAGACTGTATAATTCCACCAATACTATCTTTAGATTCAACTATTAAAAAATCATCTGATTTTTTCGATAAAAAGTGAGCAGTACTTAAACCTGATATACCCGCTCCTATTATTAGTGTTTCTGTTTGCATTCTAAAATATCCTAAGCTTTATTAATAACCCATTTAGCGATAACATTTGCCCAATCATCGTTATCATTAAGACAAGGAACATAATTATAAGATATACCTCCAGCTTCAAGAAAATCTTCCTTTCCTTCCATAGCAATTTCTTCAAGAGTTTCAAGACAGTCTGTTACAAATGCTGGAGTTATAATAATTAACTTTTTTTTGCCTTGCTTGGGTAATCTTTTAAGTTCAAAATCAGTATATGGCTTTAACCATGGTTGAAGAGGGAGTCTTGACTGAAATGAATTACTGTATGAAGTATTATTAAGATGTAATTTTTTAATTATTAATTCTGTTGTCTGAAGTACTTGATGTCTGTAACAAGTTTTATGTGCTTCAGAGTTTTTATTACAACAATCATCCTCCTTGAAACAATGTTGATTAGTGGTATCTGATATTTTTATATGGCTCTCTGGAATACCGTGATAAGAAAATAATATATGATCATAATCTAAACCTTTAATATTGGATAATATGTTTTTACACATTACATTAATATAGTCTTCATCATTATAGAAAGGCGGAATAACTGTTTTTTTTAATTTAGGAAATGAAGAAATAATCTCTTGATTTACTTTTTCTACAACAGTCTCATATGATGACATTGCATAGTGTGGATAAAGAGGCAATACAATAATTTCTTTAACCCCATCATTTTGTAATTTTTCTAATCCCTTATTAATTGAAATTGAACCGTAACGCATAGCAAGTGCTACAGGGATATCGACTAATGATTTTACCTTTGAATAAAGCTTCTTCGATAATACTATAAGTGGGGATCCTTCTTTCCACCAAATTTTTTTATATGCCTCAGCAGATTTTTTTGGCCTAGTGTTTAATATTATTCCCTTAACTAATAACCACCTTAGAATATAATTGTATTCAATTACCCTACCATCCATTAAGAATTCTTCTAAATATTTTTTAACATCTTTTATTGATGTACTATCGGGCGAGCCAAGGTTTATCATCAACAGACCTTTCATAAACTATATTGTTTTAGAGTATGTACCTATTTTTTTACTCATTAAAGGATCAAATTTCATTGAAATATTTCTGGTGAACAACCTTCCACTTTTGTGTACAGTTATCTTTTCGCCGTGTATATCCATTAGACCATCTTCAATAAAATCAACAAAATTAGAAGAATCAAATTCTAATATGCTAATTATTTCGTACAGAGGACAATCAAAATATTCTGCTACCTCATTAAAATCAACATAATAATTACACATTATTGAATTTATAACATGTCTAATTACTTTTTCATTATGAGTCAAGGAATACCCACGATAAACAGACAAGTTGTTATCCTCTATATTTCTAATATATTCCATTGTATTTTTAAAATTTTGACTGTAAGCAGAATGTAATTGAGATATTGATGATGCCCCAAATCCATAAACCTGGCCCGTTGTTTGCCTTGTGCAATATCCTTGAAAATTACGGTGCAATTTTTTTTCTTTTAAGGCAATTGCAAAATCATCTTCAGGTTTAGAATAATGGTCCATACCAATGGATATATATCCTGCTTGGGTAAGTTGATCGTAAGAATTCTCATACATTGTAGCTTTACTTTCGGAAGATGGAAACCCAATATCTTCTAATATCTTCTGACGTGGAAGTACAGACGGGACATGAGCATAAGAAAACGTAACAATTCTATCTGTCCCTAAATTAATTGCTTTATCTATTGTCTCTTTGAAACTATCAACTGTTTGTAACGGGAGTCCATATACTAAATCTATATTAGTTCCAGAGAACCCTGTATCTTCAATTTTTTTAACAATTTCTTCTATAGGTCTCTTAGAAGGTCTTCGGTTGATGGCATCCAAAACGTCTTTTCTGAAATCTTGTATTCCAATTGATATTCTATTAAAACCATAATTTTTTAAAAGATCTATATGTCTAAATTCTAGATGTGCAGGATTACACTCGATAGCCATTTCATAATTTTCAGATAAATTAAAATTATCCTTTATTTTGTTGGTGATCTTTTCAATGTACTTATAAGAAATAGCATTTGGTGTTCCGCCGCCCCAATGAATTTGAGTTAAATTTCTTCGTCTATCTATTTTAGAGGAAACAAAATCAATTTCTTTCATAACAGCATCAACATACCTTTCTAGAAAAGGACGAGAAAAACCAGTCTCTGTAGTACAGCCACAAAAGTGACAAATTTGAGGGCAGAAAGGAACATGAACATATACAGAAACATTTCTTGGAGATTCATGATTTGATTTCTCAACACTTTTTATGTAATCATCATTTCCATAATTCTCATTAAAAAAAGTTGCTGGAGGATAAGAAGTATAACGAGGTCCTGATGCGTTATATTTTTTTATAAGTTCTCTATAGTTTTTTATCATTAATTTCTATTCCAATTAGTTTCTTTAATCCATTGAACAACGTATTTAACTTTTTTATAATCAATATCAGGTAAAAATCCATGACCAAGATTAAATATCCAATCATCGTTATGTTCACCAAATTTTAATAAATTATTTAAATATATGTCAATATCATCATATGATGAATAAAACAATCTAGGATTCATATTACCTTGAATTCCTACTTTACTATCTACAATTTTTCTAGCATATTCAATAGATAAATTCCAATCAATACTAACAAAATCACAAATATCTTTATTTATATACCTTAATCCATCATTAAAGTTTTTAGGGAAAAAAATTGTTGGCACATTTTTTTGTTTTGCTGCCTCTAAAATTTTTGTTGACAAAGGTAAAATTAATTTTTTGTATAGTTCAGATGGTATGATTCCACAATAAGTTTCAAAGAGCTGAAAACAATCAATACCTGATGAGGCTTGACCCTGTACATACTCAATAGAAGCTTCAGTTAATTTTTCTAGTAAATAAACACTCTCCTTTTTGTTCGAATAAAAAAATTTTAGTGCATTGTTAAAACTCTTATCTTTTTCATCACCCCTAAACATAAAAAGGAATGTAGTAAGTGGACCCCCACAAAACCCTATAAGTGGAGTTTTTTTATTGATTGATTTAATCTGTTTTATATTAGAATATACGTAATCTAGTTTAGTTGCATCAAATGATAACGAACTAATGTTGTTTAAAGAAATTGGATTGTGAAATTTAGGGCCATTATCGGTAAATTCTAGTTTCATTCCTATTGATTCTGGAATAATTAAGATGTCAGAGAAAAGAATTGCAGCGTCAACACCTAAATCATCTATTGGCATTAATGTAACTTGAGATGCTAACTCTTTATTTTTCATCATATCATGAAAACTATATTTTAATTTAAGCTTTTGATAAGATGGGAGTATTCTTCCCGCCTGTCTCATAAACCATACTGGTGGTCTTGTAGTTTTATTTCCTGATAAAGTATCTAAAAAGATAGAACTCATATTTATAAATTCTTTAAAGCTATTTTATTTGACTTAATTATTTTATCAATGTCTCCATCAGATAAAGCGGTTGAAAAAAAACAACACTCATATTGAGAAGGTGGTAAATATATTCCCAAGTCCAACATGTTTTTAAAATACTTAGCATACTTATCTGTATCACAATTTAATGCATCATCAAAGTTAGATACGGAATTACTTTCAGTGAAAAACAACGTCATCATGGACCCAACCCTATTAATTACTGCTTTAGAATCAGTTTCTTTAATATTATTAATAAACCCATCATAAATCTTCGCTGAAATATTTTCAAGGGTTTTGAATGTATTTAAATTAAGTCTTTTCAATACAGAAAGCCCAGCATTCATTGCGAGTGGATTTCCTGATAATGTTCCAGCTTGATATACTGGCCCTTTTGGAGCCAAAAAATTCATAATTTTCTTATTTCCACCGTAAGCTCCTACTGGTAGTCCGCCACCAATTACTTTTCCAAGTGTAGTAATATCGGGCAAAACATTATAGAGTTCTTGTGCGCCACCAGCTGAAACCCTAAAGCCCGTCATTACCTCATCAAAAATTAAAAGGCACTGATGTCTAACTGACATCTCCTTTAATGACTTTAGAAAATCGTAATTTGGAGTAACTAAACCCATATTTCCTGCAATAGGCTCAACAATTATTGCCGCTACATTATCTGTGTTTTTATTTAATATTTCCTCAACCGAACTCGCATCATTAAACCTTGCAATCATTGTATCTTTTGCAATATTTTTAGTAACCCCAGGACTATCAGGCAATCCTAGTGTTAATGCTCCTGACCCTGCCTTGATTAAAAAACTATCTCCATGGCCATGATAATTCCCAGCAAACTTTATTATTATTTCTTTATTTGTGTATCCCCTTGCAAGTCTTATAGCGCTCATAGTAGCTTCTGTTCCTGAGTTAACCATTCTGACTGATTCAATTGACGGTACCATGTCAATTATTGTTTTAGCAATTTCCGTTTCGATGAGCGTAGGGGCCCCATAGGTTGTTCCTTGCTCCGAACATAAATTAATTGCAGAAATTGTTTCACTATCAGAATGTCCAAAAATTAGTGGTCCCCATGATGACACACAATCTATGTATTCATTTCCGTCAATATCATAAAGTTTACTACCTAAACCTTTTTCAAAAAAAATAGGATCACATTTAACACTTTTAAATGCTCTCACTGGAGAGTTAACGCCACCAGGAATTACTTCCAGAGATTCTTTAAATGCCTGGATGCTTTTTTTATACATTTTTATTTAATTTTTCTGCGATTTCTAAAGCATGATATGAAATTATTGCACTCGCTCCAGCTCTTTTCATTGATATTAAAATTTCAAAAATAATGTCAAATCTTTCAATCCAATTATTTCCTGATGCAGCAGCTACCATTGAAAATTCGCCACTTACATTATAAGCAATGATTGGAATATTAAACTTTGCTTTAACCCTATTAATAATATCCAAATAAGACATTGCGGGTTTAATAATAACAGCATCAGCGCCTTCGTTAATATCTAGTTCAATTTCTCGCATAGCTTCAGATGAATTTTTAAAGTTCATCTGATAAGTTTTTCTGTCTCCATGAGAAGGCGAGTTATTAGCTGCATCTCTAAATGGTCCATAAAATGCTGATGCATATTTTACACTGTACGAAAATATAGGTGTTTTTTGAAAACCATTTTTGTCTAATGATTCTCTAATATGTAATACCCTACCATCCATCATATCTGAAGGGGCTAATACATCTGCTCCCGCTTTAGCTAACGATATTGCCTGCTTAGTAAGGTTTTCTACTGTTGTATCATTATCAACGTCTCCGTCTATAATCGTGCCACAATGTCCGTGAGTTGTATACTGACAATTACAAAGGTCTGCAATCACTAAAATTTCAGGATATTTTTTTTTTATAAATTTCAAAGCCGTTTGAATAATACCATTCGAATTATGGGAAACGTGTCCGTGTTCATCTTTTTTTTCGGGAACACCAAATAAAATAATACTTCGTAT
Organism: uncultured Marinoscillum sp.; assembly: GCA_902626505.1. Classification (GTDB taxonomy): domain Bacteria; phylum Bacteroidota; class Bacteroidia; order Cytophagales; family MED-G16; genus MED-G16. The sequence continues at coordinate 5,708 of CACOFQ010000006.1, forward strand.
TTTGTTAGAAATTATTTTATCAAAAATTTCTGGCAGCATATCAATGGAGAACTGAAATTGATTTGGCATTGACCTAATTTCTTTTTTTATATTTTTACCATCACAAACAAAAACAGGGTAAATCAGATCCTCAACGCGTAAATGTGTATCTTCCACCATATCACGAATTATTGAATTGTATCTCAATCTTCTAAGTCTTACGTTAGGGTAACTCATTGTTAACTTATTTTTAAATTAGAAATAATTGACTGTGAAATTCCTTCATAACTTTGCATTTTAGAGGTAAAAAGAGGGTTAAAGCCTTTCTCTTTTATAAATGAAGAGGTAGTTTCTCCTATGCTAATAATTGATGTTTTAGATACATCATATAAATTTTGAAAGGATAGAAAGCAGGAGGGACTTGTAAACACTGTGTAGGTCTCTTTTTTATTTAATAATGATTCTAAATTTCTATTCACAATTTTTATAAGCTCTGTTTTATACGGTACAAATTTCGTTAAATAACAAATCAATTTCAGATTTTCAAACAAGTAATTTTTTGCTAAGTTCCCCTGCACTAGCATAACCTTCTTTGATTCAAGTATTTTAATGCTTTTTAAATCATCAAATAGAATATTAGAATAGCTTCTTTTAGCAGTATAGACTGAATCAAGTTTTTGTTTTTTAAGCTCTAAAGCTGTTTTTGATCCAATACATATTGATTTCATTGATGATTTATCCTGTGATTTTATATTTTTATGATCAAAGAAATATTTTACTCCGTTTTTTGAAGTGAAAATGAAATAATCGAAGTCACTTAATAAAAATTCTAAGTCCTGACTATAAGGTAAAGTTTTAATCATGGGAAAATGAAAGGTTTTAATACCTTTTTCATTTAACATATTGAACCCTTCGGTTTCACCGTCATTAGTCAAAATAACATTATACCCCATAATTATTATTTATAATTAACGAGTTCCAGCAAGTATATCATCTCCTCCATTATTTAAAATTTTATGAGCAAGATCAACGCCGATATTTTTATTAGAGTTATACTCCAATTCGAGTATTTTGGTTATGGCTTCATTACCATTTAAAGATAGAACGGTACCTTTTATAATTAATTTATTATTCTCTATTTTACAATACGCACCAATAGGAGACGTACAACCTCCTTTAAGAGTTTTTAAGAATAAACGTTCCTGAGAGACACAGACCCTGGTTTTCTCATGGTTTAATTGCGAAACCATTTCTTTAATTTCACCTTCATTTCTTGTTTCAACTGCAATAGCACCTTGACTAGGAGCATTAAGCATTTGATTATCATCAAAAAAATTACTAACTCTTTCTAACATATTGAGACGTTGCAATCCTGCAGCTGCCAGAACTAATCCATCACAATAATTATTGTCCATTTTATGAATTCTAGTATCAATATTCCCCCTTATACTAATAACATTTAACGATGGGTTAAGTCGTAATATTTGAGCTTTTCGTCTATTAGACGAGGTTGCAATTACAGAATTTGGTTTTAATTTATCAAAAGGTATATTATTAGATGAAAGAAAGGAATCACGGTGATCTCCTCTTTTTAATATAGCAGCATGAAATAAATGTGGGTTTGTATCTACAGGCAAATCCTTCAGGCTATGAACAGCTATATCAATTTCACCTTTAATTAAGCTTTCTTGTATTTCTTTTACAAAAAAACCTTTTTCAATGGATGATTCAAGGGGCTCAGTCAAGAACTTATCTCCTTTAGTAACAATTTTTTTTAATTTAAAGGTATTATCTGGAAATAGCTCTTTTAATTTATTTAGGACAAGATTGGTTTGATATAAAGCTAACTTACTGCCTCTAGTACCTAAAACAATTTCCTTACTCATCATTAAATATCTTTTTAATCACCTTAAGAGCATCTTTATCTTTTCCATTATCACTCGCCAATCGAATTTTTTTGACCAGGTGATCTGACAACTTACTATATACTCTATTCATTTTAATTTTTAGACTCTCATCATCTATGTTTTCTAAGGATGATTTTAATTTCATATTATTCTGGATCAAAATTTTAATCTTATTTTTTATTGACAAAATTGATGGTCGAAGTTGTCTAGAGTTTGACCATTCATCAAACTCAATTAAAAAACTATCTATAATTTTTTGTGACTTTGTAATTTCAGCTTTCCTTTTATTATAATTCTGATTTACTATGTCTTTAAGGTTATCAATATTTATTAAGTCAATATTTCCAATAGTTGAAATATCGTCATCTATATTTCTTGGAACAGAGAGATCAATAAACAGTAAATTTTTATTCATTTTAAGATCATATTTTTTTTCTATATCCTTTTTTGAAATGAGCGGCTTTTCAGAAGAGGTAGAAAACACAACTATATCTACATCATTAATCTTACTATGCATCTGTTTATAGGGGATGGTTTTTAAACTATAGGTATCAGCAAACCTTTTACCCTTTAATTTAGTTCTATTCGTTATAATAATATCTTTAACATTTTTATTTAGAAGATGTTTTACTAGTAATTGAGATGTTTCTCCTGCTCCAACACAAAGAAAATTTGTTTTATGTAAATCATATTTTTTTGATATCATCTCCACTGCAGCATAACTTACTGATATGGCGCCTTTTCCAATATCAGTATTAGACCTAACATATTTACCTGTTTCGAATGATTTTTGAAACATCCTTTCCAAAATTGGTCCTAACAAATTTTTATCCTTTGCATAATAAAAAGCATCTTTAATCTGATCAACTATTTGAAACTCGCCAATTATCATTGACTCTAAACCAGATATTAATCTAAATAAGTGTCTCGATACCTCCATAGAACCTGTCTTTGTAGCGACATATGGAGAAAGGCCTTCAGAGTATTTCTTATATTTTACTAAACATTTCATTATCAAATGAAATATCTTTTTTTCCTCACCGATATGATTTTCGTATTCGTAATAAAGTTCTGTTCTATTGCAAGTTGATAAAATCACTAATCCTTCTATTGGACATTCGGTGGATAAAAGATCAAAAAACTCCATTTTTTCACTATCCTGAAAATAAAATTTTTCTCTAACCTCAATGGGAGAAGTTTTAAAATTTATACTAATTAGTCCTATCAAACCTTAATTTTTTGCAAAGCTAAATCTAAAATTCTTGATGGGATAATAATTAATTGAGAATTTTAAATAAGGAAATAATTAAAATTTGTTTAGAATAAATCTAAACTAAAAAATATTATCCCCGTTAAGTAAAGAATAATTATGAATGTTTATTTGGAATTATTCTAAATAGAAAATATAATTGCAGAATTATTTAATAAAAAACAATAATATAATGAAAAATTTAAAACAGATATTGGTAATGTTTCTTGGTATTTTCTTATTTGCATGCGAAGACGATACTGAAGAAGTAGTAGAGGTAGTAGTTACTCCCCCTGCAACATATGCCTTTGAAAGAAATGGACAGAGCACTGTCTCATTTAGTGGCCAGTCAGCAAGACTTGAAATGGCAGCTGAATTGGGAACATGGCTAAATACGCCAATTAAGACAGCTGCAGATTTAGACGCGATGTTTAATGATGGAACAGGATTTGGTAATCCTGCATTAGCTGCATCTGGTAAAAAGCTTGGAAATAAAACTGCTTCAAGTTCGATAGCATCTTCAACAGTAAAGCCTCAATTTGACGCACTAATTGTAGATGTTACAACTAATGTTTTTCCTAATGTTGCAAACGATGCATCAGCCGGAACTCCTGGAACCTATACGGATGCCGGAGGAGGAAGGACTGTTATCATTAATGGGAAAGGACACGAAATCAATCAATTATTTATTAAAGGGTTAATGGGAGCTTTAGTATGTGATCAGATTATTTGGGGTTACCTTTCTAAAGGAAAGCTTGACGGAGGGACAAATGTAGCAGATAATGACGCGGGAACTTTAGTAGATGGCAAAACATATACTCAAATGGAGCACTATTGGGATGAAGGTTTTGGTTACTTATATGGACTAGACACTGACCTCACTACTGCTGAAGTTGAAAAAGGTTCATCTGGCGGAGATGTTCTTGTTAGTAAATACATGAATAAGGTTAATACATCAAGCTTACCAGGTATTTCTCAAGAAATCTATGATGCATTTAAGCACGGAAGAGCAGCGATTGTTGCTGGGGCTTATGATGTAAGAGATGAACAAGCCGATATTGTGACTACTAAGTTATCACATATCATTGGCAGAAAGGCTGCTGATTATTTAAAAAGCGGTGCTGATAAAATAGATGCAGGAACTTGGGCTGATGCTCACCATGCATTATCAGAAGGATGGGGATTTATTCTTAGCCTTCAATTTACTAAAGACCCAAATACTGGATCACCTTACTATTCTAACTCTGAAGTTAATAGCATGTTATCTCAAATCGATGATTTCTGGACAGTTGCTCCAGCAGATCTTAGAAGTATGGCATCAAGTATTGAGTCAAAATTTGGATTTTAATGTCATTATTCTAAACATAGTTTAATATTTAGATTTTCAGTTTAATGTCAAAATTATCCTAACCAGTGTTGTAATTCAACACTGGTTTTTTTAGTTTCGTTCTAATTCATAATAATTATAAATAATAAAAAAAATGAAAAAATTTCTTTTAAGTATTATAATGGTGTTCGGTATTATTTCATCGTGTAATGACACTGACGAAGTCATAGTTGGGCCAACATTTGATAGATCAATACTTTTAAATAATTGGTTTAATAACCATATCAATCCAAGTTTAAATAATTTTTCAAATGAACTTTCACAATTAAAGTCAGACTTCACCAGCGCTAAAAATAATGGAATAGATATAGTTAGTCTTGAAAAATTAAGAAATTCATATAAAAGCACATACAAGGCTTGGCAGTATGTGGAAATGTTTAACATAGGTAAAGCCGAAGAAATTTATTACACTGCTACTGTAAACATATATCCAGTTAATACAACAAGGGTAGAATCAAATATTAGCTCAGGTGACTATAATTTAAATAATCCAAATAATTATCCAGCTCAGGGATTACCGACTATAGACTACATATTATTTGGAATAGGTTCAACAGACACAGAAATCTTAGAAAAACTCAAAGATGAAGGAAAATACATGAATTATCTATCTTCAATTATTGAGGAGATGTCATCCAATACATCAAAGGTAGTAACTGACTGGGAAACGTATAAGGCTGAGTTCTTGAGCTCAACTGACAATACTGCTACATCTGCTGTTAACATGATGGTAAATGACTTTATATTTTATTATGAAAAGGGGTTTAGAGCAAACAAATTCGGAATACCCGCTGGAGTATTTTCTTCTGCACCAATACCTGAAAATGTAGAGGCTTATTATTCTGGATATTCAAAAGATTTATCAATTGAAGCAATGGGCGCAATAAAAGATTTGTTTATTGGGAGACATCCTTTCAATGGAACAGTATATTCTGGATCTAGTTTAAAATCAATTTTATTAGATTTAGATTCCAATGAAGGTCAGAACAATCTAGCTAATAAAATTGAAAGTAAAATAGATGTTGCTATCAATAAAATTAATAGCCTAGAGGAGAATTATTATAATCAAATTCAAAATGATAATAATAAGTTTTTACAAACTTATGATGCCATTCAAGAAGTTGTTGTTCTATTAAAAGTTGATATGTTACAGCTACTAAGCATTAATGTTGACTATGTTGACGCCGACGGTGATTAGTTTAAAATGCTGTGATTAATAAATATTTAGAAGAATATACTCCATCATATACATTAGCTTTTTATAGGATAGGTTTTGGCGCACTTATGTGCTATAGTATCATTAGGTTTTGGTATAAAGGTTGGATTGAAGAGCTATACATTAAACCTGAATTTCATTTTTCTTACTATGGTTTTGAATGGGCAAAACCCATTGGAGAATACACCTATCTCATATTTTTACTTTGCTTTATCGCCTCTTTTTTCGTAATGATAGGATTCAAATACAGGGCTTCTATTTTTTTGTTTTTCTTGAGCTTTACATACATTGAATTAATGGATAAAACCACCTATCTAAACCACTATTATTTTATTAGTATTTTAAGTTTCTTACTAATATTTCTCCCCGCAAACGCAACATTCTCAATAGACAACATTCTCAATAATAAGAAATTTAGGAATATTCCAAAATGGAATGTAGATGCCCTAAAACTTATTATAACGATTGTATATTTATATGCTGGAATAGCTAAAATGAATTCAGATTGGTTGTTTGAGGCTATGCCACTAAAAATATGGTTACAATCAAAATATGACCTTCCTCTAATTGGCGGAAACCTACTACAAATGAGTTGGGTACACTTTGCAATGAGCTGGGGAGGAATGTTATATGATATTAGTATACCATTTTTGCTTATTATAAACAGAACCCGAATAATAGCATTTCTATTAGTTATTTTTTTCCATGTATTTACTCTTATTTTATTTCCAATTGGTATGTTTCCTCATATTATGATTTTCAGCTCAATGGTATTTTTTAGTAGTGATTTTCATAAAAAAATAATTAATAAGCTAAAGGATCTTTTAATGAAAATAGGCATTAAAAAAAAGTCAAATAAAACTAAGATTGTAGAGTTATATAAAACCCCAAGGTCAAAACTATCATTAACTTTAGTTACATCTTTTTTTATCATACAAGCCCTTCTTCCGTTTCGCTATCAAATGTATCCTGGTGAACTTTTTTGGCATGAACAAGGGTACAGGTTCTCTTGGAGAGTGATGTTAATAGAAAAGATTGGATATACAAATTTCAAAATTAAAAATCCAAAAACAGGTACAAGCTTTATGGTAGATAGCTCTGAATTTCTTACCCCATTTCAACTAAAACAAATGAGTTTTCAACCCGATTTCATACTAGAGTTTGCTCATTATCTTGGAAAAAAATATTCTACAAAAAACAATTCAGTTGAAGTTTACGCAGACAGTTTTGTTGCCCTTAATGGAAGGCCAAGCAAAAGATTTATTGATCCTGACACTAATTTGTATAAAGAAAAAGAGTCCTTTAGAAATAAAACTTGGATATTACCACTAGAAGATGAGATTAAAGGAATATAAATTTATTTTACTAATTATAATAGTGTCTTTTAATGTAGTTAAAGGGCAAAATAAAGTATATGGATTAATAGAAATTGAAGAAGATGGATTTTCAAATGATGAGGTTTTTATCTATGATGGAAATAATAAGTTTTTAACGACTACAAACAAAGAGGGATACTATGAGTTTTTTACCGATAAAACTCAAATGAATATAATCTTCTTATTGGTAGGGTCACAATATGTGCAGAAAGAAGTTAATATATCTAAGGACACAGAAATAAATATAGTATTTGAGAAAAAAACACAAATTCTTTCTGAGGTTTTAATTAAAGGATATAAAATTAGAGAATTCCAGCTAAAAAGATTGAAAGATGTCGAGGGAACCTCGATTTTTGCAGGTAAAAAATCTGAAGTCATTTTAGTAGATCAGTCAATGGCAAACTTAGCCTCAAATAATGCTAGGCAAATATATAACCAGATTTCAGGACTAAATATTTACCAAAATGATGATGCGGGAATTCAGCTACACATTGGGGGAAGAGGACTAGACCCGAATAGAACGTCAAACTTCAACACAAGACAAAATGAATATGATATAAGCGCTGATGTTCTAGGATATCCCGAAAGTTATTATACTCCTCCATCAGAAGCAATTAAAGAGATTCAAATAGTTAGAGGAGCAGCTTCGCTACAGTATGGAACACAATTTGGAGGGTTAATTAATTTTATTATGAAAGAGCCCACAAATAAAAAAATAGAATTTATAACGAGAAACACTATTGGTAGTAATAAACTCTTTACAAATTTTTCAAGCTTAGGTGGAACCAACAAAAACTTCAGCTATTATACATATTACAATTATAAAATTGGTGATGGATTTAGAAATAATTCAGATTTTATATCAAACAATTTATATACACATTTAGGATATAAAATTGGTGATAAAACAAAAATTTCAGGTGAAATATCATATCTAAATTATTTAGCTCATCAGGCTGGCGGACTATCAGATAGAATGTTTTCAATAGATCCTCTGCAAAGTAATAGATCTAGGAATTGGTTTGGACTAGATTGGTTACTATTTAACTTAAAGATTAAACACAAGTTTGATAGTAATTCAAATTTATCATTAAACTTTTTTGGACTTGACGCAGAGAGAAATAGTATAGGGTTTAGAAGTAATAGAGTTGACCAAGTAGATCCATTTACTGAACGAGATCTGATTAAAGGAAAGTTCAATAATCATGGCCTTGAAATAAAGTTTTTAAATAATTATAATTTTTTAAATAGAAAAAATGTGTTTGTAATTGGTGGAAAATATTATAAGTCGAAATCAACTAGCAAACAAGGTCCAGGATCAAATTTAGAAAATGCTGATTTTAACTTTTACATAGAAGAATACCCTAATTATACTAATCAGTCTGACTATATATATCCAAATAAAAATCTAGCCTTATTTGGTGAAAACATACTTTATTTAACAGATAAAATATCTCTAACTCCTGGTTTTAGATATGAAAATATTTTAACTAAAAGTAGAGGTTCGTTTAAACAAATTAATCTTGACGCAGCTGGAAATGTAATATATAATAACACTACGTATGAGAATCAGAATAATAGAAGGGCATTTTTCTTATTTGGTTTAGGTTTTAGCTTTAAAACACCAAAAGATATTGAACTATACTCTAATATTTCTCAAAATTACAGATCTGTAACATTTGCAGATATAAGTATAATTAACCCATCATATGCTATTAACCCAAATATCTCAGACGAGAAAGGTATAACTATTGATCTTGGTTTAAGGGGTGAGATAAAAGATGTGATATCACTTGATCTAACATTATTCAATTTATTATATAAGAATAGGATTGGGTTTAGACAAAAGGAATTTAAAGACGGAAGTGTTAAAAGCGAGAGAGGAAATATTGGTGATGCGTCAATCTATGGATTAGAGTCTAACATAGATTTTGATATCAATAATTTGATAATCAATAATGATAATATGAGCTTAAACTATTTTATAAATACAGCATTAATTGATTCTAAATATTTAAGTTCATATATCAACGGTGTTGAAGGGAAAAAGGTAGAATTTGTTCCAAATATTAATTTAAAAACTGGCGTAAAGTTTGGGTTTAGTAATTTCATCTTTAATATTCAATATAGTTTTATATCAAAACAGTTTACAGATTCATCTAATGCCTTGGAAGGTAATTTAAGCGGAATCATTGGGCAAATACCAGAATACCAGTTATTGGATATTAGTTTATCTTACTTAATCAGAAATTTTAGATTTGAAACAGGAGTAAATAATGCAATAAACTCCTTATACTTTACACGAAGGGCAACTGGATATCCAGGTCCAGGCATAATTCCTTCACCTCCAAGAAATTTTTATTTGACATTTCAAATAAAAATATAATTATTTAATATAAAAGATATATTTAAATTATATTAGCTGTTATTTAAATTCATTCTAAATAACAATAATGATAAGATATGTCTTGATTTTATTTTTAATAATACCACTTTCCCTTTCGGCAAATAAAAAAAAGAAAAAAGATATAGAGGCAATTAAAGGTATGTGTGGGTGCATGGATATCAAATTTGAATTTGCAGAAACAGTTTCTCCTAAAAAGGAATATAATTTTTATAAAAATTATTTATCAGGAGGAAGAGAGCTTGCCTTTATAGCAGAGGAAACCCCTAATAAATTGGTAATTCAGCATATTCTTGTGATAATGGATACTATGGTTATAAAGCACTGGAGACAAGACTGGATTTATGAGGGTGAGACGATGTTTATTTACGATAAAGACCAGAAATGGGTTAAAAAAAGCCTAGCTAAAAAAGAAAGAAAAGGAAAATGGATTCAAAAAGTATATCAGGTAGATGATAGCCCACGATATGAAGGTATTGGGACGTGGATTATGGTAGATGGGAAAACGTATTGGGAGAGTACATCAGACGCTCCTTTGCCTAGAAGAGAGTATAGTAAAAGAAGTGATTACAACGTATTAAAAAGAGGTAATAGACATGAAATAAAAGATTTTGGATGGGTTCATGAACAAGATAATGTTAAGATCATGAGAGGAGATGAAGATGAAATTATTGCTGAAGAAAAAGGTTGGAATACCTATAAGAGGATAAATGAATCAAACTGCCAAGCAGCAATCGATTGGTGGAAAGAAAATAAAAATTATTGGAGACATGTAAGGACAGTATGGGATGAAAATTTTAAGGAAAAGAATGTAGTTTCACTTTATTCACAAATAAATAAGAGGCCTATGTTTAGCGAGTTTTTTGAACTAGGAAGCAAAGTTGAAGGTAAGGCTTCAGAAATTATTTCTGATGAAACAGAACTTATCAAAAATATTAAAACAATTATTGAAAAATATTCAAAAGAATAATTATTTAAAAAAATTCTTACATACTGGATCAAAATAAATCAGATCTTTTTTAGCAAAATCAACATATACATGTTTTTTTTCTGAAATTGGCTTTTTAGAGAAGAAATGCCAAATCTCATTATCGAACCTTCCCTTAATTCTATATTCCTTACCTTGAAAGAAGCATTTTTCAACAGAAACTTTGTAATTAGATTTTTTATTTACGTGTTTTATGTTTTCAGGCCTAACATAATACGTTTCATTACCAATAAAGAGTTTATTCATATCACCAAGAATTTCTGCACAATAACAATTTGCAGGCTCACAATACATTTTAACTGGATTATCGTACTGCTGAAGTATTCCTGCTTTAAAAATTAATATTTTATCAGATATATTCATTGCATCATTAATATCATGTGTTACTAAAATTGTTGTGGTATTAGTTTCTTTTACAATTTTAAAAATTTCCTCTTTCATTGATTCTTTTATAGTTGAGTCTAAATTACTAAAGGGCTCATCAAGAAGAAGAAGTTCAGGCTCTCTGATTAATGCCCTAGCAATACATGCTCTTTGTTGTTCGCCTCCTGATAACTCATGAGGAAATCTTTTTAAGAAATATTTTAACCCTGTTAATTTAAGAATGTATTCTAATTTAGAATAATATTTTTTTTCGAGATTAAACGTAATGTTTTCTTCTAAATTTAAATGTGGAAAAAGAGGGTAATCCTGAAAAACAAAACCGATTTTTCTTTCTTGAGGTTTAACAAAAATATTATTTTTATTAAGGTATTTAGAATTAAGTGTTATAGTCCCTGAATTAATTTTTTCTAGTCCAGATATACACTTTAAAAATGTAGTTTTTCCTGAGCCACTTTCTCCTAAGAACGAAATAAGTTCTCCTTTTTTCACTGAGAATGACAGATCTTTAATTATAGGATATTTACTGTCAAAAAACTTAACAAGATTTTTTACTTCAAGATACATTTATTTGCTTATCAATAAAACTCCTCAAAATTAATAACATCAAACTTCCTAATGTAATAATTACAAGAGAATATATTGCAGAGAGGGGTATCATTTCCTCAATTGCAAACTGATACGTTTGAGTTGCTAAAGTATCAAAATTAAAAGGACTAAGTATTAATGTAATAGGTAGCTCTTTCATAACATCAATAAAAGTCACAACAAAAGCACTAATTAAAGCAAACTTATTAATTGGCAAGTGTAATCTTCTTAATAGATTTAATGGATTTAAACCTAAATTTCTGCCTGTATCATCTATTGTTATGGGATGTTTATCTATACTAGATTTGATAGGAGATTTAGCTACAGCAAGAAATCGAATTAAATATGCAAAAATAAGAACATAAAAAGTTCCTAAAAGAGAAGAATTACTAAATAGTAGAATAACCCCTAGACCTATTATAGCTCCAGGTAATGCATACCCTAATGATATCAAACTACTCACATAAGAATTTATTTTCGAATTTGATATTCTTTCAACAAAAAGAAAAAATAGAGCAATAAAAATTATAATTATAGATGATAATGAGGAAACATAAATAGTATTGTTAGTTAATCGAAAAAGTTTATCAAAGTTTGTAATAGCAAACGATTCAATAGTGTTATTTAAAATAAAAGAAAAGGGAATTAAAAAACCAAATAAAAAAGGAATTGAACAAATTAAAATAACCATTAAAGCTCTTGAACCTCCTAGACCTTTTACTTTATTCAACTGAGTATTTTTTTGATAATAAAACTTTGATTTACTCATTGAAAATCTATCAATTGCAAAAAAACACAATACTACTAGCAACAAAATACATGCAAGTTGAATTGCACCATTAACATCTCCAAATGAATTCCAAGACCTAAAAATTCCAATTGTAAAGGTATTTACCCCAAAGTATTTAACCGCTCCATATTCATTTAATACCTCCATTATTACTAAAAACAAACCTGAAAAAATCGCAGGTCTGGATAATGGAAGTATGACTTTAAAAAAAGTTTGAATTTTCGATAACCCTAAGTTGCGTGATATATTAATATAATTAGAACCTATAAGACTAAAGGAAATTCTGGATGCGGTATATATATAAGGGTATAAAGCTAACCCCAACAAAATTCCTAGTATCTCTACTTGTAAATAATCTCTGTTTATAATTTCAGCAAAAAAAGGACTTCTTTCTCTAAAAAAACTTTGTATTGGTCCAGTATAACTTAATATATCTATATATGTAAAACCCATAATATACGAAGGTATAGCCAATGGAAGGTAAAGAACTATATCAAAGAAATTTCTCCCAAGAAAAGTATAATTGCTAATTATCCAAGCAGGAATTATTCCTAAAAATAATGCAGTTATAGAGGTTATAAGAATTAAATATAAAGTATTTAAGGTATAATCAAACAACAAATTATCAAGTAGATATAGTAAAGTATCTGTGGTACCAGAAAAAAAATTTATAATTAAAATAATTACAGGAGCAAGTAAAATTATTGCAAAAATTACACTGCCAAAAACCCATCTTTTATTTTCAATAGCAAAAAAACGATGTATTATTTCCAACCGGTTCTATCAAATATTTTTAACGCTTCAGGCCTAAATTCACCTAGTGCATTTAAATTTAATTTGTCAATTTTAAAATCCCCCCAACTTTTTACAATATCTGAAGGCTCAACTAAGGAATTAGCAGGATATTCATAACTATTATTGACATAAACTTCCTGAGCTTCCTGACTTGTAAGATACTCAATTAATTTAATTGCATTTTCTTTATTAGGTGAACTCTTAGTTAGTCCAATTGCAGATATATTAATGTGACTTCCACGTTCACCAACTCCTTGATTTGGGAAAAAAACGGATACTGAATTACCAGCATTTAACTCTTCTTCTTTCTCAGAAGATAATAATAGCCCAATATAATAGGAGTTTACAATAGCAATATCTCCTTGTCCTGCAGCAATAGCTTTTACTTGATCTCTATCACTACCTTTAGGGTCTCGCGCAAAATTACTTACAACTGCAGAAGACCAGTCCTCAGTATTTTCAACTCCGAGGTTGGCCACTAGAGATGACATTAATGCTTGATTATATGCATTAGATGATGATCTTACTAATATTCTATTTTTCCATTTTGGATCAGCTAAATCTTCATATGTACTAAGGTCGGATTCTTTTACTCTCTCTTTACTATAAACAATAACTCTTGACCTATAAGTTATTGGAGCCCAAAACTCATCAGGGTCTCTTAAATCAGTTAGAATATTTTTATTAATATTTTGAGATTCAATTTTTTGTAAAACACCAGCCTCCCTTGCGTTATACAATTTACCAGCATCTACCGTGACAAAGAGGTCTGCTGGAGAATTGTCACCTTCATTTTTTAATCTTTCAATCAATTGATCCGCATTAGCTTTTACCACATTAACCTTAATTCCTGTTTTCTCGGTAAAATTTTTATATTGTAATTCATCAACAGCATAATGCCTTTGGCTATATAAGTTAACTTCTCGTATAGATTCTTGATTAGTTGAACAAGCTGATATAATAAAGGTAAATAATAATAAAAATTTTCTCATAATATGTTATTTAGATTAATTCTAAACTGCAATTAAATAAATAATTATGTAAAAACAAATCAAGTCATTGATGAATCTTGCTAAACAAAAGATATTTATATTTAATTTTATATTAAATATGAAAGAAAGAACTGAAAAAGATTCAATTGGAAATATCCTTGTTGACTCTGAAAAATACTGGGGGGCACAAACACAAAGGTCTTTACAGAATTTTGATATTGGGTTTGAGAAAATGCCATGGGAAATAATAGAAAGTTTTGCGGTATTAAAAATGGCAGCAGCAGAAACAAATTATGATTTAGGTGTTTTAGATAGGAAAAAAATGGAAGTTATAGTAGGGGTATGTGGAGAGATAATTGATGGAAAACTAATGGATCATTTTCCATTATCAGTGTGGCAAACTGGATCAGGAACACAATCAAATATGAATGTAAATGAGGTGATAGCTAATAGAGCACATGTGGTTATGGGCGGAAAGCTAACTGACAAAATAAAAAAAATACACCCAAATGATGATGTAAACAAATCTCAATCATCAAACGACACATTTCCAACTGCAATGAACATGTCAGCATATCATTTACTAAGCAGCTATACAATTCCATGTATAGAGAGTTTAGCTAAAGAAATAAAAAATAAATCAAGAGAATTTAAAAATATTGTAAAAATAGGAAGAACTCATTTTATGGATGCAACTCCTCTTACATTAGGAATGGAGTTTAGCGGATACTCTACACAACTTGAAAACTCAATTAAAAATATAAAAGAATCACTTAATCACCTTTCAGAATTAGCTTTAGGTGGTACAGCAGTAGGAACCGGACTTAATACTCCAAAGGGGTATTCTAAGTTGGTAGCAGAAAAAATTTCAGAGATAACAGGTTATAATTTTAAATCCGCCAAGAATAAATTTGAAGCTCTAGCAGCAAATGATGCTATGGTAAAGGCGTCTGCAGCACTAAAAGGTTGTGCAGTTGCATTAATGAAAATAGCTAATGATATAAGAATGCTATCATCTGGACCGAGAAGTGGTATAGGAGAAATTATTTTACCAGCTAATGAACCCGGATCCTCAATTATGCCAGGAAAAGTAAACCCCACACAATGTGAGGCAGTAACTATGGTCTGTTCACAAGTTATGGGAAATGATGTGGCCGTTACAATTGGTGGAATGAGTGGACATTTCGAACTAAATGTTTTCAAACCAATGATTGCGCATAATGTTTTAAACTCAGCGAGATTACTTGGGGATGTAGCCGCTTCATTTAGTCAAAACTGTATAATTGGAATCAAAGCAAATTCATCAGAAATACAAGAAAAACTTGATAAATCATTAATGTTAGTAACAGCTTTAAACACTCATATAGGGTACGATAATGCTGCAAAAATTGCAAAAAAAGCACATAAAGAAGGCCTGACCTTAAAAGAGGCTGCTCTAAAATTAAAATTAGTTTCTGAAAAAGACTTTGATAAGTGGGTTGATCCAAAAAAGATGATTGGAAAATAAATGATTGTTTATAAAAGCTCAGAACAAATTGAACTTATAAGAGAGAGTGCGTTGTTAGTTTCCAAAACACTAGGAGAACTAAAAAAATATATATTTCCTGGTGCAATTCCCATAGAGCTGGATAAAATAGCAGAAACCTTTATAAGAGACCATGGTGCTGAACCTGGGTTCTTAGGAATGTATGACTTTCCAAATTCACTTTGTATCTCAATTAATGAAGAGGTTGTTCACGGAATACCTAAAAATAAACCACTGAAAAATGGAGATATTGTTTCAATTGATTGCGGGGTACTTAAAAATAATTATTATGGTGACCACGCATATACTTTTACTGTTGGGGATGTAGACGAACAAATTATTAAGCTTTTAGAAGTTACTAAAGAGTCTCTTTATAGAGGAATTAAGAAACTTGAAGTAGGAAATAGAATTGGAGATGTAAGCTCAGAGATTCAAAACTTTACAGAAAGTCACGGGTACGGAGTAGTAAGAGAGCTAGTTGGGCACGGTCTAGGAAAAAGCTTACATGAAGAGCCTGACATACCAAACTTTGGAATAAAAAATACTGGTCCTAAAATTCAAAATGGTCTTGTAGTTGCTATAGAACCTATGATAAATCTTGGAGTCAAAGACGTTGAACAAAGTAACGACGGGTGGACTGTAGTGACTAAAGACAAAAAGCCTTCAGCTCATTTTGAGCATAATGTTGCGGTAATTAAAGGTAAACCAGAATTACTTTCAACCTTTGATTTTATTGAAAAAGACTAATATGCTCTAACATGCCGTCTAAGTATTTTCTGTCATTTGATAGTCTAGGTATTTTATTTTGTCCTCCAAGTTTACCCTTTGACTTAAGCCAGTAATCAAAAAACCCAGTCTTTACAAAATGAACCTTTGGTTGCTTAATTGCAATATCCTTATATCTTTTAGCATCGTAATCTGAATTGATTTTTCTTAATTCTTCGTCTAATAAGTTTATAAACTTTTCTTTATTTTTTGGTTCTTCAATAAACTCAATAATCCACTCGTGCGCACCTCTTTTTGTACCAGTAATAAAAATTGGAGCAGCAGAATAATTATAAAATGATACTGATAGTTTTTCACACGTTCTTGATAATGCTAAATCAGCATTTTCAATAACCAATTCCTCACCAAATGCATTTATAAAATGTTTTGTTCTTCCTGTAATAAGAATTTTAAATGGACTTAAAGAGACAAATTTAATTGTGTCACCAATTCTATATCTCCACAAACCTGAAAAAGTCGATATAACTAAAGCGTAATCTCTATTAAGTTTAACCCCAGAAATATCAGTTATTTTTTTTGACTTTCTATCTTCAAACTCGTAAAACACACCATGGTTGGTAAGCAACAACATTGAATTAGAATTTGGGTCGTCCTGAAAAGCAAAGAATCCCTCAGAGGCATTATAAGTTTCTTGATAATTCATATGGGTTCTAGGAATTAACTCTTTAAACAAGCTTTTGTAAGGCAAAAAGGAAACAGCTCCATGAATAAAAAGCTCAAGATTTGGCCAAACTTCTAATATGTTTTTTTTATCAGTAATCTTAAGAACTTCCTTTATTAAAACAATGGTCCAAGTTGGAACTCCTGATAAGTTAGTAATGTTTTGTTTTGATGTGATTTCAGCCATTATTTTAATTTTCTTTTCCCATTCTGGCATAAGAGCTATATCAATACTTGGAGTTCTAAGATATGATGCCCAAAAAGGAAGATTTTTTAATAAAATAGCGGAAATGTCGCCAGTGAAAATTTTTTTCTTATCATCATATGGGGTTATTTGTTTACTACCTCCAAGAGCCAAAGCTAGACCATCAAATAGTTTTGACTTCTTATTGTTTTTTAGGTAAACAGATAGTAAGTCTCTGCCTGCTTTCAAATGATTAAGATCTAAAGATTCTTTAGAAACCGGAATGAACTTACTAACATCATTTGTGGTCCCAGATGACTTGGCGAACCAGGTTATTTCTTCAGGCCATATCACATTTTTATCACCGTTAAGAACACTTTTTATTTTTTTAAAAAAATCTTCATAATTAACAATTGGAACTTTTTTTGAATAATCATTATAAGATTTTATAGAACTAAAATTATACTCCTTTCCATATAAAGTATTTCTCCCTCTTTTAATTAATGTAGATAAAATTTGATTTTGATCTTTTTTAGCATTTGCCTTAAACTCCGATATAGATTTCTCTCTATTTTTTAAGAAAAAACGAGCAAAAGAAGTTAAAACACTCATTTTTATAACTTTCTTTTTAGCTCAAACCTTTGACCTAAATATAACTTTCTGACTTGTTCATCAGAGGCAAGCTCTTCAGATGTTCCTGATTTTAGTAATTTTCCTTCAAACATAAGGTATGACCTGTCGGTAATTGATAAGGTTTCATCAACATTATGATCTGTTATTAAGATCCCTATATTCTTCTTTTTTAAAGAATAAACTATGTTTTGGATTTCTTCAACCGCAATTGGATCAACTCCCGCAAAAGGTTCGTCTAATAAAATGAATTTAGGTTCGGTTGCTAAAGCCCTAGCAATTTCTGTTCTTCTCCTTTCTCCACCTGAAAGCACCATCCCTAAATTATTTTGAATGCCTTCAAGCCCAAACTCTTTTAAAAGCTTTTCTGCTTTTTCTTTTTGTTGATTTTGATCTAAACTTGTTCCCTCCAACACTGCTAAAATATTATCTTTTACAGATAAATTTCTAAAAACTGATGCCTCCTGAGCTAAATACCCTATTCCCTTTCTTGCTCTCTTATACATAGGTAGCCTAGTGATATTTTCATTGCCGATAAACACTTCTCCTTCATCTGGTTTTATTAAACCAACGATTGAATAAAAAGTTGTTGTTTTTCCAGCTCCATTAGGTCCTAACAGCCCAACAATTTCACCTTGGTTAACACTTAGTGAAACGTTATCTACCACCTTTTTGGTGCCATAAATTTTAACTAATGAATTGGCTGATAACGACATTTGGGTATTCATGCAACAAAAATATATATAATTAGTTTATATTGTTAATTTTACAATTAAACCAAGTTAAAATGTTAAGAAGAAATAAAGTTCGGCTTTTCTTTTTCTTTAAAAATTTTTTGAGAGGGCTTTTATTTTTTGCCGTAGCTCTTGGATTTTATAAAATTACATTTAGTTATTTAGACTTATCTTCTTTAAAAAATCAGATAACGTTTGATTTTCCTTCCTTTTTTGTTTTTCTGTTATTTTTTACATCTGAAGTTGTTTTAGGAATAATTCCACCTGAACTATTTATGATTTGGGCTATTACCTCCAAGCCAATACAATCTTATCTATTTTATGTAATTATGTTTTCTGTATTATCATATACAGCTGGCTTTGTAGCATTTCTTTTTGGAAAATATTTACACAATACATGGTTGTATGATTTCATGAAAAGAAATATTATAGGAAAGTATGAAAGAAAAATCACTGCTTTTGGGTGGTTAGTGATAGTGGTAGCTGCAATAACACCTATTCCTTTTTCTGCAACATGTGCTGTTGTTGGCGCTGTAGGATTTGATAGAAAAAAATACCTGTTTTACTCTTTAGCAAGATTTATAAGATATGCTATTTATGGATTTTTTATTTGGTTAGCCCACCCATTTTAAAAATCTGAGATCTCTATAATTTTATTAACTACATAATCCACTTCTTCTAAAGTATTGTACTTACTAAACGAAAATCGAACATTAACACACCCATCAACAGTAGGGATCTCTTTTAATACGTGGGAGCCGGAATCTGAACCACTAGAGCAAGCACTGCCTGCAGAAGCTGCAATATTATTAATATCTAAATTAAACAAAAACATTTGTTGGTCATCAATATTTGGTATACTGACATTAAGAACAGTATATAAACTTTGGTCTATATCTGCAGACATTCCATTAAACTTTACACCCTTTATTTTTTTTTCTAAAGATGAGATCATATGTCCTTTAAGTTTTTGGACTTTCTCTCTATGA
Organism: uncultured Marinoscillum sp.; assembly: GCA_902626505.1. GTDB lineage: Bacteria > Bacteroidota > Bacteroidia > Cytophagales > MED-G16 > MED-G16. Next base: position 25,268 of record CACOFQ010000006.1, read on the forward strand.
CTATCAAGATTATCACTAGCTAAAGTTAAAGCTTCAGAAAGACCAATAATTCCATATACATTCTCAGTGCCTCCTCTCATATTTCTTTCCTGAGCACCCCCATGAATAAAGGGAGATATTTTATGCTTATTATTTAAGTACAAAAAACCTATTCCTTTTGGCCCATGAAATTTATGCGCAGAACCAACAACCCCATGAATATTTATATCATTTAGGTTAATGTTATAATGACCTATAGTTTGAACTGTATCTGAATGAAGAATTGTATTATACTTTTCACAAATTTTTGAAATTGTCTTAATGTCATTAAGGTTTCCTATTTCATTATTCCCATGCATAAGGCTTACAAGTGAATTTGTGTTTTTTCTAATTAAATTTTCTAAGTGAACATGATCAATTTCTCCTTTTTCATTAATATTAACATACTTGATATTTATTTTATGTGACTTATTCAAATACTCACAACAATGTAAAACTGCATGGTGTTCAATCTTGGAGGTAATTATTGTATCGATTTTTTTTTCTAGAACTGTATTTGTAATGAACATATTATCTGCCTCGGTTCCTCCTGAAGTAAAAAAAATTTCTCCTGGCTCACAACATAAAATTTCAGCAACTCTTGATCTAGACTTTTCAATAGCTGACTTTATTTCTCTACCTCTTTTATGAATTGATGATGGGTTACCAAAACCATTTTCCATGTAGGGAATCATTTTATCTAAAACCTTTTTTTCTAAGGGCGTAGTGGCAGCGTTATCGAAATATACATTCATTATAAATGTAATTTAGAAATTATTTTATTAGATATCGCTGAAGCTTCATCTAATGTTTTAGCCTCAGAAATAATTCTAACTACAGGCTCAGTATTTGATTTTCTTATATGGGTCCAACTATTTTCAAAATTTATTTTTATTCCATCTCTTAAATCAATATTAAACTCAGAAAACTCTTCTGAAAAAGACTCAACTACTTTTTCTAAACTTCCTGAAAATTTAGTTTTAGACTTATGAATATAATACTCCGGTAAAATTTGTTTTAATTCAGATAACTTTAAATTTCTTTCTGCAAGTAAGGTCAAAATTAAACCTATTCCAATAAGGGAATCTCTTCCATAATGAGTTGACGGAAAAATAACACCCCCGTTTCCCTCACCACCTATATCTGCTTTTACCGCTTTCATTTTCTCAACAACATTAATTTCACCTACGGGAGCAGAAAAATATTCACCAGAATATTTTTCAGTAATTTTCTTCAAAGCTAAAGATGACGAAAGATTTGAACAGGTAATTGGTTTTTTTATTTTAGAAATTAAATGTTCAGCAGCCGCTACAAGAGTATACTCCTCACCGAAGGGCTCCCCTTTTTCATCAACCAAACATAGCCTATCAGCATCAGGATCAACAACTATACCTAAATCAAAATCTCCACCTTTAATTTCATTACAAATTTGGTCTATGTTTTCTGGAAGTGGTTCTGGATTATGAGCAAATTCGCCATTTGGCTCACAGTTTATTCTTTTTATTTTATTTACTCCTAAATGATCTAGAAACTTGGGAATGGCTATCCCCCCAACTGAGTTAATACCATCAACAGCAATTTTAAATTTTTTTTCAGAAATCTTATCGAGGGACACAAGTGCTTGAGAGCTTACTAGATTTATATGATCCCTTAGAGCATTATAATATTCTCGTACTTTGCCTGGGGTATCTGATTTTTTAATTTTTCTTTCTTTCTCCTCAATAATTAAAGAAACTTTTCCTGGAGATAAAAATTCACCATTATTGTCCAAAAGTTTAAGAGCATTCCATTTTTCATCATTATGACTTGCAGAAATCATAATACCTCCTGAAGCGTTCATCTTTTTTGTGCAAATACCTAATGTAGGAGTTGTGACTAAACCAACGTCTATTACATCGCATCCATTTTTGACTAATGTATCCAAAACAATTTTAGAAATGTGCTTACCTGATTTACGAGCATCTCTACCGACAACAACAACTTGTTTTAATTTATTAGAAATTATTTCTGAGTAGTAAGCTAGAGTAAATTGTTTTATATCATAATCTGAGAGTGATTCCCCTGGAATATTTTCTAGAGTACCTCTTATTCCAGAGATAGATTTTATAAGTGTCATTTTAATTTTTTTTACAATCAGTACCTGGAGTCACTGTTTTACCACAGTATCCACACTGTTCTCCTTTGGGGTTTAGGAAAGGGTTCTGAGAAGCACATGTACCTTTAAACTCTCCTCCTTTAATTAGAATTAATCTAAGAGATAGAGCGACAAAGAAAAAACCAACAAGTATTATAGCTATTATTGTTTCGGTCATAATTACAAAGTTATGCAATCAGTTTCTTATCTTTAGTTAATATAAAAAATTCTTTTATAATGAAACCCAATAATAAGTTTGATGAATTAAAATCTATAATATCAGAACTTAGAGAAAAGTGTCCTTGGGACAAGAAACAAACTTTTAGTTCTTTAAGAAGATTGACTGTTGAAGAAGTATATGAACTATCAGAAGAAATAATTAATAAAAAACACAGCGGAATTGAAGAAGAAGTTGGAGACTTATTATTGCATGTAATGCTTTATAGCCAAATAGGTGAAGAGCATAATAAATTTGACATATATTCTATTATAGAAAAACTAATTTCGAAACTAAAAAGAAGGCATCCGCATATTTACGAAAATAAACAAGACCTGACTAAGGAAGAAGTTGAATCAAATTGGGAAAAAATTAAAAAAACCGAAAAAAATATTGAAACGACTTTAGGAAATATTCCAAAAAGTATCCCCCCCATGATTAAAGCTATGAGAATACAGGAAAAAGTTAAAAGTGTTGGATTTGATTGGGACGAAACAAGTCAAGTTATCGAAAAAATTAAGGAAGAATTTAACGAAGTAAAGGAAGAAATTAAAAAATTAAACAACGATAAAAAAATTAAAAATGAAATTGGAGACCTTATGTTTTCAGTTATTAATTTAGCTCGATTTATAGGAATTGACCCTGAAGAATCCCTTGAAAGAACCAATATAAAATTCATCAATAGATTTAATGAGATGGAAAGAAAAATTCAAATAGACAGAAAAAATCTAAAAGATATGAGCCTAAAAGAAATGGACAGATATTGGGAAAAGTCAAAGAAAAAAAATGAGGAGCAATAAAAAAGTTGAGAAAAGTAAATTTATAGTTGATGAAAATCAAACCATGATTCGATTAGATAGATTTTTATTTGATAAAATACCAAATGTAACAAGAAATAAAATTCAAGAAGGAATAAAAAACAGTCAAGTCTTTGTTAATAAAAAAGTTGTGAAGCCTAGCTATAAAGTTAAATCCAAAGATATTATTGAAGTTGAAATTTTAAAAAACATAAGGCCTAACGACATAGAACCAGAGAATATAAAGCTAGATATAATTTATGAAGACAGAGAACTATTAATTATAAATAAGTCTGCAGGAATGGTGGTTCACCCTGCACATGAAAACTGGAACGGGACGCTGGTAAATGCTCTTATTTATCATTTTAAAAACTTGCCTGAAATGGAAGGAAATGAAGGAAGGCCAGGGCTAGTCCATAGAATAGATAAAGAAACATCAGGCTTACTTGTCATTGCAAAAACTAACTTGGCTATGGAATCTTTAGCCAAACAATTTAAAAACCATTCAATTAAAAGAAAATACCAAGCTTTGGTTTGGGGGGTTCCTAAGGACAATAAAGGAACAATTAATGTAAACCTTGGAAGATCTCTCAAAGATAGAAGAATAGTAGAAGGATATGCAGATAACACCTTAGGGAAAAAAGCAATAACTCATTACAATGTACTTGAAACTATTCATTATATATCATTAGTTGAGTGTGAATTAGAGACCGGCAGAACCCATCAAATTAGAGCTCACATGAAACATATTGGTCACCCTATTTTTTGTGATAAAACATATGGCGGAAATATTATCGTAAAAGGAAATAAGTTTACCAACTATAAAAGGTTTGTTGAGAATAGTTTTAAATTAATTGATAGGCAAGCTCTTCATGCTAAAAGCTTAGGTTTTGTTCATCCAAAAACAAAAAAAGAAATGTGGTTTGACTCAGAATTACCATACGATATTCAAGAAGTAATATCAAAATGGAAAAAATACGAGAGGCCAGAAAATTATTAAATCATCTTAGGATAACTACCAAGTAGCTTGATGTTATCTTCATATCTTTTAAAGATAATTTGAAAATTATTACTTAAATAATGACCCTCAAAATCAATATAGAAAACATATTTAAATTCAGTCCCTTTCTTTGCGGGCCTACTTTCAAGTTTAGTTAAATTGATTTTAGCGTCATGAAACTCTTGCAAGAATTTAGCAAGAACTCCATGCCCGTCAGTCAAATTAACTAATATGGATGTTTTGTCATCTTTAGATATCACTTCATTTTTAGTAGAAGATAGGATAACAAATCTGGTGTGATTATCTTTTGAATCTTCAATTTTATCAAATAGGATTGGAACCCCCTGTTGAACTGCAGCAAACCTTGAGCATATTGCTGCTGCGCCCTCTTTTTTATCAGCATACTTAACTGCAGCACTTGTGCTATTAACTGGTATACATTTTATGTCTTCTGAAAAATAATTTTCAATAAAATTGTTACATTGTTTGAACGCAATATCTTTTGAATAAATTGTATTTATGTTTTTAATGTCTTTTGCTCTAGTCGCAAAGGAAAAACTTATAGATAAAGGAAGCTCAGATATTATTTGGAGATTACTGACTCCTAAAAGATCGATGGTTTCCTGAACAATACCTTCTTGGTTATTTTCTAGTGGAATTATTCCGTATTTTGACTTTTTCAATTCAACTGACTTGAAAACAGACTTAATAGAATTAAGTGATAAGTATTTTGCCTGAGACCCAAAGTTGCTTTCAGCTGCCTGATGAGTGAAACTTCCTTCTGGGCCAAGATATGATATTCTTTCTGGCAATTCAATATTTCGAGCTGCAGCAAAAACTTCTTGAAAAATTGCCTTAATAGAATCAGCACTTAATTTTCCATTTGCTAAAGAGTGTAATCGCTCAATAATTTCTTTTTCTCTCTCAGGCCTATAGACACTTTCGTTAGAAGCATTTTTTAGTAATCCAATTTCATGAACTATATCCATTCTTTGATCAAGAAGATTTAAAATATCTGCGTCAATTTTATCAATTTTTGTTCTTAATTCTTTAATGTTCATTAATTTTATAGTTCGATTAATTTTTTTCACAAAATAACAATTTAAAAGTAAAAATTAATCATAATTTGTAGTTATATGGAAGACAAAAGATTATTTGATTTAATTGATCAAGAAAAAAAAAGACAATCAGAAGGCATTGAATTAATTGCATCTGAAAACTATGCTTCTGATGAAGTAATGGCAGCGGCAGGAAGTATTCTAACTAATAAATATGCAGAAGGACTACCAGGAAAAAGATACTATGGGGGTTGCTCTGTAGTAGATGAAATTGAAGATTTATGTAGAGAAAGGTTAAAACAGCTTTTTGATGCCAGCTGGGTAAACGTTCAGCCACACTCTGGAGCTCAAGCTAACGCTGCTGTAATGTTAGCAATTCTAAACCCTGGAGATAAAATTTTAGGTTTTGATCTAGCTCACGGAGGACATTTAACCCATGGTTCTCCCGTTAATTATTCAGGAAAAATTTATAAGCCTTTTTTCTATGGAGTAAACAAAGATGACGGATATATAGACTATAAGTCTTTAGAAGAGACAGCGAGAAAAGAAAATCCAAAATTAATAATATGTGGGGCGTCTTCATACAGTAGAGACTGGGACTATAAGTTTATTCGAGAAGTCGCTGACTCAATAGGGGCGTTAGTTCTTGCAGATATAGCTCACCCCTCAGGTTTAATATCTAGAGGACTACTTAATGATCCTTTGGATTATTGTCATATTATAACCTCAACAACCCATAAGACATTACGGGGCCCAAGGGGTGGAATTATTATGATGAGAAATGATTTCGAAAATCCTTTTGGGATTAAAACTCCGAAAGGAACAACAAGATTAATGTCATCTCTTTTAGACTCTGGTGTTTTCCCGGGAACCCAAGGTGGTCCTCTTGAACATATAATAGGGGCTAAAGCCGTAGCTTTTCAAGAAGCATTATCGGATAAATATCTAACTTATGTAGTTCAAGTTAAAAAAAACGCAAACATTATGGCCAAAGAATTTATGATGAGAGGATATGATATAATTTCAGGAGGCACAGACAATCACCTCATGCTAATAGATCTTAGAAACAAAAACATAACAGGTAAAGAAGCTGAAGAAAACCTAGGAAAAGCAGATATAACAATTAATAAAAATATGGTGCCATTTGACTCAGAATCTCCTTTTGTTACATCTGGAATGAGAATAGGAACGGCAGCAATTACCACAAGAGGCATGCTAGAGGATGACATGATAAAAATTGTGGGCTTCATAGACAGGGTGATAAATGATGAGAAAGAAATTGACCAAGTTAGAAAAGAGATAAATGCCTGGGCTAGTAAATTTCCTCTACACAAATAATGAAAAAAGAAAAGGAAATGTCTTTCATAGATCATCTTGAAGAATTGAGATGGCATATAATACGATCATTACTTGCAATTATTGTTTTTGCAATAATAGCTTTTGTTTCTAAAGACATTGTATTTGGAGTTATATTATTAGGCCCTTCGAAAAGTGACTTTTGGACATATTCTGCCCTTTGTAATCTAGGCCAACAGATAGGTGTATCTGCTTTTTGTATTGAAGAGCTTCCGTTTATAATTCAAAGTAGACAAATGGCTGGACAGTTCATGATGCACATATCATCATCTTTTGTCATTGGTATAATTTTTGCTTTCCCTTATGCTTTTTGGGAGTTTTGGAGGTTTATTTCTCCAGGGCTTTATGTAAATGAAAAAAAAGCGGCTCGGGGAGCAACCTTTTATGTCTCTTTTTTATTTTTTATTGGTATCCTTTTTGGTTACTTTATATTAACTCCTATTTCAATAAATTTTCTAGCTAACTATCAAATAGATCCTTCCATTTTAAATGAATTTGATATCATATCATATGTCTCAACTATTACAACTTTAGTGTTAGCCTCAGGCATGCTTTTTCAACTACCTATGGTAATCTATTTTTTAACAAAGGCTGGTATTGTTAATAAAGAAATTTTAAAAAATTACAGAAAACATGCAATAGTAATAATTTTAGTTTTTGGTGCAATGTTAACTCCACCAGACCCTTTTAGTCAAATAGTAATGGCTGTGCCCTTGATTGGTTTATATGAAATAAGTATATTGATATCTGGCGTAGTTAAAAAAACATACAAATGAAAATAATTATTGGTTGTGACCATGCTGGGTTTGAATACAAAGAGATCCTAATTAATTTAATTAGAGAAAAAAAATTTCACTTTAAAGACTGTGGATGTTTTAGTGCTGAGTCAGTTGATTACCCAGATTATGCCCATGAAGTTTCAAAAGAAGTTTTAAAGAAAACAGATCACATTGGTGTTCTCATATGTGGTAGTGCGAATGGCGTTGCTATGGCAGCAAATAAACACAATGGGATAAGGGCTGCTGTTTGTTGGAATAAAAAAACATCTGAAATGTCAATTACACACAATGACGCAAATGTTCTTTGTGTTCCTGCTAGATTTATCTCCCCCTCTGAACTTAAAGAAATTTTTGATGCCTTTATAAGTTCACAATTTGAAGGCGGAAGACATAAGAATAGAGTAGACAAAATAAATTGTTAAGGTGAAAAGACAAAGAATTGAAAAACATGAAAGTCTTTTACATAGGGTAATTAATGACTATATAATTAAAAAGGGCAAATCTTTTTTAAATAATGAGTTTATTACAATAATGGGTATTAAGCTCTCACCTGACTTAAGTATCGCCTTGATTTTTATTAGCCCTCTTGATAATTCTAAATCAGATTTTATTGAAAAAAAGTTTCTAGAAAAAAAATATGATATAAAACAATATATTGTTAAATCCATTGGAAAAAAAATTAGAAAAATCCCAGAAATTAAATTTATTATTGACAGCTCAGAGCATGAAGCTTCCAGAATAAACAAAATACTTTCTGACCTAAATATTCCCCCTAAAAAATAAAAATGATGTTTCCTTTCAAAGCTGCATTAAGATTTATTTTATCAAAAAATAATAAAACATTTATCAATATTCTATCCTATATCTCCATTCTAACATTAAGTTTGGGGACAGCAGCAATGATTATAGTCCTTTCTGTTTATAATGGTTTAGAAAATACACTTAAGTCTATTTATGAAGACTTTGACGCAGATATTAAAATTGAAAATATAGAGTCTAAATATTTTAATAATGACCTTATTTCAGATATCAAGGCCTTAGAAAACGTAGAGTCCGTTTCTGGAATATTAGAAAATAAAGTTATATTGCAACAAGATCAAAAAGAGGTAGTTGCCTACTTAAAAGGGGTTGATTCAAATTTCATTGAACAAAACAGAATTGTTAATAACTTGACAGAGGGGGATTTTGTTTTTGAAAAGAACAAATTAGAACACGCGGTTTTTGGGAGAGGTATAAAATATAGTCTTGGAATTAATAGTAACTCGAATTTTCAAAACATAAAGGTTTTTGCACTTAATGAAGAAAAGGAACTAAAACCAAACACCATTCAAAAAAATTTATTTAATGATGAAAATATCAAAGTATCTGGAGTTTTCGCAATTGAGAATAGCTTTGATAATAATTATGTGTTCTCTTCCTTAAGTTTTGCACAAAAACTATTTAATAACACTAACAAAGTTTCCTCATATGAGGTGAAATTAAAAAATATAAATGAGATCAAAGAGACTAAATTGGCTATAAAAAATAAAATCGGAGAAGAATATATTGTTTTAACCTCTATTGAACAAAGAGCGGGTCTTTATAAAATATTACAAACAGAAAAACTAGTAGTTTATATTGTCTTTGGAATTGTTCTTCTATTAAGTTCAATAAACATTTTCTTTCTATTAACAATGATGGGCGTTGAGAAACAAAAAGATATTGCGATAATGTTTTCTTTCGGTGCAAAAAGATTTCAAATAAGAAATGTTTTTATAAGTCAAGGTATAATAATAGGTTTTTCGAGTGTTGTTTTGGGATCATTTATTGGGTTCATCCTAACCACACTGCAAAAAAAATTTGGTTTTATCTCTATTCAAATGTCTAGCTCAATACTAGAGGCATATCCTATTGATTTTAATTTTACGGACATGATTATAATTTCAATAATGGTTTTAATAATTTCAGCAACAGCATCAATATTTCCTGGCTTAATGTCTTCTTCAAAAAACAAAATATTTAATCTTAATAAATTAATTTCATGAAACTAAAAGTAGGAGATAATTACAAAGAAGAGTTTATTATAACACAGGAAATGGTAAATAAATTTGCCGAGCTAAGTGGTGACAAAAACCCACTGCATATAGACAAAGAATTTGCAGCACAAACTCGTTTCAAAAAACCTATTGTACATGGGCTGTTCTCTGTAACATCTTTTGGTAAAGTTATGGGGTCTAAATTTCCTGGGCACGGATCAGTACATGTTGGCCAAAACTTAAGTTTTAAAAAACCGCTATATCCTGACAAAAAATATGTTGTTTATGTTGAGTTAGTTAGGATAATTAAAGATAAGCATTTTGGGATATTTAAAACCCAAATCTTCGACACCAAAAACAACCTTATTGTTGATGGAACAGGAACTGCTCTTCATGAAGAAAAATTATAGTTCGCTTGAACAAGTATGTAACAAATCTTCATAAGATCCTATTGGGGAACCGTCAGGAGCTTTTAATGTATTTGGAAAAGTTGAATCTATCTTACCAGAAAAAAACTTATCTATTTTGCTTGAGAGAAAATGGTAATGATATTCGTTTGAGTTTTTCTTGTCTAGTTCTTTTTTTAGATTTTTTAAGGAGAAATTTACTTGAGCACTAACTTCTTCATGAACGTTTTTACTGTTTGATAGCATAAACATATGATTTAGCACATTGTGGTTTACCATTTTTGAAATCTCAACTTCCATGTCAGAAAGGGATAATGAGTTGTAATCCCTCAAGACTGTTTCGTTTATTATTTTATTTAATATAGTCAATAAACCTGGTTGTGTATATCTGTCTCTAGCCTTTAAAGTTAATAAGCGTGAAGCTCTTTCAGGGTGTAGTAACATTTTTAAAGTAAGGTTTGTAGCTGTTTCAGCCGCAGCAAGATAATCAAATGTAACGCCTGTTCTAGATTTAAATGTCTCTCGAGTTCTTTGGTAACCAAAAGCTCTTGGGGGAATTAGTGAAATTAGCCTTTTGGATAGAGAGAGGTTTTTTGGTTCTATAGAAGATAACAGTGATTCTAAAGCTTTCATTTGTTGTGCTTGTGGTAACAACTTAGTTACAAGTTGTCCGTCTCCCTTAACAGCATAATTATATTCTAATCCACCTACTACTTTTGATGCTGCTTCAATTTGATACCTGTGCAACAAATATATTGGAACTAATACTTCCTCAATACTTGACATTGGCTCACCTAATTTTATTACATTATCTGAGAAATCATCAAGAACATGTCTTCTAATTTTAAGAATTCTATTTAACTCTTCAGCGGCATCAAATCCATTGTCCCAAAGGTGAGATCTTGGATGAGCGCCCCCTGTAGGCCTAGAATCTTGATCTGATATAAAATAGATGTTATCTTTATATCCTTCGTCTAATATCTTATTAAGACTTTTCGCCTCATCTGACATAAACTCCCTATAACCCCAATTAATTGCTAATTTATCCCATTCACCAATACCATGATCATATGCTTCTGATAGATCAACTTTATTATTAGAAAATTTAATAAGAGGGTGTGGATAATCCATAACTGACTTTCTACCTCTAGCACTAGAAATAAAATTATGAGATAGCCCAATAGTGTGGCCAACTTCATGAGCAGATAATTGCCTTAGTCTTTTTATGGCCATTTCTTCCATTAGATCAGTATCATTTTCTTTATTATATGGCCTTAATAACCCTTCTGCAATTAAATAATCTTGCCTGACTCTTAATGACCCTAAAGACACATGCCCCTTAATAATTTCACCTGTTCTTGGATCAACCACTGATGCTCCGTATGACCATCCTCTTGTTGACCGATGAACCCATTGAATTACATTGTATCTCACGTCTAACATGTCAGCCCCCTCTGGTAATAATTTAATCTGAAAAGCATTTTTAAATCCTGCGGTCTCAAATGCTTCATTCCACCAAGAAGCACCTTCTATTAAAGCAGACTTGACTGGCTCAGGCACCCCTCTGTCTAGGTAATAAACTATTGGCTCTATAGCCTCACTAATTTCTGCATTAGGATTTTTTTTAATTAGTCTATGTCTTTTTATAAACATCGTGCGTAAGTCTTCTTCAATTGGACTAGCATAGTCATAAAATGATTGAGGGTTGAAGCCCGCTCTAGGATCAAACTTTCTTGGAGTATAGCCATCATCTGGAAGTTGAACAAAAGAGTGTCTTGTTCGTACTGAAAAACTTTCATTGTCAGGTGACACAGAACTAAGCCAACCTCCTGTTGAGACGCCTCTAAATGTTAAAAAAGCCTCAAGCTCAGAATTTAAAGGAAAATTTTTTGAATTTAAAACATCAAAAGATGATGACCTTTTATCAATTTTAAAAGACCCCTGCCTCCTTTGGTTTAATCTTTGAGATATTTTATGAGAATCCCTTATTACAAATTCTGAAGCGTCCAATAAAAATTTATTTTTTTCATGAATCACAATATCGAAAGACCATAAAGTAGATTTTGCAAAAGCATCTTCTACAGCTTTAATTTCCTCTTGATTGCTAGATAAAGCTCTATATCTATAATTTGGTTGAACCATAAGAATTTTTGGACCCATCTTTATAAACTTGATAATCCGTGTTCCTCCAATTTGACCCCTATCTAAGCCTATGTCGTTAGAACCTAATCCTGCTGATAAATAATTAACATATATAAGCTCCTGACCTAACTTTTCAATTTCAATATATATTTTTCCTTTAGATTCATCCCAATAGTAGTTTATGAAGCCTTCTTTTTTTGTTAGATTAGAGACAAAGTCATTATAAGACGATTTATTGAAATTATTTTCTTTGCTAAATGCAAAAAAATTAAAAAAGAGAAAAAATAATAATAAAGTTTTTTTCATGCTTGATGGTTTAGTTTGGGATGATAATTTCATGTGTGTCGTTTGGGTTTTTAAGTCTTATAGTTTGAAGATCGTTTAATGTCTCAAAATATATTAAATTTTCTTGATCTTTAAAAGAAGCAAATAAGCTTGAGTCTTTAATAATTAATTTTTTTATTTTTTTTACTTTCAATATTTCAAAATAACAATTGATGGTGCCATTTATATATTCGTGCCCAAGATAATTTATATCTAGAGGCTTCCCGTTTATTATAAAGTCGATATTTTCCTGGAGATAGTTTTTGATATTTTGATTTACAATCTCTTTGTTAGAGTTTAAAATATCAAAATTTGTTAATTGATTTTTTTTCTTAATCGCAAGTTCTAAATCATCAAAAAATATTTTTTTTTGAACTTCTATTGCTTTTCTTTTCGGGTCAAATTCCATGTATGATACGCTAACATAAAATTCATGTGGAAAAAAAATTGCAAGAAAAGAAAGTATTTTGATCATTATTATTTAATAAATTTAATAACAATTTTTAACTGAATTAGATTATGGACGTATTTAAAACTTGGTTTATGGTTGGATTTGATCATATATTAAATGTTCAAGCGCTTGATCATATTTTGTTTGTTTTGGCTTTGGTTGTTGTTTATAAACCTTCTATGATTAAACAAATCGTTATCTTAATTACCGCCTTTACAATTGGGCATTCAATAACTTTAATTCTTTCAGCACTAGATATAATTTCTTATAATCAAAAGGTTATAGAGTTTTTAATCCCATTAACAATTGTTCTTACCGCCTTAAATAATATAATAAACAGAAATAGAGTAATTAAAAAAGCTGTTACCGCAAATTATTTTATAGCGCTTGTTTTCGGACTTGTACATGGTCTAGGGTTTGCTAATTATTTAAAAGCATTACTTTTTAAAGGAAATATAGTATTAGAGTTGTTTTCTTTTAACGTTGGTATTGAGCTAGCACAATTAGTGGTAGTTGGTACTTTTTTGATTATTAGTTTTATTGGTTCAAATTATGTTTTCAAAACGAGAGAAAACTGGATCTTCTTTGTGTCTTCTGCTATTTTTGGTATAAGTTTGATGCTTACTTTAAACGCAAAATTTTGGTAGAATGAAAAAGTTTTTATTGTTTTTTTTATTGATTAGTAATGTGGTTTTTTCTCAGGGTTCATATGGTGAATGGGAACAAAAATTTGAACAACTGGGAACAATGCTTCCAACCCCAAACTCATACAGAACTGCTTCTGGGGCGCCTGGTGTTGACTACTGGCAACAAAAAGCAGATTATAAAATTGACGTAACAATAAATGACGAAAACCAAACTCTTTATGGAGAGGAAGAAATAACGTACTTTAATAATTCACCTGACGTCCTAAGGTATTTATGGGTACAGTTGGATCAAAATGTTAGATCTAATGAATCAAATACGCCTCTTGTTACCCCTTCAAAAATGTCAAAAACTTACAGTGGAAAAAGACTTCAAGGTTTAACTAACTCCTACACAAATATCAAAGGTGAAAAATATAATGGTGGGTTTAAAATTGCTTATGTTAAAGACATGAACGGTAAAGATATTAACCATTCAGTAATTAGCACAATGATGAGGATAGATCTTGATGAACCTCTATCTAAAGGAGATTCTTACTCATTCAAAATTAAGTGGTCATATGAAATTAATGATAGAATGAAGATTGGAGGAAGAGGTGGTTATGAGTATTTCCCTAAGGATAAAAACTTTAGTTATACTATAGCTCAATGGTTTCCAAGAATGGCTGTATATGATGATAAGGAAGGCTGGCAAAACAAACAGTTTTTAGGAAGGGGGGAATTCGCTTTACCTTTTGGTGATTATGAGTTGAATATTACCGTCCCTGCGGACTTCATAGTTGCTGCAACTGGGTCTTTACAAAACCCGAAAGAAGTCTTAAATAAAATTGAGCTAGAGAGATTAGAAAAAGCAAAAAAAACATACGATAAACCAGTTATTATAACAACACAACAAGAAGCAGAAAAAAAAGAAAAAAATCCTATTAGTAACAAAACCAAAACTTGGAAGTTTAAAGCTGAAATGGTGAGGGATGTTGCTTTCGCAGCTTCAAGAAAGTACATATGGGACGCGATGGCAGTGCAACTTGAAAATAAAACCCCACTCGCTATGTCTTATTATTCAAAAGAAGGTAATCCGTTGTGGGAAAAAGAATCAACAGTAGCTGTTGCAAATACTTTAAAAACATATTCTAAGCATACTATTGAATACCCTTATCCTGTAGCAATTTCTGTTCACGCTGCTTCTATAGGAATGGAATACCCAATGATCTGTTTCAATTTTGGCAGACCAAATGAAGACGGAACTTATTCAGACGCTACTAAATGGAGAATGATTAGTGTAATAATTCATGAGGTGGGACACTTTTTTATTCCAATGATTATTAACTCCGACGAGAGGCAATGGACTTGGATGGATGAGGGCTTGAATACATTTGTTCAGTCCCTAACACAGAGAGAATACTATAGTGATGGTCCACTTAGAAGAGGTACCGCTGAAAGTATTGTTGATTATATGAAAATGCCTAAAGACATGTTAAGGCCAATCATGACTAACTCAGAACAAATAGCAAGTAGAGAGTTTGGTGCTAACGCCTACGCAAAGCCTGCTTCTGCTTTAAGTGTCTTAAGAGAAACGATTATGGGACCAGAACTTTTTGATTATGCCTTTAAAGAGTACTCTAGAAGATGGGCTTTTAAACACCCGGATCCGGCTGATTTTTTTAGAACAATGGAAGATGCTAGCGCTGTTGATCTTGATTGGTTTTGGAGGGGTTGGTTTTATAGTACAGATAATGTAGATGTAGGTGTAGAGAAAGTTAAGTGGTTTAAAATGAGAAATATAAGTGAGCCGTTTGAAAACCAAGCAAAAGTGGAAGAGGAAAACATTAGAGGTAAAAACAAAAAACTTCCTTCAGACCCTGTTGATTTTGCAATGCCCTTTGAGCCTACGCTTTTCAGCTTTACAAACACAAACACAAATGAATATAGGGAGTTTAGAAATACCGTAAATGATGAGAATATAAAAATTGAAAACAGCGATAAGAACTTTTATGAAGTTACATTTGAAAATAAAGGAGGTTTAGTAACACCTTTAATTATCGAATGGACATATGAAGATGATTCTCAAGAAATTGAAAAGATCCCTGCTGAAATTTGGAGATTTAATGAAAAAATCGTCACAAAGGTTTTTGTCAAAGACAAAGTGGTAAAAAACATTAAGCTAGATCCACTTAAAGAAACGGCTGATGTCAACACAGATGATAATAATTTCCCTAGATTAGTAATTAAAAGTAATTTCGATAGGTTTAACAACTAAAAAGGAAGGTTTTCAAGGTCAACATTCCCTCCGGTTAAGATAATTGCAACTTTTTTATTTCTAAAATTCTCCTTTTCTTTTAAAAGAGCAGCTAGCGGAACTGAGCATGAAGGCTCACATACTATTTTTAATCTTTCCCATATTAACTTCATAGCTGATACAATCTCTTCCTCACTTACTGTTATAATTTTTTTTGTGCCTTTTTTAATTATTTTAAAAGTGCGTTCCGACAATGATGTTTTTAAGCCATCAGCAATAGTTGTTGGTTTATTTACTGGGATTAGTTTGTTTTTGGCAAAAGATTGATAAGCATCTGAAGCTTTGAGTGGTTCCCCTAATATAACTGTAGTTAAAGGTGAAAAAATTTGTGTTGATAAAATTGTTCCAGAAGCAAGCCCGCCTCCGCCAACGGGGCAAATAATAAAATCAAAACCATTTTCTTCTTCAAAAATTTCCTTAGCACAAGAGGCTTGACCGCTAATCACATCATCGTTATCAAACGGATGTATAAAATTAGCGCCAGTTTTATTAATAATTTTTTTGCAAGTATCAATTCTCGACTTTTCATTATTGTCACATAAATAAACCTGAGCGCCATACCCTTTTACAGCAACAACTTTAATTTTCGGTGCTCCTTTTGGCATTACAATATGTGCTTTTGAATTAACAATTTTAGATGAAAGAGCAACCGCCTGAGCGTGGTTTCCTGATGAGTGGGTAACAAAACCTTTTCTTCTTTTTGTTAAAGAATAAGATAACACCGCATTTATTGCTCCTCTCATCTTGAAAGCTCCAATCTTTTGAAAATTTTCACACTTAAAATAGATTTCACATCCTGCTTTTTTATTTATGGCATTAGAACACAATAGTGGTGTGTTATGTATATAAGGTTTAATTCTATCATGAGCAGATAAAATTTTTGATCTATACGTATCTATATCTAATGTGCCTCTAGCCATGTTTTACCTGTACCTATTTCAACGGTTAAAGGAACATCAAATTCAATGATGTTCTCCATAATTTTTTTTACATTTTTTTCCATTTTATCTTTTTCAGATTTAACAACATCAAAAACCAACTCATCATGTACCTGCATAATCATTTTTGATTTAAGGTCTTCGGTGCGCATCCAATCAGAAATTTTAATCATAGCCAACTTAATTATATCTGCTGCGCTTCCTTGGATTGGTGAGTTAATCGCATTTCTTTCAGCAAACCCTCTTAATGTAAAGTTTCTTGAATCTATATCTCTTAAGTATCGCTTTCTTCCTAATATGGTTTCTACATATTTTTTATCTTTTGCTTTTTTTATAGAATTGTCCATGTATTCTTTTACTAATTTGAACTCTGTAAAATAGGAGTCTATTATTTCTTTTGCTTCCGACCTTGGAATATCCAGATTTTGAGATAGTCCAAATGGAGAAATCCCATAAATTATACCAAAATTAACCTCTTTTGCTCTTCTTCTCATATCCCCTGAAACCTCGTTTAAAGGCACATTAAAAACTTTAGAGGCTGTAATAGAATGAATGTCTTTTTCCTTTTTAAAGGCGCCAATCATTTCTGGGTCACCACTAAATGCCGCTATTAATCTAAGTTCTATTTGTGAATAATCTGCAGCCAAAATAAAATCACCGTCATTTCTAGAAATAAAAGCAGACCGAGTTTCCCTTCCTAATGCTGTTCTAATAGGAATGTTTTGTAGGTTTGGCTTATTTGAACTTAATCTTCCTGTAGCGGTTACTGCTTGAGCATAGTCTGTGTGAATTAACCTATCAGATAAAGACACCATTTCAGGTAGTGCGTTTATATATGTAGAAAGAAGTTTCTTGTACTCCCTATATTCTAATATAAGATCAACGATTTTATTTTTTTTTGAAAGCTTTAAAAGAATTTCTTCGCCTGTTGAATATTGACCTGACTTTGTTTTTTTAGGGTTTTCATCAATTTTTAATTTTTCAAAAAGAATAAGGCCAAGTTGTTTAGGAGATGAAATATTAAAACTCTCACCTGAAATTTCAAAAACCTTAGATTGAGTTTCATCAATTAACTTTGATAACTTCTTTGACATTTGATCTAAAAAATCAATATCTATATTTACCCCATTAGATTCCATTGAACACAAAACAAACATTAAAGGAAGCTCAACATCATAAAATAATTTTGATAACTTATTATCTTCTAATTCTTTTTCTAAAATACTTTTTAGAGTAAAAGTTATATCAGCATCCTCACAAGCATAATAGTAAACTTCTTTTGGGTCTAAGTCTGTCATCTTTTTTTGGTTTACACCAGCCTTTCCAATAATTTCCTCAATCGGTATACATTTATGGTTTAAATAATTTTCAGATAAAACATCTAATTTATGGCTAGACTCCGGATTAATTAAATAGTGAGCTAACATCGTGTCAAACACATTACCAGAAATGTATATCCCAAATTTTCTTAATACCTGAATGTCGTATTTAAGGTTATGTCCTATTATTTTAACTTCTGGGTTTTCTAAAAATGGTTTAATTTTATTAATAATACTTTCTGCGTTTTCTAGTGTTGGTATATAATAACCTTCATTTTCTTTGAAGCTTAATGCAATACCTGCTAATTCAGCTTCTTGAATATTTAAACTAGACGTTTCGGTATCAACACATAGTGCTTTTTCTGGTTTTAATTTTGCCAAAAAAGCATCTAACTCTTTTTCGGTTATTAGACTGTATTTTACTTCTTTTTTTTTCTTAGGTTTCTCGTCATTAAAAAAACTCAATTGGCCCTCTTCTTCCAATAAAATCCCCGAAGAAACCATTCTGTTTTTAATGGTCCTAAATTCCATTTCATCCAAAAGAAAATTAAGGTCTTTACTGTTAGCTTTTTTTATTTTTAAATCATTTAGTTTTATATTCAAAGGAACATCAGTTTTAATAATCGCAAGTTCTTTTGACATTAACGCTGATTGAGTATTTTCCTTTATTTTTATACCAACAGAACCTTTTATTTCATTTTTATGATCAATAATTCCTTCTATACTACCGTATTCTTTTAACAGCTTTTGAGCAGTTTTTGGGCCTACACCTGGGACACCTGGGATGTTGTCTACGCTGTCGCCTTGAAGCCCTAAAAAGTCTATTACCTGGTCAACTCTTTCAATTTGAAACTTCTGTAAAACCTCATCAACCCCTAAGATATCCACCCCCATACCCATAAATGCAGGTTTATATAAAAACACGTTGTCTTTTACAAGTTGTGCAAAATCTTTATCAGGAGTCATCATAAAAACCTTAGTGTTATTTTCTTTTGATATCTGATATGACAATGTGCCAATTACATCATCCGCTTCAAATCCATCTTTTTCAACAATTTGAATGTTTAGATGGGTAAGGAATTTTTTAATTATAGGAATTGCTACTTGAATATCTTCCGGTTGTCTTTCTCTATTTGCTTTATATTCTGTAAAAATATCAGACCTAAATGTTGGGGCTTTAGTGTCAAAGGCCACTGCAAAATGAGTTGGTTTCTCTTTATTAATTAGCTCTAAGAGCGTATTCAAAAAACCGTAGACAGCACTTGTGTTTAGACCTTTAGAATTAACTATTGGGTTTTTGCTAAATGCAAAGTGGGCCCTATAAATAAGAGCCATAGCGTCCAATAAAAAAACTTTGTTTATTCCTTCCAATTTTGACAAAAAATATAATCAATAAAAACTAATATGTATATTAGATTAAAAAATTTTAATGAAAAATAAAATTAAATTTTATTTGGGGTTATTTTTCCTTATAACTTCTTCTTTTTTGTTAATTCAAAAAAAGGATATATCTGTAAATGATATCAAAAAAGCTTTAAGGTTGTCAGGAGTAACTTTCAATGAAAAAGACATTCAAACTATGGCCCCATATGTGATAAGAAATAAAAATTCTTATGTTAATATGAGGGAGTATAATTTAACAAAAGATAATGTGCCTGCCTTTAATTTTTCAGTTAATAACCTGCGATCAAAAAAAACGAAATATACATTTGAGGATATTAAAACAAAACTACCAAGTAATAAAAAAGATATTCCCTTTTTAAGTATTGGTGAACTTTCCTATCTAATAAAAAACCAAATAATATCTTCATTAGAACTTACCAAAATATATCTTGAAAGAATCAAATTATTTGATAAAAAACTAAATGCATTTATTACCATAACGGAGAAATTAGCTTTAAAACAAGCTGAGAATGCAGACGATGAGATCAAAAAAGGTATGTATAGAGGAGAACTTCATGGAATACCATACGCAATAAAAGACCTTGCCTCTTTCCCAAACTATCCAACAACATGGGGAGCTATGCCTTTTAAAAACCAACAATTTGATGAAAAAGCTTTAGTAATAAAAAAACTAGAAGAAGCTGGCGCTGTAATGCTTGGTAAGTTGTCCTCTGGCTCATTGGCTAGAGGAGATGTATGGTTTGGAGGCAAAACAAAAAATCCTTGGAATTTAGAACAAGGATCGAGTGGTTCATCTGCTGGCTCTGCGGCTGCTGTTTCAGCTGGTTTAGTTCCTTATGCTATAGGGACAGAAACCTTAGGGTCAATTATCTCTCCGTCGACCCGGTGTGGAGTTACGGGATTAAGACCTACATACTCCTCAGTTCCAACTGATGGCTTTATGACTTTATCTTGGACTATGGATAAGGTTGGTCCTATTGCGAGGTCTCCAAGAGATTGTGCGATTGTTTTTAATACAATAAAAGAAACAAATAATACCAACACGATAAATTTTAATTTTGATCAGAAGATAAATAGTTTAAAAATAGGCTACCTAAAAAGCCTTTTTGATAATGATACTTCCCGTTTTTATAACAACAATATTAAAACAATCACCCTAGCTAAAGAACTTTATGATCTTAACCCTATAGAGCTTCCTAAAAACTTTCCTTTTAGTGTTTTTGATATTATTTTACGGGCTGAAGCTGGCGCTTTTTTTGATTCTTTTTTATTAAAAGGACTTGATTCTTCAATGGTTGAACAAGGTGAAAGATCAAGAGCTAATTCTCTTAGGCAGTCGAAGTTAATACCAGCTGTTGAGTACATTCAAGCAAACAGGCATAGAAAAATACTTATTGACGAAACAGATGAATTATTTAAAAAATATGATTTAATATTATCTCCAAGTTTTGGTAAAAATCAAATGTTAATTACGAACCTAACTGGACACCCTGCTTTATCATTACCTAATGGTTTTGATGATGAGGGAAGCCCAACTAGTATATCTATTATTGGTAATTATGGTGCAGAGGACAAAATACTATATTTTGCAGAGCTCTTAAATAATATGATAAAGTTTAATAATAATAAACCACCATTATTCTATTAGTTATGAGATGTCAAAAAAATAAATTTATAATGTCAGGTCGAAAAACTTATTTAAACTGTGCATACATGTCTCCAATGCTTAAAAAAGTTGAGAGGGCAGGAATTAAGGGGTTAAAAATAAAACGGTCACCACATAAGCTTCAACCATCTGATTTTTTCACTGGTGTAAATAATTTAAAAAGACAATTTGGAAATCTTATTAACACAACAGACTATGATAGGATTGTGTTAATTCCTTCCGTTTCATATGGGGTTGGAAACGTAACAAACAACATAAAATTAAAAGAATCTGAAAATGTTGTGTTAATTGGAGATCAGTTTCCTAGCAATGTTTATCCTTGGATGTCTCTTACAAAAAAATATAAGGCTAAATTAAAATTTGTTAACAAGCCAAAAAATTCATCTAAGTGTGGTTTTATGTGGAATGAGGCTGTTCTTAAGTCAATTAATGAAAAAACCAAAGTGGTGTCAATGGGGATTGTTCATTGGGCTGACGGAACTATATTTGACCTTGAAAAAATAAGAGAAAAAACCAATAAAGTTGGGGCAATGTTAATTGTTGATGGCACACAATCAATTGGTACTATGCCTTTTGATTTGAAAAAAGTGAAACCTGATGCGTTAATTTGTGCAGCATATAAATGGTTAATGGGCCCTTATGGTTTTGGTGTAGCATACTATGGAAATAAATTTGATGATGGACTTCCTATAGAAGAAAGTTGGATAAACAGAAAAAACAGTGAAGATTTTTCCCAATTAATTAATTACCAAGAAGAATATGGAGCAGGATCTAAAAGGTACTCTATGGGACAACAAAGTAGTTTTATCAATGTTAACATGTTATCAGCGGGAATAAAACAAATTCAAACTTGGGGTGTAGAAAACATATATAATTACATAACCAATATAACAAAACCTTGTTTCGATATGTTAGACAAGTCAAGAGTGTGGTTTGAGGAGGATGAGTATAGGGCTTCTCATCTTTTTGGCTTGAGGCCAAAAAAAAACCTAGAAAAAATATTAAAAAAAATAAAAGATAAAAATATTCATATATCATTAAGGGGTGACAGCATAAGGGTTTCTCCCTCAGTATATAATAAACAATCTGATATAGAAAGGTTGTTTAAATGTATAGCAGAAAATGCGTAGTTTTTTTAAAATATTCTTTTTATCTGTTTTGTGTTATTCAGTTGGATATTCCCAATTTGAAAAATCTGAATTAGCACCACCAGGAATAAAGTGGTATGAAAAAAGAAGTAAAAACTTTATAGTCTATTTCCCTAAAGAATTAGACTCAATTGCAAATTATACCATTTCATTTTTAGAAAATAACATAAACAAATTAAAGCTTAACCCAGAAGATAAAATAAGAAAAAGTAGAATAATATTACATAATCAAAATAGTATTCCAAATGCTTTTGTAACATCTAGCCCCAGAAGAAGTGAGTTTTACGTAAATGCAAAAACTGAATCCCCTCACTTTTTACACAACAACAATTGGGTGGACTTGTTAGCTGTTCATGAATTCAGGCATCTTGTACAAAGAGAGGTAGGATATAATAATTTTTTTAATAAGATGGTTCATTATTTTTTTGGAGAGAGTCAGTCTTCTTTAATAAGTAGGTCTACTGCACCTAATTGGTATTGGGAAGGTGACGCGGTGTATTTAGAAACAACTATTGGTGATTATGGAAGAGGAAGAATACCGCGTTTTACTCTAACGACACAAATGAATTTAAATTCAAAAAACAAAATAAAATATGAAAGACAAACATTAGGAAGTTTTAAATATAAAACGCCTAATGAATATGAGACGGGTTATTTGATGGTAAAATATCTAAATGAAAAATTCAGTCAAAACACGTTTAACAAAATTGTAAAAAAAGCGAATAAGCAATCTTTTTTGCCCGTCCCTTTTTATAGGGCATTAAAAAAAGAAACGAAAGAAAACTATAAAGAAGTTTATAAAAACAGCTTAGCGTCTCTACCAAAAAAGACAAATTATATAACCAAAAAATCACTTAACAAAAGAAGTAATAATGTGTTTTCTAGTTTAATATATCCAACAGTAACCGAAAATAAAGATGTTGTTGTTATTAGGCAAGGTTATGGAAGCTATCAAGATTTTAGAGTAATTGACAAAAGTGGAAACATTTCTCTTTTATTCACACCAGGAATTGTTAATGATTTTGGAAGAATACCGCTAGCAAAAAACAAAATAGCTTGGTTAGAGTTCGATAAAGACCCTAGGTGGGATAAAAGAGTTTATTCGGCTGTTAAAATATTGGACATGAGAACAAAAAAACTTATTAAGAATAAAATTAAAGGTTATTTTTCATCTTTAGATTTATCTCCTGATGGTAAAAATTTTGTTGTTTTAGAAAATAATCTAAACGGGTCGCAAAGTTTTGTGATATATGATGTTTTATCTCAAAAAAAAATTAAAGAATATACATTCGGGGCTGGAATAATTTCCTCTTTAAAGTACTCAAATAAAGAAAACTTAATTGGAATAAAAACCGCTCAAGGAGAAAAAAGTGTTTTTATTTTTAATTTAAATCTAAATAAAAAAAACACCCTTTTTTCAACAAAAAAAAATATAGGTTGGCCAACATATCAAAACGAAACCTTAATTTTTTCAACCTCCCACAATGGGTTTGAAGAGATTTTTATTCATAAAACAAAAACAAAAGAAACATTTATTTTAGATGGGCATAAACTTGGTAGCTACTATCCTTTTTTAACTAATGATAATTCTGAAATATATTACTCGTCAATGGGAGAGTTTGGGTTTGATGTTTATAAAGCAAGTGTAGAAACAGAAAATTTACCTGCTAAAACAATTAAACAAAACAAAACAAAAAAAACACCCACAAAATATATTCCCACAAAAAGTTTTCCCACAAAAAAAACAAATAGATTTTTTGAGGCAATAAAACCCACTTCATGGGGAATAAGTGATTATTCCTTGTCGGAAAAAGGATTAGACTACATAACATTGGGGCTTGATTCTCGTGGATTATTCGGTGACTTATTGTTTGGTGGGGGTTATAGGTTTGATATAAGAGATAAAAAAACTGACAAATATTTTAATTTAAGTTATCAAGGGTTTTACCCAATTATAGATTTTTCAATATCATCTTCTAATGACTCTTTCACACAAAATATTATATTAAATAATCAAGAAAGTTATGACACGATATACGACGCTAACATAAAATTCAAAACAGAAGATTTTTCAATGGGTGTTAGGGTGCCTTTGTCTTATACTAGAGGAAAATACTTCACTTCATTCTTAGGTAGTCTTAGTTTATATCATGAACGATTCAAAGATTTTTATACAACTTCAATAGGGAGCGCTTCATCAAAGTTCCCATTGGTTACCACAAGAAATACAAGATCTTATTTTTCGACTTTACTTCTTTATTCTAGAAAATATAAAAAAGGAAAAAGACAAGTGTATAATCGATTTGAACAAACTGTGTTAATTGAGGGAAAAAAAACATTAGAAAATAGTGATTATTCTGGTTCATACGTCAGGTCTGATATTTATTTAGCTTTTCCTGGATTTAAAAACACCCACTCCGCAAGATTAAAGGCCAGGGTTGAAGCTCAAGAAAAGGTTGATTATTTATTTAGAAATAATATTAATTTTATAACAGGGTATCAAAATCTTTTTAATTTTTCAAATTTTGTTGGTTGGGGATTAGAGTATGAGCTCCCATTGTTTTATCCTGACTTTGCAATTGGTCCAATTGCATATATTCAAAGAGTAAGAGGATCTACTTTTTTAAACGGAGGTTCCATAAATGGATTTAGTCAAACCTCACCTAATATTCAAGAAACACCTAAGAGTGCAGGTGTTGGTTTTACCCTGGATCTTAATTTATTTAGACAATCCTTTCTTTTTGAATTTGGAGTAAAATATGCCTATGTTTTTGATGTTAATGAAGGGTCACAAGGAAGTACTATACAGTTGAGTTTAGGAAGTATTACTTTCTAATTTTTTAATTATAAAAATTAATTTATAATTTCGAAAAAAAAAATATGTTCCCTACTAATCCTGCTGTAACTGATGGTGTTGAATTGTTTGTTTGGATTGTTGTTGTTTTAATAAGTTTTGTTGGGGCTGTTTCAATTATTGATTTTCGAAACGTAAAGAAAAAAGGTTAAAAATCTGAGTCTTTCTTGTGGTTGCTAACCTTGCTATTTGGAACAAAGACTGAACAAAGTATCGCTGAAACAAACAACACAATAATTAACATTAACATTTCCATAGTTTACTTTTTTGCAAATATACCTAAGGTTTAACTAAAAATATATTCACAACTTTAAAAAGTTTTCTTGTTATTTATATAAGTTTTTTATGTAAAATTGTTTGTGCAAAACCCATTTCATTTAGCTTTTCCGGTTAACAATATTGAAGAAACAAAACTATTTTATAAAAAACACCTCAAGTGTAAAATAGGTCGGGAAGATGTTAAGTGGGTTGATTTTGACTTTTTTGGCCATCAACTTTCTGCTCACTTAAAACCTGATGAATTAAAAAACTCAAAAAAAAACTCAGTAGATGGTAAAGAGGTTCCTGTTAGACATTTTGGAGTGATATTAGAGTGGGAACAGTGGCACAGCCTTGCTGATGAGCTTCAATTAAACAAAACAGAATTTATAATAGAGCCTTATATAAGGTTTAAGGGAGAGGTTGGAGAACAAGCAACTATGTTTTTTTTAGACCCTAGTGGGAACGCTTTAGAGTTTAAATCTTTTAAGGACCCAAAACAGGTTTTTGCTAAGTGATGGTGTTATCTTAAATAGCTCCCAGCGTTTATATCTATAGTAGATCCGGTACTGTGGTCCATTTTTCCTGAAGAAATTAACGCAACTACCGGAGATATGTCTTTAGGTTCCGTAAGCCTATCGAGTTGAATTCCTTTTTTGACCAATTCTTCTCCGTTTTTTTCTATAAAACTTTTTGCCATATCTGTGTTAACAAAACCCGGAGCAATACTAAAAGCTAAAATATTATCCTTTTTCCCAAAAGACCTTGCTATTGTTTTAGTTAAAGAAACCAACCCACCTTTAGAACAAGCATAGGAGATAAAATCCTCAACCTCTCCCCTAAATGCTGCTCTAGAGGTTATGTTTATGATCCGCAGTCTTTTCTTAATATTTTCTTTTCTTTTCTTTAAAATAAACTCTTTACAAATTAAAGCTGGGGATTTAAGGTTTGTGTTGATTGTTTTGTCAAACTCATCTGTCCATACTTTTAAATCATTTTCTATAGGGGAAGATTGAGCAATACCGGCGTTGTTTATAATTGTGTCTGGAACCCCTATGTGTTTGGATGTTTTTTTAAAAAGTTTAATAGCACCAGACTCTTTAGATAAGTCTGATTTTACGTAGTGTATATTTTCTTTGTTGTTACCAAAATAATTATAGAGTTTTTTATTGTTAGAGTTATAATGAAGTACAAAAGTATTTTTGGTGTCATAAAGGTCTTTTGCTATTTGTAGGCCTATACCATTAGAGGATCCTGTAATTAATATTTTCATTTCTCTCTTTTTTTTGAACAAAAATATTCTTTTTTGCAAACTAATTTTCATATCATGAGTTAAAATAACATGTCAACTTCTGAAATAATTTCTATGTATAAAGACAGGCTCAAGGTTGTTGAGCTTCAATCAGAGGTTTCTAAAAAAAACAATGTTTATATCTCTGGTTTGTCAGGAAATCTTAATGTAATCGTTCCTTTAGCTATAACACAAAACGATTCTATGAGTCATTGTTTTATTCTTAATGACAAAGAAAAGGCTTTAATTTACTACAGCAACCTTTGTAACTATTTAAAAAACGAAAAGGTTTATTTCTTTCCATATTCTTTTATAGCTCCTTATGATAACGAGCTTATTAATAACGCAAACGTTGTTATGAGAACTGAGGTAATTCAAGCGCTTATCCAGAAAAGAAAAGAAAAAACTTACATTGTCACTTACCCAGAAGCTTTATTTGAAATGTTTCCTGAGGAAAGGATTCAAAAAAAACTATCCCTAAGTTTAAAGAAAAAAGAGGGCGTCTCTTTAGACAAACTAACAGAAATGATTGAAGAAAAAGGGTTTAATAAGGTTGATTTTGTTAACGAGCCTGGAGAGTTTGCTTCGCGAGGAAATATAATTGATGTTTTTTCATATTCTTATAAAAAACCTATTCGAATAGAATTAGATGGTGATGTTGTTGAAAGATTAAGATTGTTTAATGTTGAGTCACAACTTACAGAAGACGATGTTGGTTCTGTGAATATAACCTCAAACAAAAAACACGAGGGCGCATCTAGTAAACATGTAACCTTATTAAGTTTTTTAAAAGAAAATTGGTGTGTTTGGAATGATGGAATTAGTTTATCCGCTAACATTATTGATAAAAAATATAAAGAAGCTGAAAAAGTATATAGTGATATTAAAAGAAAAAGTAAGGTTATGTTAAGTTTATCTCCTAAAAGAATTTTTCTTAGTAAAAAATCTTTTTTAAAAGAAATAAACTATTTTAAAATAATCCAGTTTGGTGGTGAAAAATCAAAAAAGAGTAATTGTATAAAGTATAAATATAAAGCTAGCCCTCAACCAAACTTTAACAAAAACCTATCATTATTAGTTGATGATCTTAAGGAACATAATTATAATAACTATAAACTAAACATATCTTTTCAATCTGAAGAACAATCTAGAAGGTTAGCCTCCTATTTCGAGTCAGTTGGATTTATTGTAACATACAATAAACTGATTTCAAAAATGAGTGAGGGCTTCATAGATCACGAAACTAAAGAGGTGTTTTATACAGACCACGAATTATTTAATCGGTTTTTTAAACACACCCACTCTCCAAAAATTCAAAAAAAACAAAAAAACCCAATAAAAGACAGAAACGAGTTAAAAGCGGGTGATTATGTGGTTCATATTGACCATGGTGTGGGAAGGTTTGTTGGTTTAGAAAAAATGAAATCGAACGAAATCGACCGTGAGGTTTTAAGGTTGGTTTACAAAAACAATGATGTTGTTTTTATAGATGTAAACTCTCTTCATAAAATCGCGAAATATTCAAGCTCAGGAAGCACTCCAACCCTAAACAACTTAAACAACCAAGAGTGGACCAGAAAGAAGAAAAAGATTAAATCAAAAATGGTTGATATGGCTAACGACCTTATTAAACTATATCTTAAAAGAAGAGAAGCTCAAGGGTTCTCTTTTCAAGAAGATAATTACTTACAAATAGAGCTTGAGTCTTCATTTGTTTACCAAGACACCCCCGATCAAATTAAAACAACAATAGAGGTAAAGAAAGATATGGAGAGTTCTTTTCCAATGGATAGGTTAGTTTGTGGTGATGTTGGTTTTGGAAAAACAGAAATTGCAGTCAGGGCTGCATTTAAAGCTGTCTGCTCAAACAAACAGGTTTTAATTTTAGTTCCAACAACAATACTTGCATACCAACACTATAAAACGTTTCAAAAAAGATTAGAGCGGTTTCCTGTTACTTTAGATTATTTGTCTCGGTTCCGGTCAACAAAAGAAAGAAACAAAATTATTAAAGACTCTAAAGAGGGTAAGATTGATATTTTAATTGGAACACATTCTGTTTTAGGAAAAAAAATAAAATTTAAAGATTTAGGCTTGTTAATTGTAGATGAAGAGCAAAAGTTTGGTGTTGCTTTGAAAGAGAGAATCAAAAGACAAAAGCTCAACCTTGATTGTTTAACATTAACCGCAACCCCCATACCAAGAACCCTTCATTTTTCTTTAATTGGGGTTAGGGATATTAGCATAATTAGAACCCCCCCCACAAACAGACAAGCGGTACATACAGAGGTTTTGACTTTTAATGAAACAGAAATAAGAGACATTATAAATAACGAACTCTCTAGGTTTGGCCAGGTTTTCTTTGTTCATAATAGGGTTGAAAACATTTACGAAATTGCCAGCATAGTTCAAAAATTAGTTCCTAACGCCAAGGTTAAAGTAGCACACGGACAACTCAAAGGAGACGCGCTTGAAAAAACCATTTTAGAGTTTGTTGATGGTAAGTTTGATGTTTTAATTTCAACTAACATAATTGAATCTGGTTTGGACATCCCTAATGCTAATACTATAATTATTAATCAAGCCCATATGTTTGGTTTATCCGACCTACATCAGATGCGTGGACGGGTTGGTAGATCAAACAGAAAAGCTTTTTGTAGGCTATTGGTTCCTAAGTTAAACAACCTGAATGTTGATGCTAAAAAAAGGCTATTAGCCTTAGAAGAATTCTCAAACTTAGGTGATGGTTTAAATATTGCCTTAAAAGACTTAGACATAAGGGGGGCTGGAAATTTGTTGGGAGGAGAACAGAGTGGTTTTATAAACGATCTTGGGTTTGAAACCTATAACAAAATTTTAGACGAAGCTTTAACCGAAATAGACTTGCCTAAAAAACAAAATAACATTCAAAGGTTTGTCACAAGCAACTGTTTGGTAGACACGCACGAAAAAGCTTATATACCAAAAGAATATATATCGAACTCAAACGAAAGGTTAAAAATGTATGGTTTGATTGAAGAAAAATCAAAAATGAATCTTTTTGATGAAATTATAATCGTATTTAAAGATCGTTTTGGCCCCCCGCCCAAAGAGCTTGAGCGTTTAATAGATGTTATGAAAATTAAAAACTACGCGTCTAAATTTGGTGTAGATAAAATTATAACAAAAAAAAGCAAGACGTCTTTTGTTTATTTCAACAACAACAAAAACAATAAAGAAAAACAAGAAATGGTTTTAACAATGCTTGAAAAACTTACTAAAAGTGGTCACAAAACAAATGTAAAAGAGAAAAACTCCCAACTTTGTGTTATTACTAATTCTTTAGTTTCTGTTAAAGAAACGTTAGTTTTTTTAAAAAAAAACACAAAAAAAACACAATAAGCTTTTAGTTTATTTGTTATTTCTTCTCAAGAACTGATTTTTTTGTATTTTTGATAAAAATTTATAACCACAAAAGTTAGTTATGAAAAACGTTTTTGTTTATATGTTTCTGTGTTTTGTTGCTTTTGGGTGTTCGGTACTTCCCTTTGGAAACTCTAACCCCTCTGCAAGAAACCCCGGCTCAACTAGCACAACAACTAATTTAGAATATTTTTCTGACTCGTACGCTGAAGAGGATGAGGAAGGGTTCACAGTTGCTGATTTTGGGGGGCAACCTCCAGGACCAAACCAGGTTTTAGTCCAAGGGGGGCGTGCTGTTTTGGGAACATATGAAGAAGATGTGTTTTATACACATGATAACGTTGAAAGAACTGTTACGGTGCAATCTTTTTTTCTGGACCAAACAGAAATAGCTAATATACACTGGTTAGAGTACCTTCATTATATTGGTAGAGACTCAAGCGAAACATATTACCAAAGTGCTCTACCAGATACTACTGTGTGGGAAAAAGAACTTGCTTTCAATACACCTTATGTAAGTAATTATTTAAGGTATCCTGGTTTTAGATATTATCCTGTTGTTGGGGTAAGTTGGGAACAAGCTGTTGATTATTGTAGGTGGAGAACAGAAGCTGTCAATAAACAAAGGGCTATGGAATATTTTGGAGAAGATTATATTGATGGAGACATTCCACCTATTGAGTCTGGTATTTACCTTCCTGAGTTTAGGTTACCAACCGAAGCAGAATGGGAATACGCCGCATATGGACAAATTGGTGATCAGTGGTTAGATGAAAACCAAACACAAAGAAGATTATACCCTTGGGATGGAAGAACAATAAGAAGCTCTAAAAGAGGAAATGTTGGAAAGTTTCAGGCAAACTTCAAAAGAGGGAGAGGGGATTATGCTGGTATAGCTGGAGCGCTTAATGATGCGGGGTTTGTAACTATGAACATTTACGAATACGCCCCAAATGATTTTGGCTTATACAATATGGCTGGTAATGTTAATGAGTGGGTTTTTGATATTTACAGACCATTAAACTTTCAAGATATGGAAGATTTAAACCCTATTAGAAAAAGTGACTTCCTAGATTCGGAAGAAAATTATGACTCAGAAAACTTTAACTCTATGGTAAGTAATAAGTCCAGAGTTTATAAGGGTGGTTCGTGGGCTGACGGTGCAATGTGGTTGTCTCCAGGAACAAGAAGGTTTTTAGATCAAGATTCTTCTTCAGCAACAATTGGCTTTAGGTGTGCAACAACAGCCTTGGGTACAGCGGGTAACTGGAACTAGAAGCGCTGATCGACCAAACCAAACTAATACAAATATATTTTCGTATAATATAGGTTAAAGTGTTTGAAACAAAACAGACACACAAATTTATACGATAACAAAATGTTTGTAAAAATACCATCAATTAAAGAGAATGTTTCTGTGGTAGAAAGCTTCATTGAAAATGTTGGTGAAAAAATAAGAATTGAAGAGTCTATATATGGCAATGTCTTGGTTTCGGTAACAGAGGCGGTAAATAATGCTATTGTTCACGGCAACAAAGAAGATAAAAACAAAAAAGTTAAGCTAGCGTTAAAACAAAACAAAAAAAGTGTGAGGTTTGTTGTTGAAGATGAGGGTGTTGGTTTTGATTTTGATAACTTACCCGACCCAACCAACCCCAAAAACATAGAAAAAGTAAAAGGAAGAGGTATTTTTCTTATAAGGAGCCTTTCTGACAAAACAACTTTTAAACACGGCGGAAGAACAGTAGAAATGCTTTTCAAACTTTAAAATGTATCTAACTAACTTTTTTTCTGAAAAAAAAGACTTTAAAGGTTACAACAAAAAAAGAATAAGGTCTTTGATAAAAGAAATTTCTAAGTTAGAAAGAAAGAAATTAGTTTTTATTAATTGTATTTTTTGCTCTGACAATTACTTACTAGAAATAAACAAAAAATATCTTCAACATAACGACTACACAGACGTAATTACCTTTGATCACAAGGAAAGCGCAGAAAACATAGAGGGAGATATTTACATAAGCATAGACAGGGTAAAAGAAAACGCTAAAAAATACAAAGAAAATGAGGAAAAAGAACTTATAAGGGTAATAACACACGGAACGCTACACCTTATTGGTTATAAGGACAAAACAAAAAAAGAAAAAGATATTATGACCCAAAAAGAAAATAAATATATTTCTTTGTACAAAAAACCATAATGTTCCACGTGGAACTTTTCAATAATGTTTGCAAAATATGATATAATAGTGGTTGGCGCTGGCCATGCAGGCTGTGAGGCTGCTGCTGCTGCTGCAAATATGGGCTCAAAGGTTCTTTTGGCAACAATGAACATGGGCACTATTGCCCAAATGTCCTGTAACCCTGCGGTTGGTGGTGTGGCAAAAGGACAAATTGTGAGAGAAATTGACGCGTTAGGTGGTTTGACTGGTATAATCACAGATGAAAGCGCCGTTCAGTTTCGTATGCTTAATTTGTCCAAAGGTCCAGCGATGTGGTCTCCAAGAGCACAAAGTGATAGGGCTATGTTTGCTGAGAAGTGGAGGTCTTTGCTTGAAAAAAACAAAAACATAGATTTTTGGCAAGAAATGATCATGAGTATAATGGTTAAAAAAAACAAAGTTGTTGGTGTTAAAACATCGCTTGGTTTAGAAATTCAATCTAAGGCTGTGGTTTTAACAAACGGGACGTTTTTAAATGGGGTTATACATGTCGGAGAAAAAAACTTTGGCGGTGGAAGAACGGGAGAAAAGTCTTCAAAAGGAATAACAGAACAACTTGAAGCGTTGGGTTTTGTGTCTGGTAGAATGAAAACCGGTACCCCTCCAAGGTTGGACGGAAGGACAATAAATTATGGTCTAATGGAAGAACAAAAGGGGGATGAGCGCCCTGGTCTTTTTTCTTTTAAGTCAAAGAAAGGTTTGAAAAAACAGCTTTCTTGTCATATTACATATACTAATAAAAAGACCCATACAATTTTAGAGGGTGGGTTTTCAAAGTCGCCAATGTTTAATGGAAGAATTAAAGCTATAGGTCCTAGATATTGCCCGTCAATTGAAGATAAAATTACTAGATTTTCTGAAAGAGACCGTCATCAAATATTTGTTGAGCCAGAAGGGTGGAATACTGTTGAGGTTTATGTAAACGGGTTCTCAACCTCTCTACCAGAAGACACACAACTAAAAGCCTTAAGAAGTATTAGGGGGTTTGAAAAGGTCAAAATGTTTAGGCCCGGTTATGCTATTGAATACGATTATTTTCCTCCAACCCAATTAGAACACACGTTAGAAACAAAACCAATAGAAAACCTTTATTTCGCTGGGCAAATAAACGGAACAACCGGTTACGAAGAAGCAGCCTGTCAGGGATTGGTTGCTGGGATTAACGCACATAACAAAATATTAAAAAAAGATCCTTTCGTTTTGTCTAGGTCCCAAGCATATATAGGTGTGTTAATTGATGATTTAATTAACAAAGGAACAGACGAGCCCTATAGAATGTTCACTTCCAGGGCTGAACATAGGATTTTACTAAGACAGGACAATGCAGATATAAGACTTACGAGACTTGGTTATAAAATTGGGCTTGCTGATAAAAAAAGAATTGAAGAGTTACAAAAAAAAGAAAAAGATATTGCTTCTTTGGAAAAGGAGATAAAAACAGAAAAGCTAATACCTGAAAAAGTAAATAAGTTTCTTTGTTCTGTTGGTTCTGCAAAAATAAAAGAAAAAAAGACACTTAGAGCTCTTACAAAAAGACCGAATGTCTCTTTAAACGATTTATTGTGCATGGCTGAGTTAAAAAAAGACTATAAAAAAGAAGTTATTGATCAGGTGGAGATTAATTTAAAATACGAGAGTTACATAAAAAAAGAAACAGAGGTTGTTGAAAAAATTGAAAGGCTTGAAAACAGTAGAATACCTGCTTCTTTTAATTATTCAGGTGTTGCGTCGTTGTCAGCGGAGGGTAAAGAAAAGCTGAATAAAATAAAACCTAAGTCAATAGGTCAAGCTTCTAGAATTAGCGGGGTTTCTCCGTCTGATGTTTCGATTCTCATGGTTTATTTAAAAAAATAAGATGTTGTGTAATATTTGTGGGTCAAAGAAAACAAGTCTAAAAACAGAAACCCAAGACTTTGCTTATTCTGGAAAACGTTTTAAAATAATAAAGTGTAATAATTGTAATGCGATGCAAACATATCCTTTCCCAGAAAAAACAGAAAGATATTACGATACAAAAAATTATGACTCTTACAACACAAAAACCTCTTTTTTGGGGGGGTTGTACAGATTGGTTCAAAAAATAAATGTAAAATATAAACTCTCGTTGTTAAAAGGGGAGGGACCGAAGCTTTTAGATTATGGAGCTGGTTCTGGTTTTTTCGTTAACTACGCAAACACAAAGGGTTATGACGCTTTTGGGTATGAGCCTGTTAATAAAACTAAAAACAGCCGAATATATAATAAAAAGACAGATTTCGAATCAAAAAAATATGACATAATAACGCTTTGGCATGTGTTAGAACACACTAAAAACCCCGTAAAGCTTTTAAAAGATTTTAAAAAAACACTCAAAACAAATGGTGTTGTTGTTGTTGCTTTACCCAACACTGATTCATACGATAACTTTATTTATAAAAAACATTGGTCCGGATACGATGTTCCGAGGCACCTTTATCATTTTAATAAAGCCTCTTTTCGTTTTTTAGTTAAAAAGGTTGGTTATAGAATAGTAAAAACAAAACCTTTATATTTTGACTCTTTTTATGTTTCTATGCTTAGTGAAAAATATAAAAAAAACCCTTTGTGGTTTATTTTTGGTTTTTTTAACGGTTTTTTATCTAATTTATTAGCCCTTTATTCCAAAAATCATTCTAGTATTATTTATATTATAAAATGATTTATAGGTTCATTTGGGTAATTTCATTAATGTGTTTTGGTTGTGCTCAGATGAGGCCATTAACTGGTGGAGATAAAGACACAATACCGCCAAACATTATTCAAACTACACCTAATAATTTATCCACAAACATTATAGGTAATGATTTTTATTTTGTTTTTGATGAGGTTATTGATGGGTCAAAACTTAAAGAAAAGCTGATTATATCTCCTTTTTATGACGGGAATTTTGATTCTAAAATAAAAAAAAACACACTATTGTTAACCTTTGATTCTTCTTTTAATAAAGAAACAACTTACATATTTAGCTTTGCAGACGGTATCTCTGATATAACCGAAGGAAACCCATCTATATATTCTAAGTTTGTTTTTAGTACCGGGAACAAAATAGACTCTTTTTTTGTCTCTGGCTTAGTTTTTGATCCTTTAGATAACGAGTTTCTAGAAGGCGCTGTTGTTGGTCTTTATAATGAGGAAGATAGTTTTGATTTATTTAAAAAGAAACCAACTTATTTTTCTTTAACAGATAAAAATGGTTTTTTTAAAATAGAAAATATAAAGTTAGGAAAATACACAATATACGCCTTTGCAGATGAGAATAAGAATTTTAAAGCTGAATATAAAGCTGAAAAGTTCGGTTTTGTTGGTTCTCCAATCGAGGTTTCTAAGTCCTTAGATAAGTTTCTTATTCCTGTATTTAATGAGGATTTAACTCCTATCAGTATACAAAGAACAAGAAAAAGAGGTTCAATTTTTGATGTTGTTTATAATAAAAAAATTAAAAATTATACTATAGACAGGTCAGACTTGACACATTCTTTATACGATAACAATACGGTTTCTTTTTTTAATAAAAATAATAATTTAGATTCTGCATTAGTGATTTTATCAGCTTTCGATGAAACAAACAAAAAAAC
Organism: uncultured Marinoscillum sp.; assembly: GCA_902626505.1. GTDB lineage: Bacteria > Bacteroidota > Bacteroidia > Cytophagales > MED-G16 > MED-G16. The sequence continues at coordinate 60,998 of CACOFQ010000006.1, forward strand.
TATCGATACTTTTTATGTTCATTTTAGCAAAGAGAAAGAAAAAAACATAAAAATAAATAAGAAGTTTATTGTTGATTCAGACAATGTTAACGATACTGTTACTTATATTCTAGAAACGAATGTACCGCTTAATGATTATAATTATAAATCTAACTTTTATATTGATACTGTTAAAGTACCTGATTATTATTTTATAGATAAAAAAACAAAAAAAAATAATAATACAGTTGAAGGAAGTTTATTTGTTATTATAGACTCCATTAATGTTTTTTTGAAAAATTTAAAAGAAAAAATTACTAATGATAGTTTGGGGTTTGAAAGTGATTCTCTTTATAGAGCTTACAAAAGATATTATGGGCGGTTAAATACCAATAAAATAATATATAAAATTAAAAAAGGAGAATTAATAACTTTTACGGGCGATACTTTAGGAGAAATAAAAAAAGATTTTAATTTAAAAGAAGATGAATATTTTGGAGGTGTTAATGGTTTAATCTCAGATAAAAAAAACAATGGTCCTTATGTTGTTAGTCTTGTTTCTGAAAACTTATCTAAAATATTAAAAAATGAAACAAAAGCCCCAAATTTTAAATTTACAAAAATAGAACCTGGAAAATATTATTTAAAAATATTTAAAGATAAAAACAACAATAGAAGGTGGGACTATTATAGTATAACATCTAAAAAACAAAGTGAAACAATTTTATATTTCGAAGAATTAATAGAGGTAAGGTCAAATTGGTCAATTGAAGATATAATAGTTGATGTTGATTTACTTGTTGATAAATTGTTTTTAGAAGACAGTTTGTTCGTTAATTGACTTTATTATAAAAATATCAATACTTTATTAACAGATATATATTAACATATTATTTTATTATTGATATTATATATATATGTATCTAATTGATTAGCAATCTTTTATATGTATATAATATGTTTATTAAATATTAATATTTGTTATAAACATATCAACATTATATATAATAAATATATTTTAATCCTTAATTAAATAATTAATTTATATAATAACAATGTTGAAAATTATATTTACAAAACACCTATAATTCATTAAGGAATTTTTGTATCCTTGTCTAAAGAATGAATAAAATATCAATTAAAAAAGTAGGAGTTATTGGATCTGGAATAATGGGGTCTAGAATAGCTTGTCATTTAGCTAACGTTGGCTTAGAAGTTATTCTTCTTGATATACCACCTAAAAAATTAAACGAAAAAGAAAAAAAACTAAAAAAAAATATAAAAAACAAAGATGTCAAAAATAGGATTGTTGACGAATCACTTTTAACTGCAGTTAAATCTAAACCTTCACCCTTATTTACAAAAAGTAACTTAAATAATATAAAAACAGGAAACTTAGAGGATGATTTATTTTTATTAGCCTCAGTTGATTGGATTATTGAAGCTGTTGTTGAGAATTTAGAAATAAAAAAGAATGTTTATGATTTAATAGAAAAACACAGATCAAACAAAACAATTATATCAACTAATACATCCGGTATTCCTATTAATCAAATATCTAAAGGTAGATCAAATAATTTCAAAGAATTATTTTTAGGTACCCACTTTTTTAATCCCCCTAGATACTTAAGATTGTTAGAAATAATACCAGGTAAGGAAACAAAAAAAGCCGTAATTGATTTTTTTATGGATTTTGGTTCAAAAACTTTAGGTAAAGAAACGGTAATTTGTAAAGACACACCAGCATTTATTGCTAACCGCTTAGGAATATATTCTTTAATGTCAACTATTCATTCGGTAGAAAAATTTAAAATGAAAGTTGCAGAGGTTGATTTCTTAACAGGGCCAATTATTGGTAGACCAAAATCAGCTACCTTTAGAACTATGGATGTTGTTGGTTTAGATACTGCTGTTAACGTTTCTAACAACTTGTTGAAAGATCTAAAAAATGATGAATCATTATCTATGTTTAAACTTCCTGATTCAGTAAAAAAATTATACAAAAACAAACAATGGGGGGATAAAACAGGAAGTGGTTTTTACAAAAAAGAGGTGGACGAAAAAGGAAAGAAAACATTTTTTGAAATAAACTTAAACACTGGTAAATACGAAACCTACGAAAAAAATCAAGATATAGAACTATTAAACATAAAAAAAGAAGAAAGTTTAGATAAACGAATTACTGATTTAGTTTTTCTCAAAACAAAACATGGTGACTTTTATAGGTCTATTTTTTATGATTCCTTTCGATATTGTTCTTTGCGCATACCTGAGGTAAGTGATGATATTTATAAAATAGATAAAGCTATTTGTTCTGGTTTTGGATGGAAAAAAGGCCCTTTTGAAACATGGGACGCAATAGGAGTAGAAAAAGTTTATAACGAAATGTTAAAAATCAACCTAAAACCCGCAACTTGGGTTGAGGAAATGTTGTCTTTAGGAATAAAATCATTTTATAAATTTTCGAACAACAAAAAACACTTTTATGACATTCAAGAAAAACAATATAAACCCGTTCCGGGATCAGAAGGCTTAGTTGTTCTTGATGCTTTTAAAGAAAACGACGTTGTTTGGTCCAATAAAGGGGTGACTTTATACGACATAAAAGACGGTGTCTTGAATCTTGAGTTTCATACTAAAATGAACACAATGGGTAAGGATGTTTTAGAAGGAATAAATTACGCTATCGATATTTGTGAAAAGCAATATACTGGGTTGGTTATTGCAAACGAAGCAGACTATTTTTCAGCTGGTGCCGACTTAGGAACGGTTTTTATGCTTGCCGGAAATAGAGATTTTGATACAATAGAAAAATCTATAGATGCTTTTCAAAAAACAACAATGAGGGTAAGATATTCGTCGGTTCCTGTTGTGGTGGCAACATCTGGATTGGCTCTTGGGGGCGCGTGTGAACTTAGTATGCACGCAGACGCAGTTCAAGCACATAACGAAACATACATGGGTTTGGTAGAATTAGGAGCAGGCCTCATTCCCGCAGGAGGAGGAACAAAAGAAACCGTATTAAGGGTTTCGTCAGAATATTCTAAAGGGGACCCTGAGTTTAATAAACTAATGGAATCTTTCATGACGATTGCTTCAGCTAAAGTAAGCACCTCAGCATTAGAAGCACAAGAAATGGGATTTTTCAAAAGAACAAAAAACACAGCAAACAGAACAAACCTTATAAAAGACGCAAAAAACAAAGTTTTAAACATCGCTTCTTTAGGGTATGTTAAACCAACAATAAAAAAGAAAATTAAAGTTCATGGAAGGTCTGCATTAGCAATGTTTAACGCAGGAATAGAAACCATGAAACAAGGTATGTATATTACGGACTATGATCAAAAACTTGCACAAAAACTTGCACACATTATGTGTGGTGGAGACCTAACTCAGGAGTGCTATGTAGATGAACAATATTTGTTAGACTTAGAAAGAGAAACAATGGTAAGCCTCTGTGGTGAAGAAAAAACACTTCAAAGAATGCATTCCATTTTATTTAAAAGAAAACCATTAAGAAATTAAAATGAAAGAAGCGTATATAGTTTCGGGATTAAGGTCCCCTGTAGGAAAAGCAAAAAAAGGCGGACTTAGGTTTATACGACCAGACGACCTTGCCGCAACCATTATTAAAAAACTTGTTGAAAACGTTGAGGGGCTAGAGGGTAAAATGGTTGATGACCTAATTGTTGGCAACGCAGTACCTGAAGCAGAACAAGGAATGCAAATGGCTAGGTATATTTCTTTACTCTCTTTACCTAAGGAGGTTCCTGGTTTTGTAATCAACAGATATTGTGGATCAGGCTTAGAAGCAATTCACTTAGCCTGCGCGAAAATTAACTCTGGTTCAGCAGATTGTGTTATTGCGGGAGGCACCGAGTCTATGAGTATGGTTCCAATGACCGGATATAAATCAGCACTAAATTATAATATTTCTCAAAATAATCCAGAATACTATTTAAACATGGGGCTAACCGCTGAAAAGTTAGCTATAGAGTATGATATTAAAAGAGAAGACTCAGACTTGTTTTCATTAGAGTCCCACCAAAAGGCTGTAAAAGCGATTGAAAATAAAGTGTTTGATAAAGAAATACACCCTATTGATGTAGAGGAGATAACAGTTGTTGATGGAAAGAGAAAATCAAACAAATGGACGGTTAAGGAGGATGAAGGACCACGTAAAACAACAACAATTGAAGTTTTATCTTCACTTAGGCCAGCATTTAAAGTGGGAGGTCAGGTAACCGCAGGAAACTCTTCTCAAATGTCCGATGGCGCTGCTTTTGTTGTGGTAATGTCTGGTGAAATGATTAAAAAACTTAATCTTCAACCTATTGCCAGAATGGTTTCTTATGCTACCGCTGGGGTTGAACCAAGCATTATGGGAATTGGTCCAGCTAAAGCTGTTCCTAAAGCACTAAAGTTCGCAGGCTTAAACATATCAGACATAGACCAAATAGAGCTTAATGAAGCTTTCGCGGCTCAAGCGCTTTCTGTTATAAAGGCTTTAGATTTTGATAAAAATAAAGTTAATGTAAACGGCGGTGCTGTTGCTCTTGGCCATCCACTAGGCATGACTGGAGCCAAACTATCAATTCAATTAATAAACGAAATGAAAAGAAGAAAACAAAAATACGGAATAGTAACAGCATGCGTTGGCGGCGGTCAGGGTGTTTGTGGTGTTTTTGAAAGTCTATAAACCAGACGTTAAAAGCTACTTAAGAACCTCAACAACAACCTCAATTTCAACAGCAATATTACTAGGCAAAGAAACCATTCCAACAGCAGACCTTGCGTGCTTTCCTCTGTCACCAAAAACCTCAACTATAAAGTCAGAGAAACCATTAATAACGGCTGGTTGTTGATAAAAATCAGCGGTAGAATTAACCATTCCAATAACCTTTACAAACCTCTTAATTTTATTCAGGTCTCCAATTTCTCCTTTGAGAGAGCCTAGAATATTTAACGCAGTAAGCCTTGCCGCATCATAACCCTCTTCAATTGTTAGATCTTGATCAACCTTCCCGGTTATGTATGTTCCTTCATTAGTTTTTGGCCCTGTTCCAGAAACATAAACCAATTTCGTTTTTCCTGACTCTGAAAAAGAAACAGCAGGAACATAATTTGCAATAGGTGTAGATGGTTCAGGGACCTCAAACCCCATTTCGTTTATTTTTTTTTCAATATCATAATCATATAACGGCTCATTTTGTGTGCAACCAAATATCAATAAAACAAAAAACAAACTAAATACCTTCTCCATATGATGTAATTATAATTTTTCTAATCTTTCCACCGTTTCGATGTTCACACAAATATATTCCTTGCCAGGTTCCTAACAAAGGAACACCGTTTTTAATTGGAAATGAAACCGAACTTCCTAACAAACTAGATTTAATATGTGAAGTCATATCATCAGGACCCTCAGCGGTGTGCTTGTAATAAGTCTCATCTTCAGACACCATGTTGTTAAAATGAGTTTCAAAATCCTCTCTTACAGTTGGGTCTGCGTTTTCATTTATTGTTAGGCTTGCTGATGTGTGTTTGATAAACACGTTTACAACCCCAGTTATGATTGGTAAATGTTTAGTTATTTCATTTGTAATTAAATGAAAGCCCCTGCCGTAAGAAGGAAGTGAAATTTCTTTTTGATCAATCATTATTTCCGGCCTTCATTCTTTCTGCATTTTCTGCAATTCTAAGTTTTTCTGTAAAAGAAAAAAGATCACCCGAAACAATTTCTGTTAAGTTATACACAGTATAGTTTATTCTGTGGTCCGTCACCCTTGCTTGAGGATAATTATAAGTTCTGATTTTATCTGACCTATCTCCTGACCCTACCATGCTTTTCCTTTGCCCTGCTATCTCTTCGTTTTGTTTTTTAATTTCCAACTCATACAACTTAGATCGTAAGACTTTCATAGCTTTGTCATAATTAGCATGCTGGGATCTACCATCTTGACACTCAACAACAACCCCAGTGGGTTCATGTGTTAGTCTGACCGCTGATTCGGTTTTGTTTACATGTTGTCCCCCAGCTCCTGAAGCCCTGTAGGTGTCCTTTCTTATGTCTGCAATATTAATCTCTAATTCAACATCTTCTGCTTCTGGCAAAACAGCAACCGTTGCCGCAGAAGTATGAACCCTACCTTGTGTTTCGGTGTTAGGAACCCTCTGTACTCTGTGTGTACCAGCCTCAAACTTTAATTTTCCGTATACATCTTCACCCTCAACAGAACACACAATTTCTTTATAACCACCAGAAGAACCCTCATTAAAAGTAACTACATTAAAAGCCCACTTGTTTTTCTCAGAATATAGTTGATACATTCTTAATAAGTCTCCAGCAAAAATAGCAGCCTCATCTCCACCTGTTCCTGCTCTAATTTCTAGAATTACATTTTTTTCATCATTAGGGTCTTTGGGTATTAGTAAAACCTTTAACGCCCCTTCCTCTTCTGTCTTTTTAACCAACAAAGCTTCTAATTCTTTTTTTGCTATTTCTCTAAACTCCTCGTCTTTTTCTGTTTCAATTATTTTCTTAGCCTCATCAATACCAACCATTGTTGCTTTATGTTGTTGATACGCCTCAACAATTTTTCCTAATGATTTATATTCCTTATTTAGTTTTTTGAACAAATTTAAGTCTGATACTGTCTCGGGTTTAGATAACTCCCCCTCAACCTCAAGGTACTTTTTATTTAACTCTTCTAGTTTATCAATCATCTTATCAACGAAGATAAAAACCTATCTTCAATTTATTTCATAAATTACGTTTTATTAGAAAGTAAGACAATGTTAGGTAGCCTTCTTCCGTTTCAAAATAAAACCTTATGTTTGTTTTTTGTGTTGTCGTTGGTTGCGTTATGTTTAAGCGCTCAACAACAAACACCAATTCAAAACAAAACACTTGTTGTGTTTTCTTTCTTAAACAAAGAAAATGAAAACCAAAACCTACTAGACACACACAAGAACCTTATAGCTATTGGGGTTGATGCTGTTAATTACATAAACCTTCTAAACCTTAACTCTTCTCCAGACATAAAAAAAAGCATAAACGATTATCTAAAAAACAGAGAAATAAAAAACATTTTGTTTTATAATGAAGAATCAAAAGAGATAAATCTATTAACCCTTGGCTCTTTTTTAAATAACCAACAACCATACATGTCTATTAAAGGAGATTCTGTTTTAAAAAAACTAAAGGAGGAGCTCATAAACAAAAAACTAACTCAAAACACCTTTTTATATTCACCGAAACCAGAGGTTATTAACAGGGTTAAGGTTAAGCCTTTTAATAAAATTTTAGTTAAACCAAACCTTGAAAACCAAAAAATAGGATCTTTAAAAAACTACAATACAAACCAAGCGGTGGAGATTGTTGTTGTTGAAGAAAAAGAAGACTATCGGTTTTATTACTCAAATGGAATCAACTATTTTATTACTTTTTATAAAGGAACTGAATCTTTCTTAAAAAACACATATGGTGTTGACGGACTGGAGCTTGGTTCTAACAAAGAAACCTTAATTTTAGTTTTAGAACACACAGCAACACGAAATAAACTTTTCTACTTCAACAAAGAAAAAACCTCTGAACAAGAGTTGTTATCGGAATTTCTATCTAACTAAAAAGCTTTTTATTTAGAAAAGGAATTAAAGACAAAACAACAGCTTCTTCATAATACTTGGTTCGATCGATAAGCCCGCCTGTTAAAATTCCGATTGCTCCATCTTTTTTCTTTGAGTTTTTTCTATTAAAAACAATATCATCAGCCACCCCTAGCTCTACACCACCCTCAATAAGATCTTTTATTTTTTTTGGAAGTTGAAACATAGATGTTTTTCCTTGTCCTTGTCTACCTTCTCTGTTTTCGGTTACCACCCAAGCAAACGCATACAGGTTTTTGTTTACGTAGCCACACCCACCCTCAATTCCGATATAAAAATCAGCACGGTGCGCTTTAAGATTTTTGAGTCTATTTTCTGCTCCGGTTTTTGTTTCGTTAGAACCCATTGGTTGATCTGATACACCAGACCGTACACTTACCCCACTCACAACCACGTTGTTTTTTTTAAATACCCTTTTAAAAGCTCCACTTACAGCTTTTATTTTTGTTGGGTTTTTTGAGCCGACAAGAACGTTTAGTTTACTTGTACCCAACTTTCTTTTTTGTTTTTATTAAACGTCAGTGTTTTTTTTGTGTTATTAATCTTAATCCCCACGATATTTGTTTGTTCTTCTAAAACATCAAATAAAACAGTGTTTTTTATTGATAGATTTTTTTCTTCAAGAGTCTCTTCTATTGTAAAAACGACATTTGCGGTTTCAGTATAGTCACTCCCCTCAAAAACAAAACGATCTAAAAGTAAGTTTTTTTTTCTTCCATCAACAGAAACTATAAAGTTTGTTTTAATGTAATTAATAATGTCTGTTTTTTGTTTTTCTGTTAAATCACTTGAGTAGCCAACAAACCCTAAAGCGTCAAATATATCATCTTTAAAAGCTCTCATTGAGAAAAAAGAACGCTCGTTTTTTTGATAAATATTACAAACACTAACATATACCGCATGCGAATAAGAAAAATTAGAAGAAAAACAAAAGAAGAAAAAAACAGAATAAAAAAATAACTTTTTATAAACCATATTTATCTATTAGATAAACCAAAGAAGCCATTGAAGCGGTTCCTAATTCTAATTCTCTTGCATTAACTAATTCAAAAACATCTTTTGCGGTATGGTGCATCTCAAAATATTTTTGACCATCAATACTTAAACCAAACATTGGTGTTCCTGTTTGTCTATGAAGAGGACCTATATCCGCACCGCCTCCACCTTTTGAAAAGTATGAAATTGTGTTTTTATCAAAATATTTTAACCAATCTTGAATTTTTTTGTGTTGTTCGTCGCTTCCAGAAAAACCAAAACCCCTTGGGACATACCCACTTGCATCACTTTCTATTGCCGCTATATGTTGTTCGTTATCCATTACCGCAACATCTGCATACTTTTGACCACCTCTCAACCCATTCTCTTCATTCATAAACATCACAGCTCTAATTGTGTTATTTGGTTTAATGTTTTGTTTTTGAAACAACCTCAACGCTCCGATAGAGTGTACACATCCAGCCCCATCATCATGAGCTCCTTCACCAACATCCCACGAATCAAGATGTCCACCAACTGTAATTATTTTTTCTGGGCTTTTACTTCCCCTTAGTTCTCCAACAACATTGTGAGATAATGCATCTGGAAACCACTTTCCGGACAGCTTAACAGTTAAGTTTAATCTAGGATTTTCTTTAAGAGCTTGAGATAGTTTTTCTGAAGACAAAACACCTAAACCACCATGAGGAATACTATCCAACCCCTCTCTATAAGACATTCCACCCGTATGAGGAAAGTCTTCATATGTGGATGATGATAATGACCTAAAAACAGACGCTAAAGCTCCGTGTTCAGCCGCTTTTACAGCACCTGATCTTCTTTGAAATCCAGTTTGACCATAAGAAGCCCCTTGATTAATATACCTTTGATTGAACGCTTTGTTGTAGAAAACAATTTTCCCCTCAACATTTTCTCTTCCCAATTCATCTACCTCATCTAATGAAGACACCTCAACAACTTCAGCTGTTATTCCTTCTTTTGGTGTAGAGACCGTGCCCCCAGCACCTAAAATTGATAAATTAATTTTATTTTTTCCATTATAAAAGTAAGCCTCTTCTAACTCACCCCTTTCCCAGTGTGGAACCATTACCTCTTGAAGATAAACGGTATCAAACCCGTAATTCTCCATCACTTCTTTTGACCATAAAACAGCTTTTTTAGCTCCCTCAGAACCACTCAACCTTTGTCCAACATCTTTTGATAAACCTCTTAACAACTCGTAACTTTCCTTAAACTCAAGCGCGTCACCATAAAAAGTGGTAATTACATCTGAGGTTTCTTGATCAAAAGGAACAGTTTCATTCTTACAAGAAATTAGACAAAAAGACAGTAGTATAATAATAAAATTTTTCATGTTTTTAGTTTCTATAATTTAAAGCGGGTTTTCTATCTCCAATTAAGGAATTATAAATATAGTTTTTGCCCTTCTTATTTTCAAACTCTTTTTTTGCTTCTTCGATAATTTGAGGGTTTTGTATCACCTCATAAATTGATCCACCTAAAACTTTGGCGGCGTTTATCATACCCTTATAACCAATAGAGGTTCCTGTGCAAGAAGCAGCCTGCCAAGAGTGACCGGGCGTTCCAGGAACATAAGTTGCGGTAGAGAAACCAACAGTTGGAGCAACCCAACTAACATCACCCACATCTGTAGAACCACCACCTTTTGTAGAAAGGTTTATAGTGAAGGGTGATATAACCTCTGAAGTGTTAAGCTCTTTTTTATTTATAAGGGTTGCTTGAATTTTTTCTGCATAGTCTCTCTCTTCTTCATTATAAAAAACCCCCCCAACCACTTTCAGCTCTTCATATACCATTCTTTGAAGAGTCTCGTTTGGTAAAATATTATAAACACCACCAATCACTTCAGACTCAAAAGTTGTTTGGGTTCCTAGAGCCGCTCCCTCTGCACACAACTCTACTCTTTTCCACATTTTTCTAACTTCTTCTGGGTCTGGATGTCTTACATAATAATAACCTTCAGCGAAATTAGGAACAACATTTGGCGCGTCTCCACCTTTTGTGATTACATAATGTATTCTACTTTCTTGCTCTACATGCTCTCTCATTAAGTTTATCATATTGTTCATTGCTTCTAAACCATCTAGAGCTGACCTACCTTGTTCTGGAGCGCTTGCCGCATGAGACGAAACACCATAAAACCTAAACTTTCCTGTTTTGTTAGCTAATGACGTTCGAAGCGAAGCGCTGTTTGAACTTGAAGGGTGCCAATGAAAGACAACATCAACATCGTTAAATAACCCCTCCCTAACCATATACACTTTACCAGAACCACCCTCTTCAGCTGGACAACCATAAAACCTAACTGTTCCTTTACTTTTTGTTTCTTCTAACCATTTTTTAACAGATATAGCAGCCGCAGCGCTAGCAACACCAAATAAGTTATGACCACAGGCGTGTCCTGAATTAATACCCAACCTTTCTTTTTTTTCAGGGTCTCTAGTTTGAGATAAACCAGGAAGAGCATCATATTCGCCCAATATACCAATAACAGGACCCCCTTTGTTATATTCCGCAATAAAAGCTGTTGGAATTTCAGCAACCCCTTTTGTTATTTGAAACCCAGCGTCATCAAGTAATGAAATTAAATCCTCTGAGCTTTTTTCTTCTTGGTATCCAACCTCTGCGTATTCCCAAATATTATCTGCTATTTTTTCATATTTTAATTTGTTTGATTCAATATGGTTTATTACTTGTTTTTTTTGGCCAAAAACATTGAAACAAAGACACAAGAGTGACAGTGTTGTAAATTTTTTCATCTGATTAAATTAATAAAAAATTTATAAAGTAGAGCTTAGTGATGCAGACCAAAATATATAAATAACAAAAAACACATATGATGAAATGAGTAAATACGCTTGGTTTTTGCTAACCCCACCAGGCCTTGTATATAAATAAATTGACAACACAGTAAGACCAAAAAACCACCAAGATAAATTTGTTATTGTTTTAACTATACTTTCTGATAATTCAATTGGACCGTTAACAAAAGTGAATAAAAATAAAGGAACCCCCAAAGCTACACAAAGGTTAAAAACATTACTTCCGTATGCATTAGATATAGCGTCGTCATAATTTCCTTTTTGAGCATCTTTAAATGAAATTATAGTATCAGGAAAACTACTACCAATAGCAGCAAAAACCATAGCAATAAATAATAAAGGAATTCCTAAACCATTAAATTCATAACCAAAAACAAAATAATTTTCACTCCCTAACCACTCACAAGCAAGAACAAGAAAATAACAAACAAACCCTATTACCAAAGACGAAACAACAAAAATAAACCAAGCTTTGTTTGTATTAAGTTTTTTGTTTCCCAGCATCATTCTTTTTAAGTCTAGAATTATAAACGCTGACAAAAAGGACACCTTGTCTTTATCTGTAAATGGTTCTTCGTAATTTATATTGTCGCCTCCACTCATTGTTTTAAATAAATACATAACATAAAGCAGATAAATAATAATTAACACAGAACTTTCTACCCAACTAATGACACCTTGTTGAATAAAATATATCAAAACAAACTCAACTAACAACAACCACGCCCCGTCTCGTAAAATTATTTTACGAGAAACACTCACTGAATTCTTTTTTGATTTTGAAAGAACACCAAGTATTGCCGCGGAAGGAATAATAAGAGCATTAAATAAAACACTTCCAAAAGACGTCCCTAAACCACCTGAGAAACCAACAACATCTTTTAGAAAAAACAAAAAAAACAAAGCGATAAAGAGTTCAGGCATAGAGCTGGCTACCGCATTAATGGTTGCTCCCTTCACACCATCTTTTAAGTTTCTACCAATATAGTTTGACCCCTCTAAAAACGTGTCTCCTGCCCTCCAAATAATATAACCACAAAAAACAATCAATAATAAAGGGATAACTAAACCAAACACTTTTTTATATTAATGTTGAAATTAATTTTAAGCTAAGAAGTTGTAAAACGTATAAATTATTGTGACATGTTTTTCTTCAACTTTAAAAACAATATATATAAAAAAAAACGAAACACATTATGTAAAATTAGAAATAGACAAATTCACCCAAGCAATAAGTTTAGATAAAATAGGGGGTTTAGTTTTTTTTCTTTTTAATAACCGCGTTAACTAATTCTACTCCAGTTAATGTTGCTTTTTATACTTTTATTTAAATGATAAGATATGTTTTTGTTTTCTAAGTGTATAAGTTTTGGGTCGTTTTCAATTATCGAAAGAGCAACACTTCTGGTTTTTTTTATTAAATCATAATCTTCAGCAAGGTTTACAAACCTTAACTCTAATAATCCACTTTGTTTTGTCCCCATCATATTTCCAGGACCCCTTAGTCTTAAATCTATATTAGCAATTTCAAATCCATCTGAAGAACTCACCATTGCCTTCACCCTCTCTTTTGATTCTTGTGATAAATTATATTTTGTCATTAAAATACAGTAAGACTGTTTTTCTCCCCTACCAACGCGCCCCCTTAATTGATGAAGTTGTGACAGACCAAACCTCTCAGCGCTTTCAATTATTATTACTGAAGCGTTAGGAACATCAACCCCAACCTCTATTACCGTAGTGGAGACTAATATCTTACTTTTTCCCTCAGCAAAACGCTTCATCTCATAATCCTTATTTTCAGGTTTCATTCTTCCATGTAAAACACCTATTTGAGTATTAGGAAAATACCTTTTTAAACTTTCAAATCCGTCCATTAAATCTTTATGATCTTTTTTTTCAGAACCTTCAATCAATGGATACACGACATATACCTGACCACCTTCGTTTATTGTTTTATTAATAAAACCAAAAACCTTTAATCTAGAGTTGTCATTTCTGTGGCTTGTTATTATTTTTTTTCTCCCAGAAGGGAGCTCATCAATAACAGAAACATCTAAGTCACCATATAATGTTAATGCTAGTGTTCTTGGAATGGGGGTAGCTGTCATTACAAGAATGTGTGGATAATACTTTTCTTTTTTTGACCAAAGTTTGGCTCTTTGAGCTACCCCAAACTTATGTTGCTCGTCTATAATCACCAACCCTAGTTTTTTAAACTGCACTCTTTTTTCAATTAAAGCATGGGTGCCAATTAGTATGTTAATCTCTCCTTTCATTAGTTTTTCCAATAAAACATCTCTATCCTTCTTTTTTGTTGAACCGGTTAAAACAGCCACACTAACATTAAGTTTTTCTGCTTGTTTTTTAATGCTTTTAAAATGTTGGCCTGCCAAAACTTCTGTTGGCGCCATAAAAGCTATTTGAGATCTATCTTCTATAGCAAATAACATACACATAAACGCAACTATTGTTTTTCCGCTTCCAACGTCTCCCTGAACAAGCCTGTTCATTTGTTTTCCAGAACACATGTCTTCATAACACTCCTTAATTACTTTTTTTTGTGCTTCTGTTAAATTAAAAGGGAGGTGTTTTTTGTAAAAAGTGTTTAATAGTTTACTTTTTTTAAAAACATATCCAGGAAAAGCACTTAAACGCTTATTTTTTAACTGTAAAATTTGTAGCTGAAGGAAAAAAAGCTCTTCAAATTTTAACCTTTTTTTAGATTGACGGATCATTTCTTCATTTTTAGGTAAGTGTATATTTTGTATCGCCTCTGACCTTGAAATTAGCTTTTCTTTTTTTATAATTTTCTCTGAAAGAGTTTCTTCAATGTGACTCTTTGTTTTTACAAGAATTAAATCAATAATTTTATTAAAAAACCTATTATTAACGAAACCTCTTTTTAATTTTTCTGTTGTTGGGTAAACGGGTTTTATACCAAGGCTTACTTTATTTTGTTCGTTAGTTTCTGGATGAAAAAAAGAAATCTTGTTTCTATAAATCTTTGGTTTACCAAAAATTAAATACTTCTTGCCAATTATAATTTTATCTTCCACCCATTCAATTCCTTTCATCCACACAAGTTCTGCATATCCTGTGGGGTCTTTTACTTTAATTTTTAGGCTTTTAAATTTAAATTTTCCTGAGGTTGATTTTGCAGTAACTGTAACTAAATACACACCCTCTACACTATTTTCATTAACATCGGATAGTTTTTTTATTTTAGACCTATCCTCATATCTAAAAGGAAAATAATGTAACATATCATTTAGATTGTAAACCCCAACTTCTGAATTTAACAAACTTGCTTTTTGTGGCCCAACACCTTTAATAAACTCTATTTTTTGTTTAAGTACTTCTCTACTCATTCCAGGATAATGTGTTTAGTAAGTGAAGCATATCCTGTTTAATATATTTTACCACAGGTAATAAAGAATCTCCCTTTATAGGCCTCTCAAAATATAAAGCGGCTCTTAGAAAATTGTTTGTAGAATCAGTAACAATAAACTGAAAGGGAGTTGGAACCTCTCCTTTTATATCAATAATTTTTGCTCTATGATCATTACTTGTTTTTATGTCTGTCTCCACTATACCTGTTGCTTTATTTTGGTGTTTACTAACTAATTTGTAGGATTCATTAAACAAATTATCAAGATGTTCAGGTGAGGAGATTTTTTTATAAGTAAGTAGTAATTCCGCGGTTTGATTAAAATAACTTAAATTAAACCATCCATATTCTTTGTTTTCTTGTGTTTTTGCAACAGTGTTTTTTTCAAAGGAGTAACCGTTTTCAACAAAAACCCTGGAGTATTTTGTTTGGGGTAGGTTTATTTTATTTAAACCCTTTGGTTTAGGATGATAGGTTTGTTTACACGAAAACAAAACCAAAAATAACAGCAAATAAAAAAACTTTATTGTTTTTTGTAATATACCTAACACTTTTAATCTTTATGTCACTAAAATATTTCTAAATAAATAAAATTATCAAAATTAATTTTATCTTATAATATAATAATCAAATAAAGAGGTGTTTTCAAACTTTAGAAATTAGTTTTGAACAATATAATTAGAACGGTAAATCATCCTCTTGAACCGCTTCTGGATTATCATTTTCTGTTGAAGAACTATCGTTTTGTTGTTGGGATTCAGGTGCTCTACCAAGAAGGGTAATGTCTCTTCCAACCACCTCAGAAATATATTTCTTAACACCTTCTTTGTCTTCGTACGATCGATTAGATATTTTACCCTCAATATAAACCTGGCTTCCTTTTTTAAGATAGTTTTCTGCAATTTCTGCTAAAGGAGACCATAAAACAATATTGTGCCACTCAGTATTTGTTACCTTTTCTCCAGCCTTGTTTTTATAGCTTTCACTTGTTGCTATTGAAAAGTTAGCAACAGCCCTACCATCATCTAACCTTCTTATTTCAGGGTCTTTCCCTAAGTTTCCTAAAAGTATTGCTTTGTTTACTCCAGACATAATATTGAAATTACAAATTAACAGTAAGAATTCAAATAGTTAGCGATAACTTTTGGAAACCCATACCTATTAATCTTATCGGCTTTAACCTCAATCAACCCTAGCTCTTTTTTTATTTTATCAAAAACCGAACCGTTTAATATCTGAAAATGATTAAAATCAATATTAATCTTTTGGTGACTTAAGAGGCCTTTATCTTTAGTTATTACAGGCTTAATTTTTTGGATTTCAAATTCTTTTTGAAGCTTTCTCTCTTTATTTTTTCCCTCTTCCAAATAGAACTCGTATAGATTTTTCCAGATATCGTTTTGTGTTCTTTTTCTAATTAATAACCTATTGTTGTTTTCAAAAACATAGTAATTAAAATCTCGATTGATTAATTTCTTTTTTGAGGCCTTAACCGGAAGCGCGTTTACGATATCTTTTTTATATGCTATACAGTTTGTTTTAAAAACACAACTCCAACAGGCAGGTTTTTTTGGTGAACAAACAACGCTTCCAAAATCCATTATTGCCTCGTTGTAGTCTCCTATTCGATTTGTGTTTTTTGATAGAATATTGCTTAACGTTAAAAAACTTTTATATGCTTTAGGTTTGCTAATATTAGTTTTAATTCCAAAAACCCTAGAGAGAACCCTATATACATTTGCGTCTACAACAACTCTCTTTTCATTATAACAAATTGAAGAAATAGCTGAAGCTGTATATTTACCAATCCCAGGAAGTTTTATAAGTTCATCATATGTTTTTGGGAAAACACCATTGTGTTTTTTAGCTATAATTTTTGCGGTCTTGAGGAGGTTTTTTGCTCTGTTATAGTAACCCAAACCCTCCCACAAAGAATATATTTCTTTTTGATATGATTCAGCTAACATTGATATGCTTGGGAATCTTTTTATAAACTTTTTGTAATACTCAATACCAGTTTTCATTTGTGTTTGTTGTAAAATTATTTCTGATAACCAAACCTTATAAGGGTCTTTGGTGTCTCTAAACGGAAGGTTTCTTTTTTCAACTTTAAACCAATCTAACAAGACACCTGAGAAACTTGATTTAAAAACTTTTGTGTTCATGTATGAGTTTAGATTAAATTTATAAAATCATTAAAAAATAAAAATATAAAATTGTGAGAAAGTTAGAAATAATTAATAAAGTTTCCTCAAAGACAGGAATCGATAAGTCTGATGTACAAGAAACGCTAGAAGCAACGCTTATTACTATAAAAGAATCTTTGGTGGAAGGAGAGAGCGTTTTCATAAGAGGGTTTGGAACCTTTTCAAATAAAAAAAGAGCCAAAAAAATAGCTAGGAACATTTCTACAAACACAGCAATAATTTTAGAGGCACATTTTGTTCCTCATTTCAAGCCTTCAAAAATCTTTGTAGATCTTGTTAAAAAAAACAACCAAATAGCATAACAAAATGAGCACAAAACAAATTCAGTTTTTTATTCTAACTATCGCATTAATATCTATTTTTCTATTATATCAGTTACCAACATCTGTACTAGAAAATAAAGAATCTGAAGAAGAAATTAAAGATGTAGTTTCAATTGAAAGGGCCTTAAAACTTCTAGAGAGTAACAATCCAATGGAGGGTGTTTTTATGTTTAGAGAAATACTCCAAAATGAACCAAAAAACACAGAAGCACTATATTATTTAGGTCTGTTATCAAACAATACAGGACAATACTCTAATGCTATTGAAAGATTTAATCAACTAATAACTATTGATTCATCAGATAAAAGAGCATATTTGCAATTAGGAATTAGTAATTATCAGCTTGGAAACAAAGAAGCTGCAGATTCTTTATTTAATATAGTTAGAGGTTCCAACGATAAGTTACTGATAAAAGAATTAGAACTTTTTTTAACTAATTAAAAAATATTGCAATTATGCCAAGCGGAAAAAAAAGAAAAAGACATAAGATATCGACACATAAAAGAAAAAAAAGATTAAGAAAAAATAGACATAAAAAGAAATAAACAATAATACTATGAGTAGCGAGCTAATAATTAATTCATCTCGCGACAAAAGTAGAATTGGCCTATTAAAGGATAAAAAACTTGTTGAGTTTCATCAAGAGAGTGATGAGACAAAATTTAATGTTGGTGATATTTATGTAGGAAAAGTTAAAAAAATCAATAAAAGCTTAAATGCAGCTTTTATTGATATAGGTTTTGAAAAAGACGCTTTCTTACATTATCTAGACCTTGGGCCTCAATTTTTGTCGCTAAAATCGTTTGTTAAAAAAGTAAGATCAAAAGGAAAAACATCTTCATATGATTCTTTTGCAAAACTAGACGACATAAATAAATTTGGAAAAATAAATGAGGTTCTAACCAAAGGGGATGAACTTTTAATTCAAGTTGTAAAAGAACCTATTTCAACAAAAGGACCTAGAGTTACAACAGAACTTTCCTTAGCAGGAAGGTATTTAATTTTGGTTTCTTTTTCTGAGGCAATTAATATTTCCAAAAAAATAACAAATAGAGAAGAAAGGTTAAGGTTAATTAATTTAATTAAATCAATAAGACCTAAAAACTTTGGTGTTATAGTTAGAACGGTTGCTGAGGAAAAATCTGTGTCAGAATTAGATAAAGACTTAAAGTCTCTAATTTCTTTATGGAAAGAAGGAATAGAGAAAATTAAAAAAGCAAAAGTTGGTGAAAAAGTAATAGGTGAGGAAAATAAAGCAACATCTCTTCTTAGAGATATTTTGAACTCATCTTTTGATAACATTATTATAGACGATAAAAAACTTTTTGAGGAAGTTAAAGGGTATGTCAAAAAATTTGAGCCAAAAAAAGAAAAAATAGTAAAATATTATTCATCCCCAGCACCAATATTTGAAGTTTATGGTATAGAAAAACAACTCCAAGATTTATTTGGAGAGACCGTACCAATTTCTAATGGCGGATATGTTATTATTCAACATACTGAGGCGTTACACGCAATTGATGTAAATAGTGGAAAAACAAGCAAAGTTTCAAATCAAGAGGAGGCTGCATTAAAAGTTAATTTAGATGCTGCTGAAACTATAGCTAGGCAATTAAGACTTAGGGATATTGGAGGGATTATAGTTATTGATTTTATAGATTTGAAAAAAACATCAAACAAAAGAAAGATTTTTGAGGCAATGAAAAAAGCGATGGCTGATGACAGGTCAAAACATACTATTTTACCATTATCAAAGTTTTGCCTTATGCAAATTACAAGACAGAGGGTTAGGCAAGAACTAAAAATGTCCAAAGAAGATGCTGAGCTCGATCAAGAAGGAACTGAAGCTGCAGATAAAATTGAGAAAAAAATTGAGCACCTTTTTGTTAAACAAAACGAAAAAAACTTAACGCTTGTGGTGCACCCATATCTATATTCTTATTTTACAATTGGTGTTTTGTCAAGACAATATAAGTGGTTTATAAAACATAGAAGGTGGGTTAAAATAGAGAAAGACAATAATATTGCCATCAAAGATTACGTGTTCCTTGATTCAAACAGACAAATAATTCAAACTAAAAAGTGAAATTAATTAATTTCATTATTGCCCTTTTGTTGATTTCTTGTGCAGGTAATAATTGTAATGTTAGTAATAAGTATCCTAGTAACATTAAGCTTGTAAATTATATTGATACAATTTATAATATTAATAAAGTAAATGATTTTTCAAGGTTTGTCTTTGCCAATAAAGAAGCCTTATTTTCTTTTTATGAGGTTAATGATTCGTTGAGTTTTAATGAGAAAAAAGAATCGTTATTTTCTCTAATTGATAATATATATTTTGACAGTCTATACGAGGATGTAATCGATAGGTTTACTACACCTGAGCTGTTATTTAATGATTTTGATAATTCTATTGATCTTTTTAATTCACAAAGCAACTTAAAACTTACACCTAAATTAAACATAATAATGTCGGGTTTTTATAATGATATAGTGGTTGAAGGAAATAATATAACCGTTGGATTGGAATATTTTTTAGATAAGAACAATAAGTTTAAACCAAGAGACTTACCTTCTTATATACTTGATAGGTATACACCAGAATATTTAAATTCAACTATTTTAACAACATACCTTTCACAATACAACTTTATTAATGAATTAGACAAAACTATGATAAACGAAATAATATCTTTTGGAAAATTATATTATGTCGTAAATGAGCTTTTAAAATGTTCACCCGAACGAGTTGTTTTAGGTTATACTGAGGATGAGTTTAATCTTTTAGAAAACAACGAAACATTCATTTATAGTTTTTTTTTACAGAATGAACTTTTATTTCAAGAGTCTGATCAAATAAAACAAAAATATATTTCCGAAAGACCAAGCACTTTTGAAATAGCTGAATCGGTTCCTGGGAGAGTGGGCAGGTGGCTGGGCTGGAAGATAGTATCATCTTATATGAAGAATAGCACATATACCTTAGAGGAACTATTAAAAGAAGATGATTATAAAAATATATTTTATAATTCTAATTATAATCCACTTTAGGATGCTAAAAAAAGAAAAAGTATTGTTTATAGTTAATGAGCTTGAGAGGTTATATCCAAAAACCCCAGTTCCCTTAGACCATAAAGACCCATATACTTTATTGATAGCTGTTTTACTCTCTGCTCAAAGCACTGACATAGGTGTTAACAAGATTACTCCTATATTGTTTGAAAAAGCAGATAATCCATATGACATGGTTAAACTAACTGTCAATCAAATAAGAAACATAATAAAACCAGTAGGTTTATCTCCTATGAAATCAAAAGGTATTTATGGGTTGTCTAAAATTCTCATTGAGAAGTTTAATGGAAAAGTTCCAAATGATATCGAAGCTTTAGAATCTCTTCCTTCTGTTGGCCATAAAACAGCGAGTGTAGTGGTTTCTCAAGCTTTTGGGACACCTTCTTTTCCTGTTGATACCCATATCCATAGACTTATGTTTAGGTGGGGCTTGTCTTCAGGTAAAAATGTTGTTCAAACGGAAAAAGACGCAAAAAGACTTTTTCCCAAATCTCTTTGGAACAAATTACACCTTCAAATTATCTTTTATGGCCGCGAAAGATCACCCGCTAGAGCTTGGAATATTAATAATGACCCAATAACATTAAAGGTTGGAAGAAAATCAGTATTAAATAAATATTATAAATAATTACTTAGTTAATTTATTTCATCAAGGAATAATCTTTGATTTTATTTATAACACCTTCAGAAGGTTTTTCAAAATAAGAGTCTAACGCCTCTTTCACTTCAAAAAAAGCTTCAACTTCTTTTTCTAAAGAAGGATCTAAGTAAGTATTAATTTTGAATTTTGGTTCTTTGTTTTCTTCTAATTCGTTGTAGACATATTTTACCATGTCATAATTAGTAGAGGTTTTAATCATAGGCTATTTGTTTTGGTTTGATTTTTTTTCTTAATGCAATTAAAGCATACCTCATTCTACCTAAGGCTGTGTTTATACTTACATTTGTCGCTTCGGCAATTTCTTGAAAACTCATATCCATATAATGTCTCATGATTAAGACTTGTTTTTGTTTATCTGGAAGGTCTTCAATAATTTTTTTGAGATATTTTTTTGAGTGTTTGGATAGGTTTTCTGATGTTGTGTTTTCTTCAGAAAACTTCAAACAATTAAAAATATCTGAGCCATCAGCTAGAGTAATTTTAGGATTTCTTTTTTCTTTTCTAAAATGGTCGATAGCTTGATTATGCGCTATCCTTAAAATCCAAGGCAGAAACTTGCCTTGTTCATTATATTTTTTTTGTTTTAAGATATTTATTGTTTTAATGAAAACATCTTGAAGTATATCTTCTGCAATGTATCTGTCCTTAACAATCAAATAAATTGTTGTAAATATTCTGGATTTATGCCTATCAATTAGGGTCGACATTGCCTCCTCGTTACCTTTTGTGTAAAGTGATATTAAACAACTATCACTTAATTCCGTTTTTAACATAATAAATTAATATAAATTAGTAACGTAGAGGTCTATATCATATTGTGTTGTTTTGTTGGTAATATTTTTTATAAATATAAATATTGATAAGTTAATTTCAAAAACATGTCCGAGCCTAAGGAAATAATTATTAAAAATGCAAGGGTAAATAATCTAAAAAATATATCCATTAAGATACCTAGAAATAAATTTGTAGTTATTTCTGGGGTTTCTGGATCTGGAAAAACATCTCTAGCTTTTGATACTATATTTGCTGAGGGACAAAGAAAG
>CACOFQ010000007.1 GCA_902626505.1 uncultured Marinoscillum sp.
TTAATTTTCAAGAAAAATAATTAACAAGGATAAAATCATAAATGTCAAGGCAGGAACTGATTTTTTTATTGGATCTTTTATTTTAACATGCATTAAAATAGCAAAAAACATAAAAATTGCGATACCTGAGGCTGAAAACTTAACTAGCTCTGGAAACCATAAACCAGCAATCAGACCTACTGAAAAAACAACTTTCAAAGTTCCAACTAAATAAACCATCCATTCAGGTAATCCATATACAGTAAATTCCTCTTTCATATTCTGCGCACCACCACCTCTCCATTGAGTTGGTTTGTTAAAATTCATAGTCCATACTCTCAGTACTGATAGCCCTATAACTACCTGAAAAACCGATGTTAATTGTTGATCTGATATTAATTCCATAATTAAATATTATACATTTTTTTTTAATGTTTCAATATTTTGAGAAATATTTAAAAAAAATTTAATAAATTAATGTCCCTATTTTTTCAAACTAAACCCATTAAACCCATGAAAAAATTTATTTTATTAACCCTAATAACTTTATTTGTTTTTGACGTAAATTCTCAAAGAAGAAGAAGTAGTCAAACATCAAATACTCAACCAAAAGAGTCTAAATTATCATTATCAGCTC
The DNA here is from genome assembly GCA_902626505.1 of uncultured Marinoscillum sp. Lineage (GTDB taxonomy): Bacteria > Bacteroidota > Bacteroidia > Cytophagales > MED-G16 > MED-G16. Next base: position 617 of record CACOFQ010000007.1, read on the forward strand.
TAAAACTTAGAAACGTTGGCCCAGCATTTTTATCTGGTAGAATTGCAGATATCGCTATTCATCCTGAAAATAATAATGTTTGGTATGTAGCCACTGGATCTAGTGGTGTATGGAAAACTATAAATTCAGGAACTACATACACACCTATATTCGATAATGAATCAACATATTCAACAGGTTGTGTTACAATTGACCCTAATGATCCTTCAATAGTTTGGCTTGGTACTGGGGAGAATGTTGGAGGTAGACATGTTGCATACGGTGATGGTGTATTTAAAAGTGAAAATGGTGGCAAGTCTTGGAAAAATATGGGACTGAGAAAATCAGAACATATTTCAAAAATTATAGTTCACCCAGATAATTCTGATGTCGTATGGGTAGCTTCTCAGGGTCCACTATGGAGTTCTGGCGGTGAAAGAGGATTATATAAAACTACTGACGGAGGAAAAAACTGGAAAAAAGTTTTAGGAGGTGGCGAATGGACAGGAGTTACTGATATTTTAATTGATCCAAGAAATCCTGATAGATTATATGCTGCTACATGGCAAAGACATAGAACTGTTGCTGCTCTGATGGGCGGTGGTCCAGAATCTGGATTGCATAGATCTGAAGACGGTGGTGAGACTTGGACAGAACTCAAGTCTGGTTTACCAGGATCTAATAAAGGTAAAATTGGTATAGCAATATCACCTCAAAAACCTGACGTAATTTATGCTGCTATTGAATTGGAAAGGACAAAGGGTGCTGTTTACAGGTCTATTGACAGGGGTTCATCTTGGAAAAAAATGTCAAATACTGTTTCAGGAGCAACAGGACCTCACTATTATCAGGAACTTTATGCTAGTCCTCACAAATTCGACAGGCTTTATTTGATGAATGTTAGAATATTAACATCAGAAGATGGTGGTAAAACTTTTGTTCAATTACAAGAAAGAGATAAGCACTCAGATAACCACTCTATTGCATTTAGAGATAATGACCCTAATTATTTATTAGTTGGAACTGATGCTGGTATTTATGAATCCTTTGATTTAGCTGAAACATGGAAATACCATAAAAACCTTCCAATTACTCAATTTTATAAAGTAGCTGTAAATAATGCATATCCATTTTATCACATTTTTGGTGGAACACAAGATAATGGCTCCGCAGGCGGCCCATCAAGAACTGATGAGAGGCAAGGTATAAGAAATGCACACTGGTATAAAATTTTAGGTGCTGATGGCCATCAAACTGCTACTGACCCAGTATTCAATGACATCGTTTACGGAGAATTTCAACAGGGGGTATTACATAGAGTTGATCTTAAAACTGGTGAAGCTGTTCTAATTCAACCTCAACCTAGAGAAGGTGAAAAATATGAAAGGTGGAATTGGGATTCACCAATACTAGTTAGTCCTCATAAACCTGAAAGATTATTCTTTGCTTCACAAAGAGTATGGAAATCAGAGAATAGAGGTGATAGTTGGGAACCTATATCTGGTGATCTTACAAGAGATGAAGAGAGATTAGATCTTCCAATTATGGGAAGAAGACATGGATGGGACAACTCTTGGGATGTTAAAGCAATGTCAAATTATAATACTATAACATCTATTTCAGAATCTCCTGCCAGAGAAGGTGTTATATATGCTGGAACTGACGATGGAATTATTCAGGTTACTACAAACGGTGGAGAAACCTGGAAGAAAATTCCCGTTACTAAATTAGGACTTCCAGCTAGAACATTTGTAAATGATATCAAAGCAGATAATTTTGATGCTAATACAGTTTATGTATCATTAGACAATCATAAGGAAGGAGACTTTAATCCTTATCTATATAAAAGTACAGATCTTGGAGAAACATGGACTTCAATATCGGGTAATCTTCCAAAGAGAAATTTGGTTTGGAGATTAGTTCAAGACCATGTTGCTAAAGATTTAATGTTTTGTGCAACTGAAACAGCTATATATGTTACAATTAACGGAGGAAAAAGCTGGAATAAAGTTCCTGGAGCACCAACAATTTCATTTAGAGATATAACTATTCAAAAAAGAGAAAATGACTTAGTTGGAGCGTCTTTTGGAAGAGGTTTTTATGTATTAGATGACTACTCAGCATTAAGAGAAATGACTTCTGAAAATTTATCAAAAGAGGGAAAATTATTCAATTCTAGAGATGCTTTATGGTATTTACCTAAAAGTACTATAGGAAATACAGGTGGAGACTATTACTTTGCTCAAAATCCAGATTTTGGTGCAGTATTTACCTACCATCTTTCTAAATCCTACCCTTCTATGAAATCATCAAGGGTAAAAAAGGAAAAAGAAATGATAAAAAAAGGTCAAGAAATTCCTGGTATTGATTGGGACGCTATTGAAAAAGAAGGAAGAGAAGAGACTACGAAAATTTATATTGTTGTTAAAAATATGAATGGTGATATTATTAATAAGATTTCCGCTCCTAGGTCAAAAGGGTTAAATAGAGTTGCATGGAATTTAAGACATTCTAGTGCAACTGCAATAAATCCTGATAGACTTCCAAGAGGGGGAGGTAGAAGAGGTTGGTATAATTCTGGTCAACTTGCTTCTCCAGGATCATATACAGCAACTCTTGTAAAAGAAAGTGAGGGTATGTCTGTAGATCTTGATGACCCTATAACTTTCAATGTAATTGATCTAGAAAGAGGAACTCTTCAGGGTATGGGTTATACTGAATATAATGATCATGCCCAGAATATGATCGCTACTCAAAATAGACAGTCTTTATTTACTGATAAATTAAACAAAAATATAAACATGATTAAGGCAATGAGATTATCATTAAGTAGATCTAAATCTATAAACAATAATCTGAGTAATAGTTTATTTAGCATCGAAGAAGAATTAAGCCAATTATCTAAAAAAATCTTCGGTAATTCAGCTAAGTCTGAGGTTGGAGTAAAAAATGATCCTACAGTAAGTACTTATATTGGAAATGCATACAGAGGGATAACTTCTACTTATGGACCAACTGGGCAACATAAGCAAAGCTTAAGTATTGCTAATAGTATGCTTGATAAGTTAGAAGTTGAACTGAATATAATTGTTGGAAAAATTCCAAGTTTAAAAATTGAACTAGATAATATGAATTCTCCCCCAATTATTGGAGCAAATAATTAAGATATAATATCTAGTTGATTAGTTGATTTCCAGTTTCCTCTAGTAAAATCTGGAAATTTTTGAGGTGCTCCATCATTAAGTATAGATTCTGCACTTAATGGTGTGACTGCACTCCAAAAACAACCCTCATATACATTTTGATCGAGAGGCGTTCCTTGTCTTAGACATTCTATGATACGGAATCTCATAATAAAATCCATTCCTCCATGACCCCCCATTCTCCTTGCCTCCTCACCTATTCTTTTGTAAAGTGGATGGTCATATTTTTCATATAATTTTTCTAGGGCATTTCCTTTAGCCCAAGAATGATGGTTTTTTGTAATTCCCTCTACACCTCCATCCAAAGCTACTCTTGTAGGAAAACCTGCAAGAATACCTTTAGTTCCTTGTATTAAATTATGTCTTGAGTAAGGTCTTGGACTTGTTTCATCCCACTGAACCATGATTGTTCTTCCCATTGAGGTCTTAATAATAGATGTATTTAAATCACCATTATTGTATTCAAGTCCATTCCACTTATGATCGGACGAGTAATTTTTTTCTGCGTATAACTTCCTTCCGAGTGCAGGTGTTGAGTAAGAGACTAGTGACTTAAAATTATCATCTCCTCTACCTAGATTCATATACTGAGCTACTGGACCTAAACCATGAGTCGGATATAAATTTCCTTTACTTTTTGCATAATGATGTGTTCTCCATGAACCTGTTCCTCTTTCTTGCTCTTCCATCTGAAATCTAAGTTCATGAATATAAGCTGCCTCAGCATGAAGAAAATCACCTATATACCCTTTCCTACACATATTTAAAAACATAAGTTCATCACGTCCATAATTCACATTTTCCATCATCATGCAGTGTTTTCGGGTTTTTTCAGATGTATCTATAATATCCCATAGATCTTTCAAATTAGTTGCCATAGGAACCTCTACAAAAGCATGAGATCCTAATTCCATAGCCTTTATTACCATAGGAGCATGATTATCCCAATTTGTGGAAATAAATACAGCATCAGGCCTAGTATCTTCAATCATTTTTATCCAATCATTTTCATTAGTATGATATAATTTTAAATTCTTATGTCTTTGATTATCGGCTTCTAAACATAATCTTTTAGATCTTTCTGCTAAATCCTTGTATAAATCACATATTGCGACTACCTCTGTTCCTTCTATTGATGCAAATTGTTTAGCATGACCGGTACCTCTTGCACCAACACCTATGAAGGCAAGTCTAACTTTATCAAGCTTTGGTGCAGCAAAATCTCCCATATACTGAGACTTCTTATCTCTCTCTACATACTTAGAAGAAGATAAAGCTGATGCTGTTGCAATAGCTGCTCCAGATAAAGATGTTTTTTTAATAAAATTTCTTCTGTTTATTTTATTCATTTTTAAGGTTTTTTAATTTCATCAATATAGCCCATTTCAAATCTTTTAATATCAGATTTTACGTGTTCCTTTTTAAAAATATCTTTAAATTTTTTTATTATTTCTGGATACTCAGATGAAATATCATTTTGCTCCTTCAAGTCATCAGAGATATTATATAATTCAATTTTCTTATTTCCTTTCTTTATATCTTTTAAAATAGCTTTATAGTCTCCTAATCTAGCTGCTTGCTGACCTCCGTAGGAAGGAAATTCCCAGTAAATGTAGTCTCTTTCTAAAATTTTACCTTCATCTATAAATATATCTACTAGACTAACTCCATCTGTAGAGTAATCATATAGGTCATTTACTCCAGATAATTCACTTATTGTTGGAAAAATATCATATGAAATAGATACATCATCTACAGTTCTAGAATTTTTAATTTTATCCGGCCAAGAAACAATAAAAGGTACTCTTACTCCACCTTCATAAGTATAACCCTTCATTCTCTTAGGATCATTTTGAAATAAGCCAGTACTATTAAAATATTCAAAATCAACACCTCCAGCATATGTTGGACCATTATCACTGGTAATTAAAATGATAGTATTATCATAAATATTTAATCTTTTTAGCTGCTCTATAATTTCACCAACTTGGATATCTATATATTCTATCATAGCAGCATAAGTTGCTCTTGGATACCTAGTTGGAAAATATCCTTTATCACCTAAATAAGGTTCTTCGTCCCCAATTATTTGCCTGTACTTGTCTACTAAATATTGTGGGGCCTGTAAAGGAGCATGAGGTATTGGGCTTGCATAATAAAGAAAGAATGGGTTATCCTTATTATTTTCAATAAATTCCTGTGCTCTAACGTGCATTTTATCAGGAGCATAATCATTTTGATTAAAAACTTTATAATTTTTCTCATCATATGGATCCTCACCTGCTTGAAGTTTTAATCTAGGTGATATGACCTCATTATTCAGTAAATCTCTATTTTCATTTTCCCATAAATGAGGTGGATAAAGATTATGAGCCATTCTTTGACAATTATATCCATAGAAATAATCAAAACCCATTTCTGTTGGAATAGATGTAGAATTTGGCGGACCTAACCCCCACTTCCCAACCATTCCATTACTATATCCTACACCCTTCAAAAGTTTTGGAAATATTAATGCTGATTTACCTATAGGATACTGACCCTCTAAGTTTGGGTCTTCAGACATCTTATGATAATCCCATACATCTCCCCTACTTCCATACTCATGATTACCTCTAATTTTAGTGTGACCACCATGTAAACCAGTAAGTAAAATACTTCGAGAAGGAGCACATACTGGTGATCCAGAATAAAAATTAGTAAACTTTAACCCATTATTTGCAAGATTATCAATATTCTTTGTTTCAATTATTTTTTGACCATATACTCCTAATTCACCATAACCTAAATCATCATAAAAAAATAAAATAATATTAGGAGTATCATTTTGAGATATGTTGCAAGAGGATAATAATAAAAAAAGAAAAAAAATTGAACTTTTAGTCATAGTTCAATTTAAAAAATTTTTTCTAGAGATTTTTAAGCTCTGATGATAATCTTTGAAGACTTTCCTTTGCATCTCCAAAATACATTTTATTATTTTTCTTAAAAAATAAAGGATTTTGAACACCAGCATATCCTGCTGACATACTTCTCTTCAGAACTACAGTTGATATTGATTCCCATACTTTCAGAATTGGCATACCATATAAAGGACTGGATGAATCATCAATAGCATCCGGATTAACAACATCGTTTGCTCCTATTATTACAGCAACATCAGTAGATTTAAATTCTTCGTTGGCTTGATCTAATTCGATTAATTTAGAGTAATCAACATCTGCCTCAGCTAATAATACATTCATATGTCCAGGCATTCTTCCAGCAACTGGATGTATTGCATACTTAACCTCCACATCGTTTGCTTCTAATGATTCCTGAATTTCTTTACATAATTTTTGTGCTTGAGCAACTGCCAAACCATAACCAGGAACAATGATAACTTTATTAGAATAAAATAATTGAACAGCAAAATCAGAATCTGATATTTCTTTAATATCACCTTGTTCCTTATTTTCATTAGAAGGACCACTTGAAGAAAAACCTCCTATTATTACATTTAATAGGGATCTATTCATGGCATTACACATTAATAGTGTTAAAATGGTTCCAGCTGCACCAACTAATATTCCACCAAGGAGCATAACTATATTTCCAAAAATTATACCCGTAAGAGCTGCCGTAATTCCAGTAAATGAATTTAAAAGTGAAATAACAACTGGCATGTCTGCTCCACCAATTGGAGCAACAAAAAATATACCATAAACAAATGATAGAAATATTATTAAATATAAATAAGTAACATCTGAGCTTGAGATAAATAAGTATGAACAAACTAGAATCATAAAAATAAAAACGATATTTATTATATGTTGAAAAGGAAGAGTTAATTTTTCTGACCACTTATACCCATCAAGTTTTGCAAAAGCGAGTAAACTTCCTGTAAAAGCAACAGAACCAATAAATAGACTAGATAATAGAACAACCACTACTATAATTTCATATGCATCTGGAAAAATAATCCATTTATTTATCTCTGTAAAAGACAGTAAAACTGCGCTTAGTCCTCCTAAACCATTAAAAATTGAAACCATCTGAGGCATTGATGTCATCTCAATTTTTTTCGCTATTATATAACCTAGTGTAGCAGAAACTGATAAAGGTATAATAATCCAAATTAAATTTGATTTAGAGTTTTCTAGAGGCATAATTACTGCTGAAAAAATTGCAATTAACATACCTAAAGCTGCAAATTTGTTTCCCTTACTAGCAGAAGCAGGATCACTCTGCAGTCTCAAACCCCAAACCAATAAAAAAGCAGAAAGTAAAAATAAAAACTTTTCCATTATCCTTTCTTCTTTTTATTAAACATCTCAAGCATTCTATTTGTAACAAAAAAACCCCCAAAAACATTAATAGAACCGACAAATAATGCTATACTAGCAAGAATTAGAGTAAAATAATTATCTGTCTCTGTTGTTCTTATTAGAATTATTGCACCTAAAATAACAATTCCACTTATTGCATTTGCTCCAGACATAAGTGGTGTATGAAGAACTGAAGGAACCTTTGAAATTACCTCAAAACCTAATAAAATCGTGAAGAGTAGAAGATAAATTAATATCTCATTATCAATTAAAAAACTTAATATTTCATTCATAATTAAATTTTACAATTTTTTAAAATATCATCATCATCATGAATAAATTCGTTATCCTTAATGATATAATTAATGAAATTATAAACATTATTAGAGAAAAGATTACTTGCATCATAAGATAGTTCAGATGCTAGATAAGAATTACCTACAATTTTAATACCATTATAATCTACTATTTTAGAATCTTCTGTCAATTCACAATTTCCACCAGTAGAAGAAGCTAAATCTATTATCACTGTTCCAGAATTCATTTTTTCAACAATATCTTTAGAAATTAAGACTGGTGATTTTGATCCAAATACTTGAGCAGTAGTTATTACAACATCTGCCTGAACTAATCTTTTTGAAACTTCTTCTTTCTGTTTTTCTAAATACTCTTTTGATTGCTTAACAGCATATCCACCAGCAGTTTTATCTTCCACAGCTCCATCAACTTCTATAAACTTTGCACCTAAACTTAAAACTTCTTCCTTTGCAGCTTGTCGTGGATCAGATGCTTCTACTATTGCACCAAGTCTTTTAGCCGTAGCTATAGCCTGTAATCCAGCAACTCCTGCACCTATAACTACTACTTTCACAGGTTTTATACTCCCTGCAGCAGTTATGGTCATTGGAAATATTTTTGGCAATAATTCTGCAGCCTTTATAATTGCTTTATATCCAGATAATCCTGCCATAGAGGACAATATATCCATGCTCTGAGCTATTGTAGTTCTTGGAATCATTGAAAGATCGTATGCAAGAATTTTATTTTTTTTAATTTCTTTTTTTAATTCTTCTCTATTTTGGTCAACACTAAAATTTGATATGAGAACTTTACCTTTATAGTCATTGAGCATACCAAAACTAGAAGAGTTTACAGATAAAATAACATTGCTATTTTTAATTAATTCTTTTCTTGAATAGAACTTAGCATTATTATATCTTGAATCAGAAAATCCAGATAAAATACCGGCATTTTTTTCTATAGAAACTTTATGTCCCAGTGAAATAAATTTTTCTAAAGTAGAAGGAGTTATAGAAACTCTAGGTTCATTATCTTTTAAAAAACCAAATTGCATAAGAATAAAACGTTTAGTTTTTTAATTTGTTCCTCAAAATTGGTGAATTAAATAGATGATAAGTGAAATAAAGGAGAAAAAACACTACGAATTCTAAATTAACAAGATAATATGGCCACCCACCAGAAACAAATGGATGATCTACAGCTGGAGGATATTTTAAATACATATAATTAGCATCAATCATAAAATCAATTGGCATAATAATAATCAGGAGTACATTTATAAATATGAATGATTTTAACCAAGAGTATTTAGATAGTCTCATATCCATGTAATAGTACATATATAAAGGAAGAATAATTATAGAGGTATGACTATAAAAGTATTCAAAATAAAAAAAATTTTTACCTGTATAATTATCAATTAATGGAGTTATTAAAGCATTTAAACCTCCCAAAATCCCTGCATAAAATAAAAATTCAAATAAAAATTGTTTTTTGTCAACAAATAGAATTACACAAGTTATCATAGATGATATACCGCATAGATGAAGTGGAAGCCTTTTATTTAAACTCCACGTCCCATCAACAAAATGAAAATAATGGAATAGTATATACATTACTATAAAAAAATAGACAAAAACAATAGCAAATTTCTTCATAAAATCTTTTGAAGAATATTTTCCGATTAATAAACAAGTAATTAAATATACCAAAGACAAAGAATTGGCAATAATCCAATCATTAGACATAAAAGTTATTGAATAATCAATATCCATTATTACTTATCATTTACAAAATCTTTCATAATAAATACGTGAGGCAATGTAAGACTTGATATTATTATAAAAACAAATAAAATCAAGTTATCGGTTGTCAAAATATTATTATTAAAATAATAAAGAACTAGTCCGAAAACGACTGCAAGTAAAGTGAAAGGCAATGTCTTAAGATAAAATCTAAAAAAACTTTTTTCTTTCATCTCTTGATATTCCATTAATAACATCGGTAAAGAATGAGAAAAACCAAAAAATATTGAAAATGAGGTTAATATATCAGTATGGTAAAATATTAAATAAAGAATAGAAAGCTCTGCATACAAAGGAACTTTTCTTCTAATATCAAAATATACTACTGACATCATAAGCACAGCCACAGATATTAATAAGAAAAATATATTTTCAAATGATGAGAGGTTTAAGGAACTAAAAAAAGTAAAATCAACGAGTATCTCTTGTAACTCAAAAATATTGTTAAGAAAAAGAGATAACAAAATATTAGCACCGATAACAAAATTTAATAACCTGTTATCAGTTGAATTATATCCTATAACTTGAGTTTCTCCAAAATGGTAACATGAGACTAATAGGAATATAAAAAGTCCCAAAAAAGGAGAAAGCACCCATACTAAAATATTTAAAGCAATTAAAACTAAATAGATAGAAAAGAAACTAAATCTACTGCTAAATCTCCTTGAATTAGGATTTATAAAAGCAATAATATGATCTACAGAACCATGAGGAATTCCAATAGTAAGCATTATCAAAATAAATATAATACTAGAATAAGAATCACCTACATCAAAAAAAATAAGAGATAAAGAGAAAATTAATCCTACAATTTTGGCGGGAAGAATATAATTTTCTGTTGAAACCATAGGTTAATATAAAAAAAAAGGTGAGGAAAACCTCACCTTTAATTTTATTGAATATAATTATTTATTTGGCAGCATACCATACAGCCATACCGAATCCAATCTTATTGATTGCATCACCTATATTATAAACAACATCCATGTTAAATGGAATACCAGCAACTAAACCAGAATACCATCCGTCAGTTCCCATCATATATCCAATAGGATAAATAGCCCATCCAACAAGGACAAATCTCTGTAGCATTTTACCTGCTTCAGGAATTTTTCCACCAGCTTTTGCTAATGCAGCTCCTGTCTCACCAGTTGGTCCGCCGACAAGAGTCAAACAACCTACTTCGTAAGCCATCCAGAAGTATGCTAAACCAGCAATCAGTCCCCAACCTAAATCAGCAGGAAGAACTGGAGCTAATCCAGACTCACCCAGATAACCAGTAACTAACATAACAACAGAAGCCAAAAATAATTTTCCCATACCTACACCTGTAAGTAGAGCAAACTCTACTACCATAAGAGGTACAGTAAGAATCCAATCTATATATCTAAGCTCAGTAGGTGAACCTAAACCTTCAGCCCACTGGTCTCTCATATAATAGTAATGTACAGCTGCAATACCAGTAATAAGTGCAGCAACAAGCATCGAATCTTTAAATTTCTTGTCTACTTGACCGTGTTGTACTAAAAAGAACACAGTAGCAGCTAACATAGAAACAGATCCTATGAAGAAAGTGAAACCAGTAAAATCTCCTGGTGCCAAACTTGCTCCTAAAATAAAATTTAACGTATTCATATTTGATCGTTTGGTTAATAATATTATTAATATGCTTAAAAAGCATTAACTAATATACGGAGATTTTATTAAAAGGTTATTATTTATATATTTTGAATTATATATATATATCAAAATTATATTAGTTATTATAGATATTTTTCATAATATAATTTGCAAAAAAAGCAGATATAAAAGAGATTGTTAACATAAAAACTCCAATTAAGTTTTGATCAAAAATAATATATCCAAAGCCAAATAAACAAAAATAAACCGCCAAAATACCTAAAAATAGAAGAAGAAGGTCATTCATTGAAGATTTACTATCTTCTTGAGATAAAGAAATATTATTTAATAATTTGAAAGATTTCCAACCAATTCCATAAGGTTTTATTTTTTTATAAAATGATAGTAATTTATCATTATCTGTTGGTTTAGTAATCAAGGTAACTAAAATCCAAGATATAGTAGTAATTGATATGCTTAATAAAAGTTCTATATATGGTTTTAGGTTTTGACCAGTAATTTCTTCATGAAACCACTGAAAATAAATTGCTAATAAAAAAGATATAACCATACCAGTAATTTCACTATATGCATTTACCCTCCACCAAAACCATCTCAGTAAGAAAATTGAACCTGTTCCAGCTCCTATTTGCAACAGGATTTGAAAAGCATCTAACGCGTCAGATAGTCTTAAAGCAACAAATCCAGCAAAAATCATTAACATAATAGTAGATATTCTTCCAATGAATACAACTTGCTTTTCAGAAGCATTTACGTTTATAAACCTCTTATAAAAATCAATAGATATATAAGATGCACCCCAGTTTAAATGACTAGATATTGTACTCATATACGCCGCAATTAAAGAAGCAAGAACTAAACCCAAAAGACCTGTTGGAAGAAGAGATAACATTGCCGGATAAGCAATATCATTACCTATAATTGATTTATCAACATTTGGAAATGCAGATGAAATATCAACTAAAGATGGGTAAATGATTAAAGATGATAGTGCAATAATTATCCATGGCCAAGGTCTTAAAGCATAATGTGCTACGTTAAACAGCAATGTTGCATAAACTGCATTTTTTTCATCTTTTGCAGATAACATCCTTTGTGCTATATATCCTCCGCCTCCAGGCTCTGCACCAGGATACCAAACTGCCCACCACTGTACTGCAATAGGAATAATAAAAATTGTAATAAGATTCTCTTTATCATTAAAATCCGGCAGAAAATTTATTTTATCAATAACATTCACATGAGAAAATAACTGATTTAAACCACCGATTTCATTAAGGTTTAAAACATATAAACATGCCCAAACTGAACCTATCATTGCTAGAATGAATTGAATTAAATCTGTTACAATTACACTTCTCAAACCTCCTAGAGAACTATAAATTACAGTTATTAAAGATGAATAAAAAACACATTCAAAAGGAGATAAACCTAATAATATCCCTCCAATTTTGATTCCCGCTAAACAAACAGTAGCCATTATCATAACATTAAAAAAAACACCAAGATATATTGCTCTAAATGCTCTCAAGAAGGTAGCTGCTTTACCAGAATACCTTAATTCATAAAATTCTAAATCAGTTAATACTTTTGATCTTCTCCAAAGTTTTGCATAGAAAAAAACTGTCATCATACCAGTTATTAGAAATGCCCACCATACCCAATTACCTGAAATACCATCTTCTCTAACAATATTTGTGACTAGATTAGGTGTATCAGCAGAAAAGGTGGTTGCAACCATAGAAATCCCAAGAAGCCACCATGGCATATTTCTACCCGATAAAAAAAACTCTTTACTACTTTCTCCGGATTTTTTTAAATTAATAAAACCTATTATTATGAAAATAATAAAAAAGAAAAAAATTATAGTCCAATCCAGATTTGATATATTCATAAGTTTTTAAATATAGTTATTTATATTTTTGATACGAATTAATTTTTTGAATACAATTTTTTAAAACTATCGTCATCTAACTCCGTATAAAATTTAAATATTAAAATCAATTTTTATTATTTTTGATTTATGAAATCATTAACTACTTTCTTATTTATATTCTTAGCGAGTAGCACTTACAGATGTAAAGAACCTGAAAATACAATTAACTGTAATGATGCATCAACTCAAATGATTGGAACTTGGAAAGGAAGAATGGATTTTTCTGGTTCATCTGCATCAGGACAAGTTCATAATATGACTTTATCTGTAATTACTTCTAACGGATGTTCTTTTCAAGGGATAAGTGCCTTCGATGAGTCAAATACCACATTTGTTGTATCAGGAACTATTGACAAATATGGTTGGGTAGAATTCATGGAAACTTCATTTGAAGTAAATGGTGGAGAATACACTGATTGTGAGGGCACCGGAAGTGGATGGAGAAATCCTTGTAATAGCTGGCCAACTGTTAGATGGAGACCTGGAACAAAATTCCACGAAGCTAGATTTAGATCAGATCCTTACATATTAAATGGAGAGTTTTTCGCGCAAGGAGGCGGTTGGAATAGCCAGATTAGAGGTACTTATTTAATTACAAAACAATAGATTCATGGATAGATCTGTCATTATAATGGCTGGAGGAATGGGCAGTCGTTATGGTGGTTTAAAACAGGTCGAGAGTTTCGGTCCTAATAACGAATCAATCCTAGACTACTCAATTTATGATTCAATAAAAGTAGGTTTTAATAAAATAGTCATTCTATCATCACCTAAAATAGAAAGTTATTTTAAAGATAAATACACCAAAATATTTTCAAAACTTAAAAACATTTCACTTGAAATAGTTATTCAAGACCCTAACTATGGTCTTAAAGAATTTAAATTACCAACTGATAGGGAAAAACCATGGGGTACAGGACATGCTATTCTTTGTTGTGAAAATGTAATTGATGAATCATTTATAACTATAAATGCAGACGATTTTTATGGGTCAGGAGCATTTAAAAAAGCATATGATTCCCTATATTATATTGAAAAAAATAATATTCAGGTTTCAACAATATCCTATCTTATTGAAAATACACTTTCAGAAAATGGAGGAGTTTCTAGGGGTATATGCATTAAAAATGGAAATAAATTAATTGATATTGAAGAGACACATGATTTGATGAGTAAAGGTGATATTGTAGTAGGAAATTATAATAATAAGAAAGTTTATCACAAAATTGGAACTAGTGTATCAATGAATTTATTCGGATTTCAAAAATCTATTTTTAATTTATTAAACATAAAATTTGATTTGTTTTTAAATGAAAATATTAATGAATTAAAAAATGAATTTTTATTACCAGAAATTATAGGTAGAGAAAATATCTACATTGATTCAACAGATGAGAAATGGTTTGGTGTAACGTATAAAGAAGATAGTGAGATAGTAAAAAGAAAAATTAAAAAACTAATAGATAATAATTATTACCCATCTAATCTTTGGGATTAATTTTATTAAATTATTTGATAAACTATTTAAAAAAAAAAAATTATAATTGAATAATTAAAAACAATAAACATGAAAAATATAACTACTACATTTATTTTATTTCTTTTAACATTTGCATTGAATGCTCAAACTGCTAGACAATACCTTAGTCCAGTTGCGAGTCCACAAGCTTCAGTATCACAAAATGTGGGAATGACTAACATTACCATAAGTTATTCCACACCAGGTATTAAGGGAAGAAAAATTTTTGGTGACTTAGTTCCCTATGGAGAATTATGGAGAGCTGGTGCTAATAGCCCAACTACAATAGAATTTTCTACAGATGTGAAAATAGGTGACAAAACTTTGAGAGCTGGCAAATATGCAATCGCAATGATTCCTCGAGAAAATGGTAATTGGACTATTGATTTCAATAAAGCTGCTAAATATCCATTTGCATATAGAAAAGATGGAAAAATTGATATGGAAGCTTATAATGCAGATCTTGCCCACAGTGAAGTAACTGAAGTTATCATATGGGATTCAAGTATTGAGAGGTTAACATATTTCATTGATGCTAATGATAATAAAATTGCAAACGTGAATATGCTTTGGGATAATGTTATTGTTTCATTCGAAGTAAATACCATGCCTGAAGAGCACTTAAAAAGATTTGCTAAAACACTAGAATAATTTTTTTTAATTTAATATGAACACTTCTGATAAGATTATTAAGTTTTATGATAATCTTAGGAAAGTAGTTACCAAAAATAATATTTCTGTATTGGATCCTTATACTAATAGTAGTGTAAAGAAGGTTTATAGGAATTTTTATAATAAATATTTCGATGATACTAAAAAAAGAATTATTCTTTTTGGAATAAATCCAGGTCGTTTAGGAGGTGGGATTACAGGAATACCTTTTACTGATCCATATAATCTAAAAGTAAAATGCGGAATAAATGCAGATTTTAATATAAAAAAAGAGCTGAGTTCAAAATTCATATATGAAATGATAGAGGGTTATGGTGGAACAAAAATGTTTTATAAAAAATTTTTCATTTCAAGTATTTGCCCTTATGGATTCACATTCAATGGTAAAAACTTAAACTATTATGATGACAATGATTTATTTAATAAATGGAAAAATCAAATAGTTAAATGGATTAGGTTTCAAATAGAAAATATAGGTTCAAATAAAATATGTGTAATAATTGGGAAAGGAAAAAACCAAAAATTTTTTGAAATATTAAACAAAGAGTATAAATTCTTTGATGAAATTATTGCACTACCCCATCCAAGATGGATTCTGCAGTACAGATCCAAAGAAAAAAATTTATATATTAAAAATTATATTAAAACATTAAAACAAATGAAATTATGAATAGCAGAAGAAAATTTTTGAAGAACTTAACAGCTGTTGGAGCTACAGTTCCATTAGTTACCAATATTGAAGCTAAAGAAAAAAAAAATAAAGGACCTGTTATTCTATGTAGTAGAGGTGAGATTTGGGGTGAGAAAGTATTAAAACCAGGATGGGAGATACTTTCAAATAATGGAAAACTCTTAGATGCTATTGAAGTCTCATCTAATGTCACAGAATTAGATCCAGAAGATACATCAGTTGGATACGGAGGCTTGCCAAATGAACATGGAGTTGTTCAGTTAGATGCTTCTATAATGTATGGCCCTACTCATAATTGTGGTTCAGTTGCAGCTTTAGAGGGGATAAAAACACCTTGTTCAGTTGCTAGACTTGTTATGGAAAGGACAGACCATATTCATATTGTAGGTAAGGGAGCACAAGATTTTGCAAGAGCTCATGGATTTAAAGTCGAAAATTTATTGACAGAGAAAGCAAGAAAAATATGGTTAAGATGGAAAGAAAATTTATCATCAAAAGATGACTGGTTTCCTCCTTCTGATAATAATTATGATGAAAAAAGAACAACAGGAACCATTAATGTACTTGGTATTGATGAAGATAGTAATGTAGCAGGAATCACAACTACTAGTGGTTTAGCTTATAAAATACCAGGAAGAATTGGTGACTCACCAATAATTGGTGCAGGTTTATATGTAGACAATGAAGTGGGAGCTGCAGGAGCAACTGGAAGAGGTGAAGAAATACTTAGAACATGTGGATCTTTTTTTGTAGTTGAACAAATGCGAAATGGAAAAACACCTCAGGAAGCATGTGAAGCGTTGTGTCAAAGAATTATTGATATTAATGGAGGAACAAAAAATATTGACTTTAATGATAAGATTGTTGCTTTAGGAAAAGATGGCAGTGTTGGATGCGCATCAATTAAAGAGAAAAAAGGGAATAATCCGAAACTTGCATATTGGTCAAATGATGGATTCAAAGTTTATAAAGGAACTTATCTGATTGAAGGATAATTAATAAATTATATAAGTTAATTTTATTAAGAATTCTTCAGGCATTTCTCTATTTCTTAATTTATAACTAAAATCTAATCTTGACCTTGATAACAAAATAAACTGTATCCCCGGAGCAAGAGTTGATGAAAATTTATTATATCTAGATGGAAAATCTTTAGTTATGATAGTATTTGTTATATATTCAAGATATATATTAAAATTTGTTTGATTATATGACTTATATTTTCTAGGAAAAAGTAAGTATCCAGCTGATATTGAATTTTTAAAGGTATTTACATTTGTTTTTTGCCATTTTACAGTTGTTCCTTGAGTAAATTTTTCATCAATATTTGAAATTCTAGTAAAACCACTTGTAATAGATATTGCTAATTTTTTTATCAGTTGAGTTCCAATTAATCCTAACTCAAAACCAGTATCTTGAAGTTCTAGATCTAGGTTATCTTTCATAAATTTATTTTCATGATATGAATACTTTATAAAAGATGATAATCTGGTATGATACTTATCTTTATCAGTAGTTAGAATTCTTTGTTTTGAATATAATTTAAATCCATTAAAACCAAAATTGGGCATCATATCTTGCTCATAGGGTTTATTAGTAAACTGAAAACTTCCACTTACCATTATTTTTTTTGATAAACCATAAGATAGAGAAGGTGTCACAATAAAAGCATTACTAATACTTCCCATAATGTTAGATCCATCAAGAAAAATATTAGAATTTGTAAGCCTAACAACTTTTGTTCCTTTTGGAATCAAGCTTGCTGGTTCTGAGTTAATATATAACTCTTGAGCTGAGATAATATAAGTATGTATTAATAAGAAAAGAATAAAAAGTATTCTCATTTAGTATTATAGTTTATAAACTACTTTTAAGATGAAAAACTTTATTAGATTTTAAATTTTCATGTTTTGAACAACAAGTTGCAGTATGTAATCCTGTTTCATAACAAGCATGTGAAGTTTTTTCTGATAATAGTTTGTATTCACTTTTTCTAATAAATTTCTTATCAACTAAAGTAAATACATTAGTTTCCATATCCGCATCAGAGAAAAAATGAAATAAATTTCCATTAATTAGATTATGTTTATCATTTTCAGTTTTTAATTTATCATTAAAAACTATTTCAATTGACCCAACAAAAAAACCAGCATCTTCAACTTTCTCTTGAATTAAATCAAAATCAACAAAGGCATCATCCTTAAATTCTAATTTAAATGATGTAGCTTCTAAGTCTGGGGTTATTGACTCAATGAAATCAAGTTTTTCTAAGCTTTTTTGTGTTGAATATGAACACATAGCACATGTTAGTCCTGTAGCTTTTAAGTTTGAGTAGAATGACTGAGAATATCCAAGATTGAATATTACAAGCATTGATATTGTAAATAATGTTTTCTTCATTACTTTTATTTAATTAAGTAAAAATAGTAAAAAATGAAAATACTTAAATCCATTTTACTTTTTTTAACAATTATTAGCTGCAGTACTCCAAGTAATAAAAAAGCTAATGACTTCTCAGCTTTAATAGATCTTGATGGTAATGCATTTAATTTAGATGACTTAGAAGGGAATGTTTTAATTCTAAATATCTGGGCAACGTGGTGCAAGCCTTGTATAGCAGAATTTGAGAGTTTAGAAGAAGTAAAAAAAAAGTTCAATGATATTAATGTTAAAATTATTGCAGTTTCAAATGAAGATTTGAAATTGATAAATTCTTTTTTAAATAAAAGAAAATTTGATTTAAATTTTATTAAACTTAATGGTGACTTATCTTATTTTAATGCATACAGTTTACCAACGACTATAATATTTGACAAGAGTGGTAATGAGGCCTTTAGATTAACAGGTGGTGTTGACTTTAACACCAAAAATTTTATTGATAAAATATTAAATATTGAAAAGTTATAACTTTTTTACACCTAATGTTTCATGCCCAATAATTCTTCTCGACTCCATGTATTTTTCCATATGATATTTATCATATAATGGATCATCGTCGTATACAGAATTAATTCTTACATTTTTTGAAGCTTGAATAAATTTACCATCTCCAATCCATATTGCAACATGGTCAATTCTTCTTCTTCCATCCCTATAATATCCAAAAAACATTAAATCACCTTCATTAAGATTATCCCAATTTCTATTTTGATCAACTAACAAGCCTTCATTAATTTGTTGAGATGCATCTCTTGGTATTATAAGTCCATTCATTAAGTAAATTGTTTTAGTAAATCCTGAACAATCAAAACCTTTTGAAGATGTTCCTCCCCATAAATAAGGAACTCCAATGAATTGTTTAGAATTATTTATTATATCTGAAGTTGTTTTATCAATAGTATTAAACATTGGAGAAATATCCGTTTGATTTACCCAACCTACTCTCTTATCAGGATATTCAATTTTATAAAAATCTCCAATTTTATCAGTCACATTCAAAACAGAACCAACAACTAGATCAGAAATAACAGCTTCTTTCTCAATAGATGAATAAGCAAAACCTTGAACAGAACTAAATATGTATGGGTTTTTATAGTAATTATTATAATCACTTTCTGAAACAATTGATATCCCTCCATGATCAATCCATGAAATATATTCATCGGGAGTTTGAATAAGATACCACTCACCTTCCTTCTTTAAAATCTTTACCCTTGTCCCTAAAAGTGTTTGAGAAACTAACTCAGATGAATGTGATGGCCTACCTCTTAAATTACCAACTGAGTTGTTAATAATTCCATAAATTGTATCTTTTGGAAGTACAATAATATTCTCTGAATAATTTACACCTACACTGTCTAGTTTCTGCAAAAAATAGTTTTTTGCTTCAATTTTTGATGTTTCCCCATCAATTACTACAGTAGCATTACTTATTGAGTAAGTAATATTAAATAGAGAAACTCTTTTATCAGGTGCATAAATTGAATTCACCTCATCTATTATTAAGTCGATATTGGTGTTATTTTTATTACATCCAAAAAATATTAAAATGAAAAATAAGTATCTCATTTATTTCAATTTCTCAAATTTATCAAAGAGGTCTATTATATAAGGAAGAGAACCCGAGGAATGATTTTCTCCATTAAGATCAATAAACTCAACAGTATTTTTATCTGCACCAAGTGAAATAAAATTATTGTAAGTATCAACAGAATTTTGATATGGAACAGTAATGTCATCAGTTCCATGATACATTATCATTTTATTTTTGGGAACCCATTGATCTAAACTATTTTCTTGAAAAGCATCCACTATTATCTTTAATTCTAGATCACTATAAATATTATTAATGAAATTAGATGTTAATAATTCACTAATGTCATCACTCAAAACAGAATTAATTTCATATCCTGAATATTTTCCGTTAAAATATTCTGGGATAATTGAAGCATAAGGCTCATTAAAAATAGAAGATAGAGGAAGAGTCCAATCATATGATGTTTTATATCCAATTGCAACGTAAGCAATATAATATGGTACATGATAAGTATCTTTAGAAAGAAAATAGTCTAACATTCCTGATATATCATATCCACCAGATGCTGGTGCAGAAGCAACAAGATTTAAACCTGAATAATTATTATTTTCTAAATTATAATGTGCAGACATAGTAGCAAATCCTCCTTCAGAATAGCCTGAAAGAAATATATCTCCATTAAAATTATAACCTTCAATTTCAGAAAGCTCCTTAGTTGCTTTGATCATATCTACAACCGTCTGTCCTGTTATATCTGACCTATAATAAGGATGAACAATATCATCTGATATTCCAAAACCTAAGTAATCAGGTATTACAAAAATATAGCCAGCACTAGCAGCATTTGCAAAAAAACTATACTGAATTAGATCTTCAGTAGGTGCATCGGCATGTAAAGAAGTTGTACCATGATTAAAATTAAGAATTGGCATACCATTATCAGTATCAGGAAAAGCTACTAATCCTGATGCTTTGATTTTCTTACCATTATATGTTGTATTATAAGTTATTGTATATAAACTAATATCATGTTTTAAATATCCTTCTAAATTTTCAAATTCAGAGGCTTGGACAATTTCTAAAATATTATCTTTTGTGATTGAAAATAATTTAGTGTAGGTATCAATATGAATTCTAGTATTTTCCTCTTGAATACTGCAAGAAAATAATATTAGAATTAAAAAAATGTATGCTTTAATTTTATACATGTGATATTTGTTCACACAAATTTAATTAATATTGAAATATGGATAACTATGGTTTTCTTTCTTTAATTCCTCCAATAATTGCAATTATTCTAGCAATCAGAACAAAACAAGTTTTCATTTCTCTATTAACTGGGATTTTTTTTGGTGCATTAATAATTGGAAACTGGAACCCTTTTAATGGAATATTACTTACAATCGAGTTTATTGTAGATGTATTTGATGATCCAGGAAACACCAGGGTTGTTTTCTTTACTTTTCTTGTGGGGTCACTAATTACTTTAATTCAAGTGTCTGGAGGAGTTGGTGGTTTTATAAAGACTTTTCAAAAAAAGTTTGAAAATAATAATGGAAAAGAAAATACTAAAAAGATACAATTATATGCCTCTGTAACAGGATTTTTATTATTTGTTGAATCAAATATTTCAGCACTTACCGTAGGTACAATTTTCAGACCTCTATTTGATAAACTAAAAATTTCAAGAGAAAAACTTGCATATATAGCAGACTCTACATCTGCTCCCTCAAAACTTTTAATACCATTTAATGGGTGGGGTGCATATATAATTGGTTTATTAACTGTTCAAGGGATTGAAAAACCTTTTAATACATTAATAAATGCTATGAAATATAATTTTTATCCAATCCTTGTGATTCTATTATTATTAGTACTAATCCTAACTGGAAAAGATTATGGACTAATGAAAAAAGCAGAAAAAAGAACAAAAGGAGGTATTTTATTTGACAAGGGTTCATCGCCTATGGTTTCACAGGATATAATAATTATTAAAACAAAAGAAGGAGTAAAAGAAAATGCATTAAATATGTTTATTCCTCTTATATCAATGGTTGTAATAATGATATTAATGCTTTTCTATACAGGATATGATTCTAGTCAACAAAATATGAGTTTTTTTGATATTCTTGCAAACTCATCAGGTTCATCATCTGTCCTTTATTCTGTTATTATCTCAATTATAATAGCATCATTTTATTATATTATTTCTGGAATTTTATCCTTAAAGGAAGTTATATCTTATTCTATCAAAGGAATGTCAGGAATGATGCAACTTTCTTTATTAATAATTTTAGCATTTACAATAGGTAATTTATGTAAAGAATTAGGTACAGGAATTTATGTTTCTAATGAATTAAAGGATATTTTATCACCTAAAATGGTGCCATTTCTTTTATTTATTACAAGTTGTTTTATTTCGTTTTCTACTGGTACTTCATGGGGAACTTTTGCTATTATGCTAGCAATTGCAGTTCCAATATCTAATGAAATGGGAATTGAATCATCAATAACAATCGCAGCCGCATTAGGAGGAGGGTTATTTGGTGATCATTGTTCTCCTATATCAGACACATCTGTTGTTTCGTCAATGGCATCAGCATCTGATCATATTGATCATGTAAAAACACAATTGCCTTATGCTATGGTTTCTGGTATAATAACAGCAATTTTTTACTTAGTGATTGGATTTTGGATATAAAAGAAAAGCACTTAAAATGATTAAGTGCTTTACAAACCAAACTAACTAAACTAATTGAACTTTTTTGAACGCAAATTAATACTGTCTAGTTACATTAATGATAAAAAACCAATTATGGAATCTAGAAGATAAATCTATTTATTAAATTCTCTAATAGCTCCTGCTTACCAGACTTTAAAGAAGGTTCACCATTATTTTTAGCGTGAGTTGCTAGTTCATCTAAGTTAAGATTACCTTCAGCAAATGATTTGCCTATTCCAGAATCAAAAGATGAATATCTTTGGTCTAAAAGCTTAACATAATCAGAATCATTAATTATTTTCTCAACAATTAGTAATGACCTGGCAAAAATATCAATTCCTCCAATATGAGAATAAAATAAATCCTCAAGGTCCGTGGAATTTCTTCTTGTTTTTGCATCAAAATTAATTCCTCCTCCACTCAATCCCCCAGATCTAATAATCACAATTAAAGCTTCAACTATCTCATAAATATTATTTGGAAATTGATCTGTATCCCAACCATTTTGATAATCACCTCTATTTGCATCTATACTACCTAACATATTGGAATTTGCAGCAACTTGTAGTTCGTGATCAAATGTATGTCCTGCTAAAGTAGCATGATTGACTTCTATATTTAATTTAAAATCTTTATCTAATCCATATTCTTTTAAAAATCCAATTACAGTAGCAGAATCATAATCATATTGATGTTTTGATGGTTCCATAGGTTTTGGTTCAATGAAAAAATTACCCGTAAATCCTATCGATCTCCCATAATCTTTTGCCATATGAAGAAAAGTAGCCATATTATCTATTTCTGTTTTCATTTTAGTATTTAACAAAGACATATAACCTTCTCTTCCTCCCCAAAAAACATAATTTTCACCACCTAATTTTTGTGTGATATCAAGGGCATTTTTTACTTGAGCACCAGCATATGAAACTACATCAAAATTAGGATTAGTAGCAGCGCCATTCATATATCTAGGGTTTGAAAAAAGATTAGCAGTGCCCCATAGAACCTTTATATTATTCGAATTTTTCTTTTCTTGAGCATAATCTGATATTTTATTTAGTCTTTTCTCTGATTCTTTTAGTGAACTTCCTTCATCAATTAAATCAAAATCATGGAAACAGAAATATTCAAGACCTAATTTTGAGATAAATTCAAATGCAGCGTCCATTTTATTATAAGCTCTCTCATAAACATCAGAAGACTTATCCCAAGGATAAATTTTAGTTCCAGGTCCAAATGGATCATTACCAGTATTTACAAATGAATGCCAATATGCTATTGCAAATTTGAAATGATCTTTCATTTTCTTTCCCAATACTATCTTATCCTTATCATAGTATCTGTATGCTAAAGGATTATCAGAATCTTTTCCTTCATATTTAATCTCATTCAAATTTTTAAAATATTCTTTTTGACCAATTATAACTCCCATATCAATTAATTTAGTTTATTTAAAATGTTTTTCCAATTTCTATATTCTTCAGCGTAAAAATCCTCTTTAGATGGATTTATTTCTGAAATCATTTTAAGTTTTTGAAATGCTTCTTTTTCATCTTTATAAAATCCATAACCTAAAGCAGCACCTCTTGCAGCACCTTCAGAACCATTGGTATCGTATAACTGCAATTTTACCTTTGAAGAGCTAACAAAAGCTTCTCTGAAAACTTTACTTAAAAATAGATTTGCATTACCTACTCGAACTGTATTTACATCTACTCCAAATCTCCTTAAAAGTTCAATTCCATATGATAAAGAAAAAGCAATACCTTCTAATGTAGCTCTTATTATATGTTCATTTGAATGAACATTAAAATCTAAACCAATTAAATGGGAATCAATTTTTCTATTTTCAAATAATCTCTCTGCACCATTTCCAAAAGAATAAAATTTAACACCTTCAGAGCTACAAACTTTTTCAGCTTTTAAATCCATTTCTTTATATGAAGATTCTTTTAGTAATGATTTTATCCATGAAAACGCAATGCCAGATCCATTTATACATAATAGTAAACCATTTCTTGAATTCAAACTATTACTATTACAGTGTAAAAAAGTATTAATTCTATTATTTGGGTCATAAATATTTTTATCTGTTACAGAATATATAACTGCGGATGTACCTGCAGTAGCTGCAATTTCACCAGGGTTTAATACATTTAAAGAAAAAGCATTGTTAGGTTGATCACCAGTTCTATATGAAATTTTAATACCTTTTTTAAAATCTAACTTTTTACATATCTCATCAGTAACATCTCCTTGATTTCCAATTGAATCAACAATTTCTGGAATAAAATTTGGATTAATATTATAATGATCTAGAACCTCTTTGCTAATTGAATTAGTATGAAAGTCCCACAATGTTCCTTCAGATAACCCAGAAGATGTTGTTGAAATTTTTCCAGTTAATTTATATACTATGTAATCTCCTGGAAGCATAACTTTATAAATTTCAGAATAAGTTTCTGGATCATTTTCCATCACCCATTTTATTTTAGATGCAGTAAAATTACCTGGAGAATTAAGAATGTGTTTTTCAATAATATCTTTATTTATTTCTTTTTCAGCATTCTTTCCAATTTCAACTGCTCTAGAATCACACCAAATAATAGATGGAATTAAAGGTTCACCTTTATTATTAATAGCTACCAATCCGTGCATTTGATAAGAGATGCCAATTGATTTAACTAAATCAAAATTGTTTCTATTTTTTAAGGTAATAAGACATTTTTCGATACATTGCCACCAATAGTTAGGATCTTGCTCTGCCCATCCTTTTTTTTTTGAAACTATTTTCATTTCTTTTTCAGGATAAGTAATAGAGTCAATGGTATTACCTTTATCAGAGTCAAATAATGAAGTTTTAACTGAAGAGCTTCCAAGATCAATACCCAAAAAATATGAAGGATGACTCATTTAAAAATATTATATTGAAAAATCAATGCACAATATAGAAAATAATAAAATAGAATTGAAGGAATCAATTAGCCTTGTAGTAGGTAATATGATAGGGGCTGGTATTTTTATGCTTCCTGTTTCCCTTTCAGTATATGGATCAATAAGTATTTTTGGTTGGTTAATATCGGGTTTTATGGCATTGATATTAGCAAACATATTTAAAAGATTAAGCATAAAATATCCAGGTGAAAGTGGACCATTTTATTATACTGAAAAGAGTTTTGGAGAATTTGTTGGGTTTTTTGTAATATGGGGTTATTGGATATCAATTCTTTTAGTTAATGCAAGTTTAGCAATTGCAATTACTAGTTATTCAACAATTTTTATTAGCGATCAAGAAAATACTAAATTCAGTTTACCTTTTGCAATTACAATTATTTTTTTTATAGGTTTTTTAAATTTAAGAGGTATTAAGAAAGTTGGTAAATTTCAATTTATAACTTCAATACTTAAAGTATTACCCCTTTTGTTAACAATCTTTATAAGTTTTTTTGTTTTTGACTTATCAAATTTTACTCCAATTAATATCTCCCAAGAAACAAATTTAGAGGCAATAACAATAACAACTGCATTAACATTTTTCGCATTTTTAGGAATAGAGTCAGCAACAATACCTGCTGACAAAATTAAAAATCCTGAAAAAAATATTCCAAAAGCAACAATAATTGGCACAACTCTAACTCTATTTATTTATTTATTTTCAAGTATTGCAATTTTTGGTATTATGAATCCAAGCGATATAGCAGTTTCAAATGCTCCCTATGCTGATGCAATTGGCATTGTATTAGGTGATTATGGAAAAATAATAATTGCAATATTTGCAATTATTTCAGGTGTTGGATGTTTAAATGGATGGACATTGCTTCAAATTGAAATTCCAAAAAATCTTTCAGAAAAAAGACTTTTAGGTACTTTTTTTTCAGAAACTAATTCAAACGGTGTTCCATATAAAGGGGTGATTGCCTCAACAATTATTGTTTGTATTTTAATAGGAATAAATTACTCTAAGGATCTATCAAATTTATTTACTTATCTTATTTTAACCTCTACATTCTGTACATTGATTTTATATTTTTTTATTTCATTATCAGAAATCATAATTGTTTTCCAAAAAAAGAAAAATTTTTCATCTAATTACAAATCCCTATTATCTGGAATAACCGCTTTTATATTTTCGATTTGGATGATAGTTGGTGTGGGTTATGAATCAATTATTTCAGGAGTAATATTACTCTCATTATCTCTTCCTATTTATATTTATCAAAAAAACTATGCTAAACATAAATAAGATTAGGAGTCAATTTCCATCATTATCAATAAAAAATAATAATGGTGATAGTATTATTTTTTTAGATGGCCCTGGAGGAACACAAGTCCCGCAAATAGTAATTGATGGAATCTCTAATTATTATAAGCTCAGTAATGCAAATACTCACGGAGAATTTATTACCAGTATTGAAACTGATAAAGTGATGACTTCTTTAAGAAAAAAAATGGCAATTTTTTTAGGTGCAGAAAACGAAGACTGCATTTCTATTGGTCATAATATGACTACATTAAACTTTAGTTTGGCAAGAGGTCTATCAAAATTATTTAAGAGAGGAGACGAAGTAATAATAACAGATTTAGATCATGAAGCGAATAGAGGTCCTTGGATGATATTGAAAGAAAAAGGAATTAAAATAATAAGAGTTGATTTATTGAACAATGGAAATCTCGATTATAAAGACTTTAAAAAAAAAATTAATGATAAAACAGTAATGATTGCAATGGGAATGTCTTCAAATGCTATAGGAACAGTTAATGATTTCGAATACGTAAAAAATTTAATAAACAATAAAAATATTTTATTTCTATTAGATGCAGTTCATTATGCTCCCCATTTTTCAATTGATGTAAAAAAAATTGGATGTGATTTTTTATTATGTTCATCGTATAAATTTTATGGACCTCATTTAGGATTTCTATATACTAAGTCTAATTTATTAGATAAAATAGAAACTGACAGATTAGATGTTCAAGAACAAAACGCACCATATAAAATTGAAACTGGAACATTGAATCATGCTGCATGCAAAGGTGTTGAAAAAGCTATAGATTTTATATCATATCTTGGTGAAGGAATTAGTTATAGAGAAAAGATTATAAATGCATATGAAAAAATCGGTCATCATGAAAATCAACTTGCAACAAAACTTTATTCATCTTTAAATAATTTTAAAAAGATAAATGTTATAGGCCCAGATTTCTCTAAAAAAAGAAGTCCAACTGTTTCATTTATTCATAATAGATTAAAAGCAAATAAAATTTGCAGAATATTAGCTGAAAAAAATATATGTGCGTGGGATGGTCATTTCTATGCAAAAAAAGCAATTGAAAAATTAAAATTGGATAAAGTTGGTGGTGTTACAAGGTTAGGAATATCATGTTATAACTCTATTGAAGAAATAGACAAAACAATTGAAGTTATATCAACAATTTAAGTTAATAATTTAAAATAATTTTTCATTAAATAGTTTAAAGTTTTGTATGAATTCAAAAGAATATCATCAACAGAAGATTTTTTCATCCATTCTACTTTCTCTATTTTTTCTTTTTTCTGTGGTTTCATTTTAGAATCATCAATACTCTCCATCATATACCAAGTTGTTTTCTTTAAAATAAATTTTTTATTTTTTGTATAAGTATGCCATGTGGATAGGATTTTTTTTCCACATGATACCTTTACTTTAGTTTCTTCCTCAACCTCCCTTTTAGCACACTGTTTTATAGTTTCCCCTTTATCTAATTTTCCTTTTGGTAAATCCCATTTTTTCATTCTATATATAAATAAAATTTCTTTTTTATTATTATTTACAACTCCACCACCTGCTTTGATTATTTTAAACATTTTCTTTAATTCTTTTATGTCATTATCGAGATTTTTTAAGGTTAAGGTTATAGAATAAATTTTTTTGAATTTGTACCTAGTCATTTTCTTCAAAAGATTAACAATTGTATCTAAAGAAGCATCGTATATTAAAACTCTTGAATATAACTTTTTTGGAACAATGCCAGAGGATCCATCTACATATGTATCAAAATTTTCTTTCTTTAATTTTAAATTGTTTAAGTGTTTAAACTTTATAGGAATATCATTAACAAAAATTGTGTTCATATTAATTTAAATTCAATAATTATATATTAAAATTAATCTTACTTTTGTTAAAATATGAAATCTCTAGAATTATTAAATGATTTAATAGGTATCAATTCTATAAAAATTGATGTAAATAATCCCTTTACTTGGGCTTCAGGATGGAAATCTCCAATTTACTTTGACAATAG
This sequence comes from uncultured Marinoscillum sp., assembly GCA_902626505.1. Lineage (GTDB taxonomy): Bacteria > Bacteroidota > Bacteroidia > Cytophagales > MED-G16 > MED-G16. The sequence continues at coordinate 29,650 of CACOFQ010000007.1, forward strand.
AGTTTCATTATCATACCCACACATTAGAAAAAATATAACAAATAGACTGATTGATATTATAGATAATAGATATAATAGTGTAAATACAATAGCGGGAGTAGCTACTGCTGGAATTCCTCAAGGTGCTTTAATTTCTGAGAAACTAAATCTTCCATTTGCCTATGTAAGATCTAAACCAAAGTCTCATGGAATGAAAAATTTAATTGAGGGGAAAATCGAAAAGGGGAAAAAAGTAATATTGATTGAGGATTTAATTTCAACAGGTGGAAGTTCAATTAAAGCAGTAGAAGCAATAAGAAATAATAATTCTGAAGTTATTGCTGTATTGTCAATATTTAATTATGGTTTTGATTTATCGATAAATAATTTTATAGAAATCAATTGTCATACTGAAAGCATATTCACTTACAGTGACTTACTAGAAGTTGCATTAGCTAACAGACATATTAGCGAAAAAGAACTTATTAAATTGAAATCTTGGAGAGAAAATCCTGAAAAATGGTCTTAAATATCAGTTAAGATATTTTTTTAACATTTCCAGCAATTTTTCCTTTTTTACCATCGACTAGTTCAAATTCTACTGAATCACCTTCATTAATTTGATCAATTAATCCAGTTGAATGAACAAAATGTTCAGTTTCATTACCATCTTCAATAATAAAACCGTAACCTTTAGATATATTAAAAAATTTTACTTTACCTGTACTCATAATATTTAAAATTAGAGCGCAATATATCTTATAATTATTATAATAAAGAATTATTACTTTATTTCTTTATCAACATAAGTTAATTCTACAGGAATAATTAAATCCTTTGCGTTTAATTTATCATAAGCAATCCTTGATAATCTTATATCAATCTTATCATTTATTCCTGTATTAGGAAGTTTACCAATAACTCTGACTATAACCATGCTCTCATTCATTTGGTTTTTAACAAAAATTATAGTTCCTATTGGAGCAGATTTATGTAATGCTAGATATTTATCAGAATCATCTAATCCATCAATTGATGATGCAAATCCTTCAATTGAATTAGTAGACATTTCCTCTAGATTTTCTTTAGCTTCAGGTTTTACACCTTTTTCATAAATTATTTTTTGTCCAATTGATAGGGAATTATTAGATAAATTATTCCATTCCTTTAGTTCTTCAATAGTCACATCAAATTTTTTTGATAGAGAATATAAGGTTTCTCCTTTCTTAACTATATAAGATTTTTCAGACTGAGAAAAAATATTGTTAAATGAAAATAAAACTAATAATAGAGCAAATTTTAATAACTTTATATAAGTATTCATAAATTAAAAAAAATGATATGTACTCAAATATATTGAAGGTTTTTGTATTATTTATTTTCCCTCTGTTTAATATTATAGCTGATAATGACGAGAAAAAAATTCTATTAGGAAAAATTGATGATAATATTGATCCTAGAACAAATAGATACTCAAAATTATTATTAGATGAGGCATCTAAAGATGAATATGATATTGTAGTTATTGAAATGGATACTTATGGCGGAGCTGTAAATGATGCTGATGATATTAGAACAAGAATTTTAGATTTTGAAAAACCAATATACGTATGGATAAATAAAGATGCAGCATCAGCTGGAGCATTAATTTCAATTGCTTGTGATAGTATATATATGAGCAGTGGAGCAAGTATTGGCGCGGCAACTGTTGTAACCGGGGATGGTGCTCAAGCTCCAGATAAATATCAGTCATATATGAGATCCATTATGAGATCAACAGCTGAAGCAAAAGGTAGAGATCCAAAAATAGCAGAAGCAATGGTTGATGAAGATATATCTGTAGATAGTATTTCAATGGAAGGTAAAGTGATTACTTTCTCTACTAAAGAAGCAATGAAATTTGGGTTTTGCGATGCTGAACTTAATTCTGTTGAAGAAATTCTTGAAAGACAAGGAATTGAAAAATTTGATATAGTACCATTTGAACTTGGACCTGCAGAGGGTATTATATCTTTTTTTCTAAATCCAATTGTAAGTAGTATTTTAATTTTATTGATTCTTGGAGGTTTATATTTTGAATTACAAACACCTGGGATAGGGTTTCCAATTATTGCTTCCATTACCGCTCTAATTTTATATCTAGTACCCTACTATTTGAATGGAGTAGCTGAAAATTGGGAAATTATCTTATTTTTTGCAGGTGTTATCTTAATAGTAATTGAAGTGTTTATTATACCAGGTTTTGGTGTTTTTGGAGTATTAGGTCTTTTTACATCTATTGGATCACTTATTTTAATAATGTTAAACAATGATATGTTTGATTTTACTTTTGTCTTATCTAAAGATTTAGTTAGTTCAAGTTTATCTGTTTTAATCTCTGTTCTAAGTTTTCTTCTATTAATAATTTTTGGAGGAGTTAAGATTACTGATACTAAAGCTTTTAAAAGAATAGCTTTAGAAGAAACTCAAGATACAAGTAAAGGATTTATCTCTCAAAAATATTCTAATGATTTAGTGGGAAAAAAGGGGAAATCATTTTCTGTACTTAGGCCGAGTGGCAAAATTATTTTAAGTGATAAGGTATATGATGCCTCAACATCAGGTGAATTTATTGAAAAAAATAAAAATATTATAGTTATAAATAATGAGGGTTCATCTTTAAAAGTAAAAGAAGTATAGATGAGAATTATCGGTATTATTCCAGCAAGAATGGAGTCTTCAAGACTTCCAGGAAAACCTTTAATTAAAATCGATGGAAAAACTATGATTCAAAGAGTTTATGAATCAGTAGATAAATCTATGTTATTTGATAAAGTCATAGTTGCCACACCAGACATGGAGATATATCATCATGTAGAAGTCTTTGGAGATGTAGTTCTTACATCTAATAATCCTTTAAATGGTACAGAAAGAGTTTTTGAGGCTTATCAAAAATTAGATAAAAAGTTTGATTTTATTGTTAATATACAAGGAGACGAACCTTTTATAAAAAAAGAACAATTAACTGATATTATATCTATTTGTAATGAACCAAATAAAATATGTACACTAGTCAAAAAAGAGAAATATTCTAATAATTTAGAGCGTGAATCAATTATGAAAGTAGTTATTAATTCTAATAACGAAGCCATGTATTTTTCTAGATCATTAATACCCTATCAGTCTGTTAAAAAAAATTATTTAAAACATATATGTATCTATGCTTATGATCCTACAACTCTAAAAAAAATTATTTCTTTACCTCCCTCAAGTTTAGAAAAATATGAATCTTTAGAACAACTAAGATGGCTTGAAAATGGATTTAAGATTAATGTAAAAATCACAAATTATGATAGTTTTAGTATAGATACAAAAGAAGATCTTATCTTAGCCGAAAATTACTTAAACTAAAAAATAAGATTTATGAACTTTCTTAAGGATATATTTTTAGGAGCAATAAAAGGAATTCTCTCTCTTGGAATAGCTTTAATAATGTTATTAATTTTCTTAAGTGTTTTAGGAGCATTATTTTCTCCAGACACAGAAGAAGAGGTAGTTGTATCAGAAAATAGTCTATTGTATATTGATAATTTAAGTTTAATAGGAGATAGAGATACTAAAGCTGACGAATTAAATTTTGATTTTGAAATTCCTCTACCTTTACCATTAATTGATAATAGTCAAACTGAAAAAATAAGCCTATTAACATTCAAAAATATTATCAAGAAAGCTTCAGAAGATAATAAAATAAAAGGAATATATCTTAATGTAGAAAATGTAGGTATTAGTTTTAATAAAGCTGAAAAGGTTAGAGATATTCTTGAAGAATTTAAAAAATCAAAGCCGATATATTCATTCGCTGATTTACATACTAAAGGTGCTTATTTTATTTCCTCTGTTTCAGATTTTATGGCTATTTCTCCTCCTGGTTTTATATCAGTAAGTGGATTCGGCATAAGTGAATTTTTTTATAAAAATATGTTAGATGAATTAGGAATAAAGATAAATCTTTTTAGAGTTGGTGAGTATAAAGGTGCAGCTGAAACGTATGTAAGAACTGATTTTAGTAAAGAAAATGAAGAACAATATCTAAACCTATTAGATTATAGAATGTCAAACTATCTTAATAAAATTTCAAAATCTAGATCAATAGAAAAGGATAAGCTTCTCAGTATTATTGATGATTTTGAAACTGAGCTTCCTAAAGATGCATTAACTAATAAATTAATTGATAGTTTAATCTATGAAGATGAAATGTCTAACTATCTAAAAAATAAGGTTGATAGTTCATTTAAAAAGATCTCTCTACTTAAATACAGAAAGACGATTAAAAATGATAAATACAATAGAAATAAAATAGCCATATTGTATGCAATCGGAAATATTTTACCCGGATCAGGAGATGAAGGCATTTACTCAGAATCTATAATTAAAGAAATCAAAAAAATTAAGAAAAATAAAAATATTAAGTCAGTTGTACTTTATGTTAATTCTGGTGGAGGAAGTGCATTTGCTTCAGACCTAATTGCTAGAGAACTTAAATTATTAAATGATGAAAAACCATTAATCGCTTATATGTCAGATGTATGTGCATCAGGAGGATACTATATTTCAATGCCAGCTGATACATTAATAGCTTCAAGTGGTTCAATAGTAGGATCTATAGGTGTATTTGGTTTATTTCCTGAAATATCAGGCCTACTTAATGACAAACTTAAAATAACAACTGATAAGATAAGAACTAATAAAAATATTGGAGAAATTGATCCATTTAAGCCATTGGAAGAGGACGAAAAAAAATTATTTCAAAGAGGTATTAATCAAATTTATTCTGACTTTTTATCAATAGTTGCAGAAGGAAGATCAATGACTACAGAAGAAGTTGATAAGCTAGCTAGAGGAAAAGTATATTATGGGAATGAAGGAAAAGAATTAAATCTCATCGATATCGTTGGTGAATTTAATGATGCAATTAAATTAGCTGCTGAATTTGCAGATATTGAAAAATATCAGATTATTGAATACCCTAAACAAAAAACTGAAATTGAAAGAATAATTTCTTCTCTCCAACAAACTAAAAGTATAATTGATCCATTTATAAAAAGTAATTGGATACTTGAAAGTATAATTAAAAATGATTTTTACGATCCTTTTCAAATGAGATTAGAATACAGAATTGATTAATATTTAGGTAAAATTTTAAAATCATCTACCTTATATATTTTTACATTTTGATTATCATTAAATTCTAAATAATAAGGGTTTGAAAGTAAATTAGTTTCAATTAATTTTTCATTTCTTAATCCAAATTGAAAATAGTTTCCATAGTTATTATTAATTTTTATAATCATGTTAATTAAATCATAACCTACTAAAAAATTGTAGGAAATTTTTCTATTGTAATCTGACATGAAAAAATTATTTAATTTTTTAAATGATTCATTTTCTTTTTCAAAAAAAGTTGTTCCGATCATTCTTACATCGAGGTTTTGAAATTGATCCACAGAAATAACATTATAATCTAGCCATTCAGTATATCCTATTATTGGAATTGTATCATTTCTTATATCTAAGGCACTAATTGCATTTGAAGCAAATAAAGAATTTTTTGAAGAAACAAAAATATGACCTATACTATCATCCTCAATAAAAAATTTCTCAGTATACATGTATGTTGTATCTAATTTATCAATACCTCTACCCTCTTTTATAACTATTTTAGGAACATTTGATAATGTATCAAATAATGAGTCAGAAAGAATATATTCATATTTACTAGCTAATGAGTCTAATATTAGTCTTGAATCTTCAAAACTAACAGACTTACTATAAATTATATTAAAATTACTTGAATCTAATTTTTGTTTATATAATGATGCAATTAATGAATCTTGATAATTATTTTCATAGAATATTAATACATTTTTATTTTTTGAAAAATTATTTATAGAATAATCTGCTGTCTGTTTAGCAATAGTATTTATAGAAGGTTTGAATAAAAAACTATAATTATTATCATCAATAATTTTATTATTAGATGATAAAGGATTAATCATTAAAACTTTTTTTTCTAAACAAAACTGCTTGACAATTTCTATAGGTTTACTATATAAAGGACCTATAATTAAATCTACATTATCTAAACTCCCATCCTCTATTAATTTTTTAATTGTATCTGGATTTCTTTTAGTATCAAAAGAAAGTATTTCAATATTTGTACTGATAGAATCATTATTTTTAAAACCATAATTTATACCAGTATAAAGATCCATTATAAAATCATTTTTCTTAATAAATGTATTGTTTTCTATTCCTTCAAACATAAATGGAAGTAGAACTGCTATTTTAAAATTTGATTTTTTTGATATAAAGAGATCCTCAGACTCTACAATTTTTAATATTTTATTTATTTCTTCAATTACACTAGAATCTAAATATTCTTTAAGAAGAAATCTACCATAATACTTAGCTACAGATTTATTTTTTGGATATAATTCATAATAATCATATAATTTAGAGGATGATATTTTTTCCAAAAAAGGATCAATATCAGGATATAAAATTTCTTTAATTTCAGAATTATTTAATTCAGAAAAATTTATAAGAGCATTGTCAAAATTATTTGTTTTTAAATCAACTTTGATCTGCCAATAATAAACTTCGTCTATTTGGGACCAATTTGGATATATAGCAATTATCTCTTTAAAATAGTTTTCTGACTTATCATATGAACTAAGTTTGTATTCTGATACTCCTTTATAAAAAACAGCATAAGGATAAAATTCATTTTTTTTATCTATCTGATGATTATATTCACTTATTATTGAATATTTTTCTTCGATAAATAAGCGTTTTAGTTTAATAAATTCAGAATAATTAGTTTGAGAAAATAAGTTGGAAGAAAAAAAGAAAAACAAAATTAGTAGATTAAAATATTTCATATTATTCCCATTCTATAGTGGCAGGAGGTTTAGATGAAACATCATAAACTACTCTATTTATTCCTTTTACTTTATTAATTATATTATTTGAAACTTCAGCAAGAAATTCATTTGGTAATCTTGACCAATCAGCTGTCATTCCATCTAAACTAGTAACTGCTCTTAAAACAACTGTATATTCATAAGTCCTTTCATCTCCCATTACACCAACTGATTTAACAGGCAATAAAATAGTCGCAGCTTGCCATACTTTATCATATAGATTTTCTTTAATTAATGAAGAAATATAAATATCATCTGCATCTTGAAGTAAATTTACTTTTTCTTCAGTAATCTCACCTAAAATTCTTATTCCTAATCCCGGACCTGGAAATGGATGCCTTTTCAAAATATGTTTTGGAATATTTAATTGATGACCAACTTTTCTAACCTCATCTTTAAATAATAAGTTTAATGGCTCAATAATTTTTAAATTCATTTTTTCTGGTAATCCACCTACATTATGATGTGATTTTATAGTGGCTGATGGCCCATTCACAGATACTGACTCAATAACATCTGGATATATTGTACCTTGAGCTAACCATTTTATATCTCCAATCTTTTTCGCTTCTTTCTCAAAAACTTTAATAAAATTTTTCCCAATTGATTTTCTTTTATCTTCAGGATCAATTTTACCAACTAATCCTTCATAAAAAATAATTTTTGCGTCTACTCCAATAACATTTAATCCTAAATTTTTATATGAAGATAAAACAGTTGAAAACTCATCTTTTCTCAATAAACCATTATCCACAAAAACACAAAAAAGATTTTTACCTATCGCCTTATGTATTAACATAGCAGCCACACTTGAATCAACACCTCCAGACAGACCTAAGACTACTTTATCATCTTTGACTGTATCCCTTATTCTTTGAATTGTATATTCAATAAATCTTTCGGAGTTCCAAGATTGAGAACAACCACAAATTTTTACAGTGAAATTATCTAATATTTTTCTACCAAAAGCAGAGTGAGTTACTTCAGGATGAAATTGTAATCCAAAATAATTTTTCTTTGTAAGATGGTAAGAAGTTATTTTGACATCTTTAGTACTAGCTAAAACTTGAAATGAGTCATTAATTTCAGTTATTGAATCACCATGACTCATCCATACGTCAGAATCTAATTCTACTCCATTCATCAAAAGACTATCAGAATCAACATAAGATAACTTAGCTCTTCCATATTCTCTAATTTCTGATTTAGCCACAACACAATCATTTTCTTTTGCTATTAATTGTGCTCCATAACAAATACCTAAAACTGGCAAATTATTAAATGATTCAAAATTAATTTTGGGTGAATCTTTATCGTGAACAGAGAAAGGGCTTCCTGATAAAATTATACCAACGTATTCTGAACTTATTTCTGGGATTTTATTGAAGGGAAAAATTTCACAATAAATATTAAGCTCTCTAATTCTTCTTGCAATAAGTTGGGTATACTGTGATCCAAAATCAAGAATTAAAATCTTTTCTTCCATCTACAAAATTAAACTTAGGATTTATAATAGACTAATTAAATCTATATTTTGTAATTTAGTTATAATGAACTATTTATTAATAATTTATAGATAAACTATGGGAAGAGCATTTGAATATAGAAGGGCTGCAAAAGAAAAAAGATGGGATAAAATGTCTAAAGTTTTTCCTAAACTCTCAAAAGCAATAACGGTAGCTGCAAAAGAAGGTGGAAGTGATCCTGAAATGAACTTTAAATTAAGAGCTGCAATCCAAAATGCAAAAGCTGAAAATATGCCCAAAGACAATATTGACTCTGCAATTAAAAGAGCATCAGATAAAGAATTAAAAGATTATATAGAACAAACTTTCGAAGGAAAGGGACCTCATGGAGTTTTAGTTATTCTTGAAACAGCAACAGATAATGTAATAAGAACTACTGCAAATGTTAAGTCATATTTTAATAAAGCTGAAGGTAGCCTAGTAGCATCAGGATCTTTGGAATATATGTTTCAAAGAAAGGCTGTTTTTCATATAGAAAAAGAAGGCCTAAACTATGAAGAAATTGAATTGTTTTTAATTGATCATGGACTTGAAGAAATAGAAGTGCAAGAAAATGAAATTGTTATCTATGGAGATTATACTTCTTATGGAAATATTAATAAAGGTTTATCAGAGTTAGACATAAAACCAACTAAATCATTACTAAAAAGAATCCCAACAAGTCCAATTAACTTTAGTGAAGAACAATTAAATGAAATTGAGAAAATGCTTGATAAAATGGAAGATGATGAAGATGTTCAATATGTCTTTACAAATATTAACTAGTATATGAATATTAAAAAAAACTATTCTCTATTAAATTATAATTCATTTTGTGTAGATCATAGCACCCATTATTTTATTGAAATAGAGAATAAAAATCAAATTTTTAGCTTTTTAAAAGATAAGAAGTATTTTAAAATAGATAAATTAATTTTAGGTGGAGGTTCAAACATTTTATTCACAAAAGATTTTACTGGTGTAGTTTTATTCAATAAAATAAAAGGAATCACTAAGATAAAAGAGGATGAAAATCATATTTATTTAAGAGTTGGATCTGGTGAAAACTGGGATAAATTCGTATCATTTTGTGTTAATAACAATTATTATGGTATTGAAAATTTATCACTTATTCCGGGATCAGTTGGCGCTGCACCTATTCAAAATATTGGAGCATATGGAGTTGAAGTTAAATCATTTATTGAAAATGTCAATGGTATATTTTTAGATGATTCAAATGAAAAACAATTTGATAAGAACTCATGTTTATTTGAATATAGGAATAGTATTTTTAAAAGAAGCCTTAAAAATAAATTTTTCATTACCTCTGTTGATTTCAAACTAAATAAAAAAGAAAATTATAACCTTTCATATAAAGACTTCAAAGAGATAGACATAGATATAATTACATTAAAAAATTTGAGAGAAAAAATAATAGAAATTAGAAACTCTAAGTTACCAAATCCATCAGAAATTGGTAATGCAGGAAGTTTTTTTAAAAATCCTTTAGTGAAAATAGACACTATAGAAAAAATTAAGATGAATTATGATGATTTTATATATTTTAAAGATAATGGTAGATATAAAATTCCAGCAGCTTGGTTAATTGAAAAATGTGGATGGAAAGGATATAAAAGTAACAATATAGGTGTTTATGAAAAACATGCACTGGTATTAGTAAATTACGGAGAATCAAAGGGAAAAAAAATAAAAAGATTATCAGAAAAGATAATTGAAGATGTTAATAATAAATTTGAAATTAAATTAGAGTCTGAAGTAAATATTATCTAGCTACCCTTCATATGATACTCTATAAATTGCGTCAGCATAGTCATCTGAAATTAACATTGAACCATCATCTAATATTACAACATCAACTGGTCTACCCCATGCCTCTTGCTCATCCTCATTTAACCAACCATAAATAAATGGCTCATAACCTACTGATTTAGAATTTTCAATTTTAACTCTTGTTATTCTATAACCTATTTTTCTTGATCTATTCCATGACCCATGTTCTGCAATAAAAATATCACCATTGTATTCTTGAGGAAACATATTTCCAGTATAAAATTTTAATCCTAGAGGAGCAACATGAGGTCCAAGATTCTGAACAGGTTTTATAAAATCTTCGCATGGAAATTTTGATCCAAATTCAGGATCTGAAATATCATTACCATGACAGTAAGGATATCCAAAATGTTGGTTAGGCTTTTGAACTTTATTGAGTTCGCATGGAGGATAATTATCACCAAGCATATCTCTTCCATTATCAGTAAACCACATTTCTCCTGTTTCTGGATGCCAAGTAAAACCAACAGTATTTCTTACTCCATGAGCATATATTTCCTTTTCTGATCCATCAGGATTCATTCTAGTTATAGATGAATAAATTTCATCTTTACTCTCACATATGTTACATGGTGCACCTACTGGTACATACAGTTTTCCGTCAGGCCCAAAAGAGATATATTTCCAACCATGATGTCTATCAGAAGGGTAATCATCTGATATTAAAATTGGTTCTTCAGGATAATCTCCAAATTTATCTATGAAATCAAGATTCTCTTCAATATTTTTAAAGACCCATATTTTATTAACCTCCGCTACATATAAATCACCATTATGAAATGCTACCCCATTTGGCATATTTTTAAGTTTGTCAGTTACAAGATATTTTTTATCAATAATATTATCACCATCTGTGTCTTTTAAAGCAAATATGTTATCAGCTCTTCTATTACCAACAAATACTGTTCCTGAAGGACTTACTGACATCGACCTGGCATTTTCTATATCAGAAGCGTAAACTTCTATTTTAAAACCCTCTGGTAAAGTTAGATCAGCTAACTGAGTTTTCAAGTCCAACTTATCTTCATTGAAAATTGATATTGAGTTTGAGAAAATAAAGATAAATGTTAAAAGTATTGCTTTGGTCATTTTTAATAATTTTAGAGTTTTAATCTAGTTCAAATAAATATTAAGTATTAAATTAAATAAACTAATCTAAACTAATGGAAAATATTGACATTATTGTTTTTATAAGTTACTGTATAGTTATACTATCAATTGGCTTATATGTTTCACGAGATAAGAAAGGATCTGGAAAAAGTGCTGAGGATTATTTTTTAGCTGGAAAATCATTACCATGGTGGGCAATTGGAGCATCATTAATAGCTGCAAATATATCTGCCGAACAATTTGTTGCTATGAATGGATCTGGTTTCGCATTGGGACTAGCTATTGCTACATATGAATGGATGGCTGCAGTAACATTGCTAGTTGTTGGTAAATTCTTCTTGCCTATTTACATAGAAAAAAAAATATACACTATTCCCGAATTTGTCAAAAAAAGATATAGTAATAATTTAAAAACCATTCTAGCAATATTTTGGATAAGTTTATTTGTGTTTGTTAATCTAACTACAGTTATGTATTTAGGTGGTAAGGCTATGGATACAATTTTTGGATCAGGTGATGGAAGCTTAATTACAACAAGCATTATTGGACTAAGTTTATTTGCATTAACTTATTCAGTTTGGGGAGGATTATCAGCAGTTGCATGGACTGATGTTGTTCAAGTTATAATTTTAATTTTAGGAGGAATTTTAATGACTGGCATTGCCTTATCTTATGTTACGCCGGGTGGTGGTATAATTGACGGACTATCATACGTATATAATGCTGTACCTGAAAGGTTTTCTATGATTTTAGAAAAAGGAGAAATCATAACTCCTGATGGAAGAGATGCATACTTTGACCTACCAGGAATAGCTGTTCTTGTAGGTGGTATGTGGATAGCAAACACCTATTATTGGGGATTTAATCAATATATTATACAAAGAACATTTGCAGCTAAAAGTTTGGCTGAAGCTCAAAAAGGTATTGCTTTTGCGGCTTTTTTAAAGCTGATAATACCAATTTTTGTAGTTCTTCCTGGAATAATTGCATATGTTATAAATCTTGATCCAGCTACCGGTGAATTAATTAAAACCCTCCCAGAAGGATTCACATCCTCTGATGGTAGAATCTTGAATGATAATGCAGCACCTTGGTTAATTAAAAATTATATACCAGTTGGTATTAAAGGTTTAATATTAGCAGCCTTAGCTGCTGCTATTGTATCATCACTAGCATCTATGTTAAATTCAACTTCTACTATTTTTACCATGGATATATATAAAGAATATATAAATAAAAATGCATCAGATAAAAAATTAGTTGCTGTTGGTAGAATTGTTGTTATAGTTGCTTTATTTGTGGCAATGTTAATTGCTCCAGCTTTTGGTAATTTAGGTCAGGTATTTCAAGCAATTCAAGAATATACTGGTGTTGTAAGTCCAGGTATATTAGCTGTCTTTATTTTAGGTCTTTTCTATAAAAAAGCTACTAATAATGCAGCCATTTGGGGTATACTTTTATCAATACCTGTTGCGATGTACTTTAAAGTAGTTCCTAAGGGATGGATTGAGTTTATGCCTTCTTTTTCTCAGGGAATTTTCATTGGAGAAATTCCATTCCTCCACCAGATGGGAATAACATTTTTAATTACTATATTTATTATTTATGTAATAAGCTTTATTGAGGGTAATGAAGATGATCCTAAAGGAATAAAACTATCAAGTAAGTTATTTGAAACTAGACCTTCATTTAATATTCCAGCATTTGCCGTATTAATAATTACTGCAATACTCTACTCTATGTTTTGGTAAATTTGTATTAAGTATGAATAAAGTTTGGTTATCAATAGGATACATATCATCAGCTGCTCTTTTTGGTATGGGAATCTACAACTTGATTTATCATAAAGAACTTTTACCTCAAATTTTTCTAGGGGTAATAATTTTTTTGATGGTTCAAAGAACTAAAAAGCTATAAATTAAATTGGCTTATTTCAACACTTATTTGGAGCTCTTAGCTTAAAAGTATCAAACTCTTCTTGATTGGATAATTCAAGTACTGAATCTGAAGTCCAAGTGCCTCCGAAACCAGATGTACCTGTGGTTTTTAACTTAATACTTCCACTTGAGCCATAAGTATATTCATACTTTCTATCAGGGGAATTAAATTGAACTGTAAATGCATTTTCATTATCTACTAGAATAGTATAACCACCACCCATTGATTTATCCTCATAACAATTTGCATTATTAGGATCAAGCAAATCATGATAAGAATAATTAACATTAAATTGGTTTGTAGTAATCTTAAAATCAATAAAGTCAGTATTAGTTAAGTCTAAAACAGTATTATTATTAAAAATTGTATAAGATCCAGTTTCTTTAAAAATATTTGATATTAAATATCTTTTGACAGAATCTGGTTCAGCTTCATCACTCTCTGAACATGAAAAAATGAGTAATGTTACAAATAAATAGAAGAAATTTTTCATAGTATTATTATTAGTTATTGTAAGTATTTAGTAGATGATAAATTAATAAGCCTGAAATAAGTCCTTTAACCCAACCTAAACAAGATGCTAATCTAGGATTTTTATCAACCCATAACCATTTTCTTTTTAAATAATCTTTTATCATAATCTAAATTTAGTAATCTTTATTGAATTAAATTTCTAATTGAACAAAATAGAATGAAAAGAAATCTCTCAAAATATCAAAAAAATCTTAGAAAGAGTTTTTTAAATCCATTTTCATTCTCATTATTTTTTTTATTTAATGTTCCAATGGTATGGTTATCTGGTATGAAACTTAAACATTTAGATACTAAAAAAGCTATTTCAAAAATTCCATTTAGGTTTTTTTATAGATGGCTGAATAAGAACCCATTCAAATCAATATATTTTGCAGTTCAATGTATTGGAGCAGAAATATCTACAGCTTCAATTGTAGCATTAGCAATAGAAGGTCATAAACCATCTTTCGCATATATTGTCACTAAAATGAGATCAAAATATTTCAAGAAGGCAACTGGAACAACTACATTTACTTGTAACGATGGGGATAAAATATTTACTGCTGTTGATAAAGCATTAAAAACAAAAGAAGGTATAGAGATTGAAGCTAAAACTACAGGAACCTTAGATGATGGAACAATTGTTTCAGAGTTTCACTTTACTTGGTCAATTAAACAAAGAAAGAAATAAATTATGAGAATTATAGATGAGATAATTAATACTAGAAGAGCAATATATCCTAAACAGTTTACTGGAGAAAAAATATCAAAAAAAATAATTTTAAATATTCTAGAAAATGGGAATATGGCACCCTCACATAAATTGACACAACCTTGGTTCTTTAAAATTTTTTATTCTTCTTCAAAGAAAAATCTTGCAAATGAAATGATTAAAAAATATAAAGAATCTTCTTTAGAGTTAAAATCAAATGATATAAAAACAAAAAAAATATTTGATAAATGTAAACTTTCAGAATATATAATTGCGATATGTATGAGAAGAGATATAAATAATTCAATTCCTGAATGGGAAGAAATTGCTTCAACTGCGATGGCAGTTCAAAATATGTGGTTAACATGTGTCTCTTATGAAATCGGTTGTTATTGGAGTTCTCCTAAATATGCAAATAAACTTTCTGAATTTCTAAATTTAGATAAAAATGAAAGGTGCTTAGGTTTTTTCTATTTAGGAAAGTTTAATCATAAAGATCAAAAATCTAAAAAAAGAAATAATATTGAAAGTAAAATAGAATGGTTTAAATAATTAGACCTTATTTAATTCTAGAATTGTAATTTCAGGTAATATACCAACTCTTCCAGGGTACCCCATGAATCCAAAACCTCTATTTACATAGATAAATTGGTCATTATTAGAATATAAATCTGCCCATTGTTTGTAAGCCAACCTAACTGGACTGATTCTAAATTTTCCTATATCAATTCCATACTGTAGACCATGTGTATGTCCAGAAAGTGTAAGGTCGATATCCCTATAATTATTTGTGACTCGAGCATTCCAATGAGAGGGATTATGAGTCATTAAAAGTTTAAATCCTTCTTCATCTAATCCATCATATGCTTTTTTTAAGTCACCGTATTGTTGAAATCTTGATGAAGCCCAATTTTCAACACCTATAATATTCAACTTTTGACCATCAACTTCTATAAAATCATTTTGATTTCTAAGTAAATTCCAACCAAATTCTTTTTGACCTTTAATTAAATCATTAAAATTTTTAATTTTCTCACTTTCACTTTTCCATGATGTATATTCTCCATAGTCATGATTTCCGAGGACACTATGTACACCAAGAGGAGCTTTTATTTTTGAAAGATCATCTCCCCATCCTTTTAGTTCTTCTGCCTTATCATTTACTAAATCACCTGTAAAAAAAATAACATCTGGTTTTTCATTTATAATCATATCAAAACCACCTCTAACAGCTACCCTGTTCTTTAGGCTACCTACGTGAATATCTGAAATATGACATATTTTAATGCCATCAAAAGCAGATGGTAAATTTTTAAAAGATATTTTTCTTCTTTTGACTCTATAATCGTACACATTGTTAGATAGGATACCATATGTAAGAGAGGTTATTGGAAGACCATAAGCTAGGGAAGCTGATATACTAAGAAATTTAGATCTTGATATTTTATTTGATGATTTTTTTATTTTATTTCTAAAAATATAAATAATAAATCTTCTTAAATCATCAATTAATATAAAAGGTAATGCAACTAGCTTTGAAATAAAGTTTCCTATTATCATATTAAATATTATTGCCTTAAAATAAAATCCTAGATTGATACCAAGAGCGTATATAAATAAATTTGTTACAGTAACTATAGTAAATAACCAGTAAACATAAAAAAGAGGTTTTGACCAAGATATGAACCTATATTTTTTTATTATTTGATAAAAATATAAGTCAAGAAGGACTGATATAATTGTAAAGAGAAATAAGAAAATAGTTCTTTCCATTATGATATGCCTAAGTACCTATTTAATCTAACTTGTATTAAATACATAGAAGGAATAACTAATAATGTAAGAAAAGTTGCAAATGATAAGCCAAAAATAATTGCCCAAGCTATAGGGCCAAAAAATACCATATTATCTCCTCCTAAATAGAAATTAACCTCATAGTATTTAAAGAAACTTACAAAGTCAAAATTCATTCCAATTGCAAGAGGCATTAAACCTAAAATAGTAGTTAAAGCAGTAAGAATAACTGGTCTTAATCTAGTCCTACCCGCTTCTGTAATACATTCCATAACTTCATCTACAGATAAATGAATTTTTTTTCCAATCATTTTTCTTTTTCTATTTAATTCTATAAAATCTATGAGTACAATAGCATTATTAACAACAATTCCTATAAGAGAAATAACACCAATCATAGTCATGACAACCACGAAATCCATATTAAATATCAATAGACCTAGAAACACACCTATTGTACTTAATATTATGGATGACATAATAATAAGAGGAGTTATAATTTTGTTAAACTGAGCAACAATAATTATAAAAACTAAAAATAAAGCAATCATAAATGCATTTGATAAAAATGCCATTTCTTCTTCTTGTTCTTGTTGTTCACCACCAAATTTATAAGAATAACCATTTGGTAAAGGATAGTTTTTAAGCACCATATCTATCTTAGAATTTACCTCAGTTGGATTATATCCAGAAATTACATTCGATGAAATTGTAATTACTTTATCTAAATCTTTTCTTTTGACAGAACTAAAAGTATTTGACATTTTCATAGAAGCAAAAGAACTAATAGGAACTTGGTAAGTTCTACCGTTTGACTGGTTTCTAAAAGTAATATTTTTATTTAATAAGGTATTTATATCATATCTGAATTCATCAGCTAACCTTAACTGAATTTTATATTCATCCTCCCCTATTTTATATTTAGATATTTCCTTTCCAAATAATGATGTCCTTAGCTCATTTGCCAACATACCAGTTGATAAACCATACCTTCTTAATCTATCTCTATCAAAATCAATTAATAATTCAGGCTTTCTAGTTGAAAGGTCTAATCCTAATTTTTCAATACCAGGTATATTAGATTCATTTATGTATTTTCTCATATTTTCAACTTGAGAAATTAACTCTTGAAAATCAGGACCTTTTACCTGAATACTAATTTCTCCTCCAACTGGTGGACCTTTTCTATCTTTACCATAAGTTATACTTACTCCAGGATATTGATTAATATCTTTTCTTAATTTCTCTAAAACATCTATAGTGTTAATTCCATTTCTCTTTTCAAATTCAAAAAAATTAATATTTATTCTTGCCCTATTAGGTGTATCCCTCATTCCTAAGGCTGATGGATCATTTTCATTTAATGTTCTCTGTCCAACATAAGTTACAATACTTTCTATAATATCTGAATAATCCGAAGTTGACTTGTTAACCTCATTTTCAATAATTTTAGTGAATTTATTTGTTTCATCTATATCTGTTCCAACTGGTAATTCTAAAAACACATTGATATAATTTGGTCTATTTTCAGGGAAGAATAAAATTTTTGGTGGATATAATTGTAATAATTGATATGTTCCTAAAAGTAAAAAGATTGCTGATAATAATACAAAATATGGTTTTTTTCCAATTAGTAAATAGGATAGAAACTTACTGTATCTATTTTCTAATCTTTTAAGATATTTTTCTCTAAATATTTTTGAAAGAGGAACAAACACATAATAATTTGAAAGTATAAATAAAGAGATAAAAATAAGAATATTTCCAATCCAGTAGATCCCAGATAATATAAAGACAAAACCTATAAATGATAATAGGAGGACATTTCGAACATATTTTTTAAAATCTTTACCTTTATTATCTTCAATTTTCATTAAATATGAAATCATAACAGGATTTATAACAAGAGCTACAAAAAGTGATGAAAGAAGGGTCACAATAATTCCTATAGGTAAATAACTCATAAATTTGCCAGTAAGACCAGGCCAAAATGCTAAAGGAATAAATACAGCAAGTGTTGTCGCTGTAGAAGTAATTATTGGTAAAGCAATTTCTCCGATCCCTAATTTTGTAGCCTCAATTTTAGAATATCCTTTTTCTAAAAACCTATAAATATTTTCTGTAACAACAATACCATTATCTACAAGTAGTCCCAATGATATAACAAGAGAAAACAGAATCATCATATTTACTGTAATTCCAAATAATTGTAGTATGATGAATGATATACACATTGAAAGTGGGATTGATAGCCCTACAAATAATGCATTTCTTACTCCTAAAAAGAACATAAGTACTAATACAACTAAAATTACTCCACTGAAAATACTATTTTCTAAAGTACTAACCTGCTCTTTTGTATTTTGGGATTGATTATTTACAATAATTATATTGACGTCATTTGGTATATAATTTTTTACTTCACTTATAGCATCATTGACCTTATCATTAAGAAGAAGTAAATTTGTTCCAGACCTTTTTGAAACATCAACTGAAACAACAGGTTTTCCGGACAATCTTGTATAGCTCTCTATTTCCTTATAGCCAAACTTAACAACTGCAACATCTTTTAAAAAAACAGCTCTATCATTTTTAGTTGAAATAATTATATTTTCAATATCATCTATTTCTTTAAATTCACCAATTAATCTAACAGATCTCCTCGTATCATTTTCTAATAAATTACCTCCAGAAACTGAAATATTTTCATACTTGATTGCATTTTCAATATCAGAAAAAGATAAGTTCCTAGCTTCTAATTCAAATGGGTTAACCATTATTGCTATTTCTTTCTCTTCAACACCAGCAATTTCCACATTAGATACATCTGAAATTTTTTCAAGTTCGTCTTTAAGAATTTCACCATAGGACTCTAATTCTTCTATTGTATATTCTCCAGAAAGAGTAACACTCATAACAGGAAAATCAGAAAAGCTAATTTCATAAACATCAGATTCTCTTGGTAGATCAGATGGTAAATTAATTTTAGCTTTATCTACTGCATCTTTTATTTTAGATTTAGCATATTCAATATTAGTTCCAGAAACAAATTCAGCAACTATTGTAGAAAATCCCTGAATTGAATTAGACCTGATTTCTTTAATTTCAGAGATAGTATTTATTTCTTTTTCAATTGGCCTAGTAATAAGGTTTTCAATATCTGTTGGTGAATTTCCTGGATAAGGTGTTCCTACAAAAACAGTAGATTGCTCTACTTCTGGATAACTTTCTTTTGGCAAATTATTATATGCGCCAACCCCAAGAATAACTAATAAAATAAAAATTAATACAACTGTTATTCTATTCTTTAGAGAGAAGTTTGAAAGACCAAACTGTTTAATAACTTTATCTTCGCTTTTATTTTGCATTAATATTACTCTTTAATTTTTATATAAGTACCATCCATAACTTCAGTCGAACCTTTATCAATAACTAATTCATCCCCAGTTAATCCAGATAAAATTTCTGTTTTATATTTAAATGATTTTCCAGTTAATACTGGTACCTTTCTCGCTATCATTTCACCATCAAAATCATTAACAATAAACACATAACTCCCTCTTTCTTCGTTAAAAATTATATTTGAAGAAACTGATATTGCATCATCATTTTGGTAATCAACCAAAAGGGTATTTAAAATTTGATTTGGCTTTATTTGATCTAATAACTCTTTAGGAATTTCAATACCAATATTGAAGGTTCTATTAACTGGATTAATAACTTTAGAAATTGAAATAATATTAGAGTTAAGAATATTTCCA
Source organism: uncultured Marinoscillum sp. (assembly GCA_902626505.1). Classification (GTDB taxonomy): domain Bacteria; phylum Bacteroidota; class Bacteroidia; order Cytophagales; family MED-G16; genus MED-G16. The sequence continues at coordinate 49,775 of CACOFQ010000007.1, forward strand.
TCATCTGAAATAACTTTAACTGAATCTCCTATTGAAAATGAATTGATATAACCTTCAGATATATCAACGCTTAAAAAATATTCACTATCATTAAGTATTCTAAAGGAAGGTACCGATGGAGAAGCCATTTCACCAACCTTAACATTAACTTCATCAATTACTCCAGAAAAAGGAGCTACAACTTCAAACTTTGATTTTTGTAACCTTGTTGCATTATACCTACTCTTAATGGACTCATAATTTGATTTTGCTCTTAAGTATTCAATTTCTGAACCTATATTTTTTTCCCAAAGATTTGATTGTCTTTCAAAGATTGTCTTTATAAGATCTAAATTTGATTTAATTTCATTCAAGTTATTGTCAAATACATCTGAATTAATTTTAGCTAATTGAGTTCCTTTATCTACATATTGACCTTCTAGAACATTAATATTTACATATTTACCAATAACTTCTGGAACAACTATAACGTTTTTTCTTGATTCAATATTACCTCTTAATTCTATTTCATTTATAAAAGATTTTTTTTCTAATTTAGAAACTGAAACAAGTTCATAGTTCTTTTGAATAAAAGTTGAATCTAACAATATAATTTCTTTTTCGAGTCTTTCTATTTCTGAGTATGTCTCAACCAAGGAGTTTTTTAGTTTATCTAGTTTCTTTTTTTTATTTTCAAGATTACTGTTTTCACATGAAAGGGTTAAGAATAGGAAGAGAAATAATATTTTTTTCATAATTAATTATTTAATAAAGTTCCAAGTGTTTTTTTAATATCAATAGAAGCAATAATTGACTCATAAAGTGAATTATAATATTGATTTTGAGCTATTTTAAGAGAGTTATTTGAATCAATTAATTCTAAATTTGATCCAACACCTTCTTTATATTTTCTTTCAGTAGCATTATAGACATTTTGAGCCAATTCAAGATTTTGTTTTGATATAGTTAAAGATTCTTTAGTATTTTCATAATTGATAATTGATTGATTTATTTGAAGATTTATAGATCTTTCTAAAAACATCATCTGATTCTCAACTTGTTCTATTTTATATTTTGATTGATTTATCTTACTTCTTTTTAAAAAACCATCAAATATTGGTACGATGATTTTCAAACCAAGTGTCCCAAAACTTTTCCATCTATCTGATTCAAAAAACAAATCATAATTAGATGATGAAGTATTATAGCCATAATTATAATTTGCATAAATCTGTGGATAATATTGTGATCTATTATTTTTTAAATCATAAAATTTCAAATTTTTATCTGTCTGTAGTATTGAATACTCAATTCTTTTAGAATAATCAAAATCATTCAAATTATATGAAAAATCATTAACTATATCTTCAGATAAACTTCCAATTAATTCAATATTAGTTCCTACAGGTAATCCTATTTGAAAATTCAAAACCTCTTTACTCAATTCATAAAGTCTATCAGCTTTTATTTTTTCACTGTTTAAATTATTAAATGCAACTTGAATTCTATCAACATCTAATTTTTCAATAAATCCATTTTGATATAATTGAGTAGTTTCATTTAATAAGTTTTGAAGTCTCTCTAAATTGTTATTAACTAATTCAATCCTGGATTTTGTATTTAGTACAGTATAAAAAGCTTTACGAACAGATATATTTATATCTATTTCATCTCTCTTAGTTAACTTTTCTGATAATTTGACTAATTCTTTAGCTGCAGATAAACCAACAAAATAAGAGCCATTAAAAATCATCTGATTAATGAATAAATCAACCCTCCCATCATATGCTTGACCAAATTGAACTTCCTGCTCAGTTCCCTCAGGTACTCCAGGCATAAACCTACTTATATCAATTAAACTTTTTGGGACATCATGATTATACTTTAATCCACCGTCAAGGTTAATTTGAGGTAATCCAATAGAAAGGAATTCTCTTGAAAGAGCCTTAGAAATTCTTTCCTCTAACTTTGAGTTTTTTAGGTTCTCATTATTTTCAGTGGCTAATTGTATACATTCTTTTAATGATAATTTTCTTTCTTGGGGAAAAGAAAGAAAAGAAAAGAAAACATATATTAAAACTAAGATATAATTCATGGTTGAAACGATGTTAAAGTTTTTTCATAAATTTCAAGACCTTTCTTTGTAACTACTCCTCGTAAAAAAAGATCAAATGATATAATTTGTATATTCATATAATCATACTCTTTTTGAGGAAAAACATCTTGATTAAATCCAGACTCAATCATCTCAATTCTAAGTTTTGATATTATATCCTCATTAATTTCAGATCTAATTAGACCCTCATCCTTTCCATTTTTTATAACGTTCTGTAATGTTTTCACAAAAAGTTTTTCTTTAGATTTCTCGTGAATCTTATAAAGTTTTGGATGAAACTTTTTTAAATCATGTACGAAAGACGGAGTTATATCATTTAATGTTTCCCTAAAGTGCATTGAAATTTTAAAAAAAGTTTCTATTGCATTAGACGAATTGTTAACTATTGAATTAATTTCTTTGAAAAGTTTATCATAATGATATTCTAAAGATTTGTTTGCTAATGCATATTTGTCAGAATAATGCTTATAAATAGTTTTTTTTGAAATACCACAAGCATTACAAATGTCATCTACTGTGACACCTCTTATTCCGTATGTTCTAAAAAGTGAATCAGCTTTTTCTACAATATTTAATTTTATACTCATATAAAAACCAAGGAAACTATTTTGTTATTTTTAGTTTCCAACGCAAACTTAGAAAAAAAGTTTAATTATTTTTCATTTTTTCTTTTCAGATAAGAATATGTTATAAAAAAAATTATTTTTGTTCCTTACAAATTCAAATGATATCATTTTTTAAAAAATCATCAAATTATTTTTTTGCAGTTGAGCATGATATAAATCTTGAAAATAAAAATATTAGTAAACTTAATTGGCTATTTGGTGATTCTACTTTATTAAATAAAAAAAAATTAATTGGTTCATTCGTTGGGCCTCTTAAAGAAATGACCACTCCATGGAGTACTAATGCAGTGGAAATAACTAAAAATGTTGGAATAGATGGGATTATAAGAATCGAAATTCTATATAAGGATAAAGATTCATTTGATCCTATGACTGAATATAATTATTCTAATCCTGATCAAAATATTTTCAAGGTGACAAAAAAACCAGAAAATGTAATTTTTATTAATGATCTTAAAGAATATAATCAGGAAGAAGGTTTAGCACTAAGTAAAGAAGAAATAGAATATTTGAATGAAGTAAGTAAAAGGTTAAATAGAAAACTTACTGATAGTGAAGTATTTGGGTTTTCACAAGTTAATTCAGAACACTGTAGACATAAAATATTTAATGGAGAATTTATTTTAAATGGTGAAAAGATGGATTCTAGTCTATTTCAAATGATTAAAAAAACTTCTAAAAAAAATTCTAAAAATTTAATTTCTGCTTATAAAGACAATGTTGCTTTCATATCAGGACCTGAAATTGAGTTATTTACTACAGAATTAAAAGATAGACCCGATTATTATATAAAAAGAAATATAAAATCCTCAATTTCTTTAAAAGCTGAAACACATAATTTCCCTACAACAGTTGAGCCATTTAGTGGAGCTGCTACTGGATCTGGAGGAGAAATAAGGGATAGGATGGCAGGAGGTCAAGCTAGCTTTCCCTTAGCTGGTTCAGCAGTTTATATGACATCATATCCTAGAACTACTAATTCTAAGTCATGGGAAAAAAATCAAATAAAAAAAGAATGGTTATATCAAAATCCTAAAGATATTTTAATTAAAGCATCAAACGGAGCAAGTGATTATGGAAATAAATTTGGTCAACCTCTTATAAATGGAAGTGTTTTAACATTTGAACATTCTGAAAAGCAACATAATCTAGGATATGATAAAGTTATTATGTTAGCAGGAGGAATTGGTTTTGGCAAAGAAAAAGAGTCAAAAAAGAAAAAAATTAAAGATGGAGATTATGTAGTTGTTCTTGGCGGAGATAATTATAGAATTGGGATGGGAGGTGGTGCTGTTTCATCTGTTAACACAGGAGAATTTAAAAATAAAATTGAACTTAACGCTGTGCAAAGATCAAACCCTGAAATGCAAAAAAGAGTTGCGAATGTAATTAGAGCATTAGGAGAAGAAATAAACAACCCTATTCTATCTATTCATGATCATGGTGCAGGTGGTCATCTTAATTGTTTATCAGAATTATTAGAAGAAACTGGTGGTGAAATAAATATTAATAAATTACCTGTTGGAGATCCAACATTATCAGAAAAAGAAATTATTGGGAATGAGTCACAAGAAAGAATGGGTCTAGTAATAAAAAAGGAAGATTTTAAAAAAGTAAAAAATATTGCCGAAAGAGAAAGAGCACCAATCTATCATGTTGGTTTTGTTAAAGAAAATAAACAACTAATCTTTAGTGGTAAAGAAGATATAAAACCAATTGATTTAGGATTAGATGATTTTTTCGGATCCTCTCCAAAAACAATTATTGAAGATGAGACAAAAATCAATGATTACATTAATCCTAAATATCATCAAAATTTGTTAGTTAAGTACCTTGAGAATGTTCTTTCCCTTGAGTCTGTTTCTTGTAAGGATTGGTTAACAAATAAAGTTGACAGATGTGTTACAGGAAGAGTTGCATTACAACAAACAGTAGGAGAAATCCAATTACCACTAAATAATTTAGGTATAATGGCTTTCGACTTTAATTCAAATAAGGGGATTGCTACTGCTGTAGGATTTTCTCCTATTGTATCTTTATCAGATGAAAAAATAGGTGCTAAATACTCTATATTAAAGTCTCTAACAAATATAATATGGGCTCCAATAAAAAATGGTCTTTCTAATGTTTCATTAAGTGCAAATTGGATGTGGCCAGCAAATAATCCAGGTGAAAACACTCGACTTTATAATGCAGTTAGTTCAATTAGTGATTTCGCTATTAAACTAGGTGTAAATATTCCGACTGGGAAAGATTCATTATCAATGACTCAAAAATATGATGATGGATTAAAAGTTCTTTCTCCTGGAACAGTGATAATTTCAGCAGTTTCTGAAGTTTCTGATATTAATAAAGTAGTTAAACCTAATTTAATACAAGATAAATTTTATGAATTAATATATATCAATTTCTGTAAAGGATTGAATTTAACGGGATCATCATTTTTTCAGACATTATCTTCTGTAGGTAGTACAGTAATTGATACAAAACCTGCAAGTGAGATAAAGAAGATATTCAGAGTTATACAAGAGCTTATTCTAAATAATCATATACAATCAGGGCATGACATTTCATCAGGAGGGCTAATTACATCTTTACTTGAGATGAACTTCCCAAATAAAAAGGATGGTATTGAAATTAGTTTAGATGGATTTATGGAAGATGATTTAATTAAAATTCTCTTTAATGAATCTCCTGGACTCCTAATTCAGATTAATAAGAAAGGCTTAAAAAAACTTAAAGATGAAAAAATAGAATTTATTTCTTTAGGTCACTCAATTGAGGAGAGAAAATTAAATATAAAATTTAAAAACAAACATTTAAGCTTAGATATTGATCATTTCAGAGAATCTTGGTATAGAAATTCTTTTGTTTTAGACTCTGAACAAACCTCAAATAATAAGAGCTTAGAAAGATTTAAAAACTATAAAAATCAACCACTAAAATTTAATTTTCCATCAAATTTTTCAGGTGACTTTCCAAAAATAAATTTCAAAAGAGAAATAAAAGCAGCAGTTATTAGAGAAAAAGGAATTAATAGTGAAAGAGAAATGGCATATATGCTACATAGTTCTGGCTTTAAAGTAAAAGATGTGCATATGACAGATCTAGTTAGTGGTAGAGAATCATTAGAGGATATTAACATGCTTGTATTTCCTGGTGGTTTTTCAAATTCTGATGTTCTAGGATCTGCAAAAGGTTGGGCTGGAGCATTTAAGTTTAATGAGATAGCTAAAGAAACAATTGAAAAATTTTATAAAAGAGAAAATACCTTAAGTCTAGGTGTTTGTAATGGATGTCAACTTATGATGGAATTAGATTTAATATATCCAAACTTAAAAGATAGACATCCTAAAATGGAACATAACGATTCTAAAAAATTCGAGTGTATCTTTTCTACCATTGACATTCAAAAGACAAATTCAATAATGTTAAATAATCTTGAAGGGTCTTCACTTGGCATATGGTCTGCTCATGGAGAGGGTAAGTTTAATTTTAAAAATCAAAAGGTTAATATAGCAGCAAAGTTTCATTATAATGATTATCCTGCTAATCCTAATGGATCTGAGCAATCAGCAGCTGCCATATGCTCAAATAATGGAAGACATTTAGCCATTATGCCACATCTTGAAAGATCTATTTTTCCATGGAATTGGGCACATTACCCAGTTGATAGAAAAGATAAAATATCACCTTGGATTATGCCTTTTTATAATGCTAGAATGTGGCTTGAAGAAAATGCATAATTTTAATTTCAATAAATTAAAAATAAAATCTACTTTTGTAGCCCATATTGGCTCATGGTGTAACTGGTAACACGTCTGGTTTTGGTCCAGAAGAGTCTAGGTTCGAGCCCTAGTGAGCCAACAAAATATAACTAATGAGTACAGTTAAAATTTTTTCTGGGAGTGGTTCAATTGAATTAGCAAAAAAAATAGCATCTGAATTTGGTAAACCTTTAGGAAAAGGAAAACTTGGAAAATTTAGTGATGGTGAATTAAGTTATAGATACACTGAAACCGTAAGAGGCTCTGACGTTTATATAATTCAATCAACTGTAGATAGCTCAGATAATATAATGGAGTTATTTCTGATGATTGATGCAGCAAAAAGAGCAAGTGCAAAATTTGTAAATGTTGTTATACCATACTACGGTTATGCTAGACAAGATAGAAAAGATAAACCTAGAATAGCTGTTTCTGCAAAATTATTAGCAAACTTACTTACAGCTTCTGGAGCTTCAAGAATTGTATCGTGTGATTTACATGCAGGTCAAATTCAAGGTTTTTTTGATATACCTTTAGATCATTTAAATGGAAGTTCCGTATTTGTTCCTTATGTTAAAAAATTGAATCTTAATGATGTGATTTTTGCTTCACCTGATGCTGGAGGAGCAGAAAGAGTTAGAGAATATGCTAAATACTTTGAAACAGATTTTGTTATTTGTGATAAAAATAGAGTGAAAGAAAATGAAGTAAAATCCGTTCAAGTCATCGGAGACGTTGAAGGAAAAGACGTTATAATCATTGATGATCTTATTGATACTGGAGGAACAATTTCAATGGCATCAAAAGTGATTATGGAAAAAGGTGCAAAATCTGTTAGAGCCTTAATTTCACATCCAGTTCTAAGTGGAAATGCTGAAAAAAATTTAGAGGATTCAGTTCTCGAAGAATTAGTTGTAACTGATAGTATTCCTCTAAAATTTAGGAATAAAAAAATAAAAGTGTTATCCATTGCAGGGTTAATTGCAAAGGCTATTAGAAAAATTCATGAAAATGAATCAACTAGCTCACTTTTTATTAATAGATAAATTTAAATTATATGGAAACAATTGAGATTATAGGGTATAAAAGAGCAAATCTTGGTAAAAGAAATTCCAATAAATTAAGAGAGGAAGGTAATGTTCCTTGCGTAGTTTATGGCGGTGATGAACAAATTCATTTTCAGGCACCAATGATTCTTTTCAGAGAATTAGTTTATACACCTGGTGCTAATTTTGTAAAGCTAAATATTGAAGGAGTTGAAAAAGATGCAATTCTACAAGACATACAATTTCATCCAGTTAGTGAAGTTATACTTCATGCTGACTTTTTAGAACTACAAGAAAATAAAAAGGTTAAAATGGATATACCAGTTAAAATTATAGGAAATTCTCCTGGTGTTCAGCAAGGAGGTAAAATTCTGATAAGAATTAGAAAATTATCTGTTATGGCTTATCCAAAAAATATGCCTTCATTTGTTGAAGTAGATATAAGTGAACTTCAACTTGGTAAAAGTATTAAAGTAGAAGAACTATTAAATGATCAATTTGAAATATTAAATAGTCCTTTGGTTAGTGTAGTATCTGTAAACATACCGAGAGTTAAAATTGAAATTGAAGAAGAAGACGAAGAAGGCGTAGAAGGAGAAGAAGGTACGGAAGGTGATGAATCTAAAGCTGATGAATCTAAAGCTGATGAATCTAAAGCTGATGGTAAATCTGATGATACCAATAAAGATTCATCTGATTCAAAAGAGTAAAATTAATATTAATTTCTCTAATTATTTTTAATCGAAAGTTTAGTATAAATTTAATATGCTAAACTTTTGATTAATGAAGTATCTTATTATTGGTCTTGGTAACATAGGTAAAGAATACGAAAATACAAGACATAATATTGGATTTGAAATTGCAGATAATCTACTCAATAAAATTGACTCTAAATTTGAATTAGACAAACATGCTTTTTATGCTAAAGGAAAATTTAAAGGAAAAAATATTCATTTAATTAAACCTTTAAATTATGTAAACAACAGTGGAAAAGCTGTTAAATATTGGATAAATAAGTTAAAAATTCCCATAAAAAATATTCTTGTAATAATTGATGATATATCTCTACCTTTTGCAAAAATCAGATTAAAAAATAAAGGCTCAGATGGTGGACACAATGGACTAAAAAGTATTAATCATTCATTAAATTCATCTAATTATGCTAGGTTGAGATTTGGAGTTGGTAATAATTTTAGACCTGGATATCAGTCTAAATATGTTTTAGAAAGTTTTAGCAATGATGAACAAAAAGAGTTACCTATCAATATTGAATTAGCTTCAGATATATCTCTAAATTTTTGCCATTTAGGAGTTGAAAGAACAATGAATGAATTTAACTAAGCAACTACTGATCCGTTTGAAATATTAGAATCTGGTTGCATTAAACTTAAATTTCCATCACCATCATCTGCAAGTAATAACATGCCTTGACTTTCAAAACCCATCATTTTCCTAGGTTTTAAATTGATTAAAACCATAACTTTTTTATTTAGAATTTCCTCGGGAGAATAATATTTAGAAATACCACTTAAAATAGTTCTTTTATCAAGTCCAGTATCAACTTTAAGTTTTAAAAGTTTATCAGATTTTGGGATATTTTCAGCTTCAGTCACAGTACCAACTCTAATATCTACTTTTGTAAAATCATCAAATTCTATTATATTTTTTTGTGGCATAATTTTATCATTTTCATTATTTAATTTAAGTTTTTTTATTTGATCTTCAATTATCTCGTCCTCAATTTTTGAAAAGATATGGGCTTTTCCTGAAATTATATGATCTGGATTTATAATTTCTGAACCCGTATCAATCCAATTTAAATCATTAATATTTAAGTGCTCTTTAATTTTTTTTGATGTAAATGGAAGAAATGGTCCACATATAATGGAGATATTTGCAACTATTTGAATTGAATTATAGATTATATCTTTCACTCTCTCAGGATTATCTTTAAATATTTTCCATGGCTCGGTATCAGTGAGATATTTATTACCAAGTCTTGCAACATCAATTACATAACTCATTGCTTCTCTAAACCTAAATTTCTCGATAGAAGATTCAATTTTTTCTATTATATCTTTTAAATCTGTAAAAATTTCACTGTCAATATCTTTAGATGATACTCCAGGGACTTTTTTATCAAAAAACTTATCACAGAGAACAAAAACACGATTAATGTAATTACCGAGAATTGCAACTAGTTCATTATTATTTTTCTGTTGAAAATCTTTCCAGGAAAAGTCGCTATCCTTATTTTCTGGCAAATTAGTTATTAGGCAGTACCTTAACTCATCCTGCATATCTGGAAAATCATTAAGATATTCGTGAAGCCAAACTGCCCAGTTTCTAGAAGTTGATATTTTTTCACCTTCTAAATTCATGAACTCATTTGCTGGAACATTCTCGGGAAGGATATAATCCTCGTGTTCCATAAGCATCATAGGAAAAATTATTGTGTGGAACACTATATTATCTTTTCCTATAAAGTGAATAAGACTAGTTTCATCATCTTTCCAATATTTCTCCCAATTTTCAGGTTCTAATTCTTTAGTAGCAGTTATATAACCAATAGGTGCATCAAACCAAACATATAAAACCTTCCCATCAGCATTTTTTATGGGTACACTAACCCCCCAGTCAAGATCTCTAGTCATTGCTCTTGGTTTTAGTCCATCATTTAACCATGATTTACACTGACCAACAACATTAGATTTCCAATCTTTCTTCTTATCAATATACTTTTCAATGTTTCCCTGAAGTTTATCCATTGGCAAATACCAATTTTTTGTCTCTTTAAGTATTGGAGAATTACCTGATAAAGTAGATTTTGGATTTTTCAAATCCATAGGACTTAGTGTCTTACCACATACTTCACACTGGTCACCATATGCATTATTATTATTTCCACATGGACACTCGCCAGTTATATACCTATCCGAAAGGAACTGTTTTTCTTTTTCATCATAATACTGAGAAGAAGTAATTTCTTGAAATGTTCCTTTATCATATAGATTAAGAAAGAATTCCGAACTTGTCTTATGATGAATTTCTTTTGAAGTTCTTGAAAAAATGTCAAAACTTATTCCAAATTCTTTAAATGAATCATTTATTAATTTATAATAATGATCAACAACTTCTTGAGGAGACTTATTTTCATCTCTAGCCTTGATAGTAATGGGAACTCCATGCTCATCAGTACCACTAATAAATTTTACATCTTTACCCTTTGATCTTAAAAATCTGACATATAAATCGGAAGGAATATAGCAACCAGCTAAATGTCCAATATGAATTGGTCCATTAGCATAAATTAAAGCTGCAGTTACAAGATGTCTTTTTTTTTGGCACATTATTTTTTCTTTCTCATCATCTCAAACATATCCCACATTTGATCTGTAATCATCTCAAGGTGATTGAATTGACCAGCACCTTTAAGCCATTCAGCACCGTCAATTGTAATGACTTCTCCATTTATATATGAAGAAAAATCAGATAAAAGATATGCAGCTAAATTTGATAATTCATGATGTTCACCGACTCTACCAACAGGAACCTTTTTTGAAGGATCAAATTTTTCTTTTAAGTCTCCAGGTAGTAGTCTTTCCCATGCTCCCTTAGTTGGAAAAGGACCAGGAGCAATAGCATTAGATCTTATTTTATATTTAGCCCATTCAACAGCTAATGAGCGTGTCAAACTTAAAACTCCAGATTTAGCACATGCTGAAGGTACGACATAGCCAGAGCCTGTCCAAGAATATGTTGTAACAATATTTAAAATATTACCATCTTTTTTTTCTTTTATCCATCTTTTACCTAAAGTAAGAGTAAAATTGATTGTTCCCTTTAATACTATATCAATTACAGCATCAAATGCCCTTGTGGATAGTCTTTCAGTAGGACTAATAAAGTTTCCAGCAGCATTATTCACTAAACAATCAATCTTTCCAAATTTATTGTATGACTCCTCAACAACTTTTTCTACTTCTTCAATATTCCTTACATCACATGCTATTGGAAATACCTCCGCTTTAAACTCATTATTTAAATCTTTTGCTACTTCTTTGAGTAACTCCTCTCTCCTACTAGTTATTATTACGTTGGCGCCTAACTCTAAAAAATATTTTACCATAGATTTTCCTAACCCAGAACCTCCTCCTGTGACAAGAATCACTTTATTTTCTAAACTATTTTCTTTAAGCATACCTTTCATATAAACATAATTATATAGATGAGACCTCTGAGTCTCTGTTAATTTTTTTAACTAATCCCTGTAAAACTCTTCCAGGTCCACATTCTATAAAAGTATTAATATTATCGTTTATCATGTTATTTATAGATTCTGTCCATCTTACAGGAGAGGTTAATTGATTAATAAGATTAATCCTTATATTTTTTGGATCAATGTGACCTTTCGCATCATAATTCTGATAAATTGGAGCACTAGGAGTATCAATATTTGCTTTATTAACTGCATCCTCTAATTCGACCCTTGCAGTTTCCATATAAGGGGAGTGAAAACCTCCTCCAACAGGTAGAGGAATAGCTTTTCCACCTTTATCTTTAAATATATCACATGCATTTTTTATACCTGTTTTTGATCCTGAAATAACTATCTGCCCAGGACAATTATAATTTGCAGGTACAACATACTCAATATTTTCACAAACTTCATTGACAATTTCATCAGGTAATGCTAAAATAGCAGCCATTGTAGAATCATTATTTTTACATGCATCCTGCATAGCTCTAGCTCTAATTAAAACTAATTCTAGTCCCTCTTCAAATGAAAGAGACCCAGAACAAGTTACAGCAGAAAACTCACCAAGCGAATGACCAGCAAAAGCAGATACACCCTTAAGTTTATTTATAAAAAATGCTATACAAGAATGAATAAAAATAGCTGGTTGCGTTATATCAGTCTTTTTAAGATCATCAACTGTTCCATTAAACATTACATCAGTAATATCAAAACCTAATATTTTATTTGATTGCAGAAACAGATTTTTTGCTTCTTCATGGCCTTCATAAAGTTCTTTTCCCATTCCCACAAACTGAGATCCTTGACCAGGAAATATTAATGCATTCATATTTTGACCTTTCATCCAAAAATAGGGAATAAACTAATCATATATAAACCTATCAGCTATTTCTTTAGGAGGAACATGACACTGCTCTAATTTACCAAACCACTTGTAGCGGTTAGTTGCAAAAAAATCATAAAATTTATTTCTAAAGCTTGCAGGAAATATTTTAAGTATTGAAAATAAATTATAAAAACCTCCTAATTCTATAAAAACCTGAATAACAGCATCAGATTTTGTATAAATTTTATTATTGGAAAGATAAACTATAAATTTTCCAATCTTTTCTGATCCTAATCTCTCCTCTAGGGTTTTAATTGAATATTTTGAGGAGATACTAGTAAACTTAGTTTGTTTTTTTTTATCGGATTTAATTATAAGATTGATAAATCTGCTACAGACAACACAGAAACCATCATAAAAAATAATTTTATTATTTATCTTAATATCTGTACCCATCCTTTAATTTCTTTTACACTGTCATTTTCATCTAAGATATCAAAAGTAACAGTTGCATTATAAAAATAAGTATCTGCAGGTAAATATTTTCCACTTTTATTTTTTCCATCCCAATTAATATAAATTCCATCTACTATATTTTCTTCAGAATCGTGAGAAAATACTTCTTTTCCAGTCCTATCAACAATTGTTATCTTGACTGACTTTACAAATCTGGGACAATTTCCATAATTAAAATTTGAAATAGAACCATCTGTATAAAAAGGGGTGAAAAAATCATTCTTCCCATCATCATTTGGAGTAAAAACATTAGGCAAAAGATATTTAGGGCAATTATCTCTAACTAAAGTATCGGATGGTAAACTTTCATTACCAGATCTATCTAGAGCTGTTATATAGTAAGCTCCTTTCAGATTAGATAGGTTTTGATGAACAAAATAATTATTTTTTGTTGAACCAATTGACTGAAAATTATCTACTCCATTTTCAGAAAAATATATATTAAAAAATTTGGCATCTAAATAACAATCCTCATTACCACTTGACCACTCTATTCTATTTTCAAAATCTTTCAAATCGCATGACTTATCAAAGAAATAATATTCACATGAAAACTGATCAGAAACTTTAAATTCAATTGGAGGACATGGTGGTATCAAATCATTAGTTTGTGCACAAATTTTTTGTGAATTATTCAATAATAAATCATCATTGATCATATTTGATGGCAATTTATCATTTTCATAAGTTCCTGATGTAATAACATAATAACAATAAACTTTGTTTTCATCAAGTTCTATATCCTCAAATTCTCCAGTATCAGTATACTTAAAACCATCTTCAATTACATTAACTGAATCGATTAAGATGAAATTATTTGGATCGTTTCCAGATACATTATTTCTATAGATATAGTGCATTGGATATAATGAAGAACTATTAGACCATGGCACATCAAAATTCCATGATAATTCAATACTATTTTGATACCCACTTAATTCAAGTCTAACACTTGAAGCGTGATGTGAAGTGTCAAATGGAAGTGAATTATTAGATTGAAAAACATCAATGGTATAATTATAAATATTATCCAAAGTGTTTAGATTACTATCAAGGAAGAAGGTATCAGTTAAAATACTTGATTCAAATAATTTATTATTTTGATTATAACCCTCATACCTTGAAACTTTATAGCTATAAGGTTCTGGAAATAATAATGTATCTAGTTCAAATGGAGGAATCCAATTTATATTTATTTCACCATTTGCTATATCAGTAGATTTTACGCTTACATTAGTAATAATTGGGGCATCAGCATTAATAATAACACATTTTTCTTCGGAGACGTAACTAGTTCCTCCTTCGGGTAATGGAAATAATGCTAAAATTCTATAACAGTATTTTGACCCTGAAGCTAAGCCTTCCCCCATATTATCATCAATCATTGAAATTTGATCTGCATCAATTTCTCCAATAAGATTATATCCAGATCCCTCAGGTATTCCAACCTCACAATTATCTGGTTCATAATCATAACTTCCAATTCTTCTCCAAACTTGAATCTTTTCTGAATTGTCACAGGAATATTTATCCCAACTTATTTGTGATTTTCTATTAGGTAATGGGTCAACTTCTAAACCTTCTGGAGCCGGTGCAACAACTTTTATCTGCCAATTTGAAAATTCTACTAAATTTGGGCCATAATTTGCTTTATCTGTAGCTTTAAATTGAATATCGTAAGGTCTTTCTCTAACATGATTACAATTAGTCTCCCACTCAAAAAATAATGAGGCAGGTGACTTTTGAAATGAAGCAGGGCTTGGAGAATAATTTGCTGGAGAAGATATAAATTCAAATGGACCTCCAAACGCTTCTATCTTTACATCATTAAAATTTGGGTCCTCTGCTTTTACAGTATCTTTTAAAATTGTTCCTGCCTCTATACATACTGGATCTAAAACTTCAAGTATTGGTCTATCATTATCTGAACTTTTAATTTTAACCTGCATATCTCTAGTTACATGGCCTAATTTAAACCACTCATCTTCAACTTTCCTCCACTCCACGATTCTAAATGCAAAATTATATTCTCCCTGAGAACCAGGAGCATCCCAAATTAAATCTCCAATAACTGAATCTAAAGTAAAAGTGGGTGGGCCAGTTCTATCCTCATTACCTTCATTAAAATCAGTATAAAAATCTATAAAATTTGGAAATCTATAATTTGTAACTTCATTATTTTTATCTTGTAAAGGAATAACTAACTCATAAGAAAGGCTATCCCCATCAGGATCAAAAGCACCAGGATTATGAATATATCTTATACCTATAATACCATTATCTATAGGTGGTATTAATAATACTGGAGAATTATTTAAACCAAAGAAAGGATCAATAAGGATTTCCGTCTCAATATAAAATGGGGTATCTACAGAATTTTCCATATTAACGATTTCTGCATTCCTATTTTGCTCAAAATAACTAACTACATATCTGCCTGGAGCTTGAAAGGTATGTATTACTTTAAATAAGTTTAGTGCTACTACATTTTCGAGCAATATTTTTTGTGCAGATAATGCAGACTCATCTAATATTTCGATGACATTTCCATCACCAAAATCAAATTTCCCTCCACCAAATTCTACTTCAGAATCGGTATCAGTATAACCAATAATTGTAAACTCATATGTTAAACTTGTTGAAGAAATTCTTTTAGCGATGATTTCTCCCGCTCGTATATGCGTAGAATATAGCTCTTGTGAAGTAAATATCACAAACAATAAAAATAAAGCTGTTCTAAAAAAAATACGCATAAACAAAGTTAGATATAATACGGATTTATTTATCAATTAAACGAAATTGATAAAGATTATTATTTAAAAAATTATAATTCTTTTATAAGCAAAATGTAAACTGGAAGATGATCACTGTATCCATCTAAATAACTTCCTCCTGCGAAACTTCTAAAAGGATATCCTTTAAATCTTCCAGACTGATTAAAAAGATATTTTTTATTATAAATTAGAGATTTATAAAAGGAGAACTCTTTGAAAGTATTATCAAGGTATGAACCAGTAAAAATAATTTGATCAAAAAGATTCCAATTATCTCTATAAGCTAAAGTCCCAACACCTTTTCCGTGCATTTTTTCATAAGGGTTATACAAATCTCTTTTTTTTACTTTATCTCTGTCTCTTTTTGCGTTAAGTATTTTTTTAATACTTTCATTTTTCGGATCATCATTAAAATCACCCATTGTTAAAATCTTAGGATTATCATAAATAGCATTGATTGAATCAATTATTTGAATATTTAATTCTGCTGCTTTATTTCTCGATGGCCTTGACCTCATCTCACCTCCTGACCTTGATGGCCAGTGGTTAACAATAAAAAACATCCTTTCACCTTCAAGTAAACCATCAACTACAAGCTGATCCCTTGTATAATATCTTTCATCAGAACTAAAACTATAAAGCTCTAAATAATGACTTTTCTCATTTAATACTTCGAAAAAGTCTTTTCTATAAATGAGTGCTACATCAATTCCACGATTATCAGGGGAATCAAAATGAGAAATTCCATAGTTTCCATTTTTTAAATTTCCTGTATTAATTAGATCTCTAATGACTTCCTTATTTTCAACTTCTGATAATCCGACAATTGTCGGAAGAGAATTTGTTTCTGAATACCCTATTTCTGAAATTACCCTAGAAAGGTTTTTTAATTTTTTATTGTAAATATCTGATCTTCCCCTTTCAATCTCCATGATTGGACTTGCCTCATCATTTTTATTAACATCATTTATTGTGTCAAACAGATTTTCGACGTTGTAAAAAGCAATGGTATGAATTTTGTATTTTTTATCTTGAGAGAAAGAATATTTTATATTAATAAAGGATAATATAAGTAATGAGAAAATAATTTTTTTCATATATAAATCTTATTATTCGAAAATAATATTTATTTAATTAATTGTTATTAATTTCGAGCTAATTGTAATGCAAAAGTTTCTTTTTTTATTTTTTATTCTCTCTAATGTCTTAATAGCACAAGAAATTAGAATTGTTGTTAAGGACGCAAATACGTCTGATCCTATTTTCCAAGTACAGATCGAGACAAATACTGGAGAAAAATTTTTTACTGATGAAAATGGAGAAGCATTACTTAAAGGAGATCCAACAGAAATAATTTTATCGAAAGAAGGATATATTACAAAGACTCAATTTATTGAAGAAAATAATATAATAATTGAGTTAGAAACTGAAATATTTAGTTCAGATATAGAGTCAGGTATTATTTCTTTATCTGATTTCGACTTGAGCGATGATAGTAACACAAGTGACTTTGCTTCAGGTTTATTAAGTTCATATAATGATGTTTTCCAGAGTATTGCTGCTTATCAATTTGGTCCGGCCAGGTTTAGACAAAGAGGATACGACTCAAGAAATAATAAGATATTAATGAATGGAGTTGAAGTAAATAAAATATATGATGGTAGACCACAATGGAGTAATTGGGGAGGTTTAAATGATGTACTAAGGAATCGAGAGTATAGTATTGGCCTTGAAAAATCTAGAAGTGCCTTTGGTGGAATTAATGGATCTACAAATTTTATTTTGAGGACATCTCTATACCAAAAAGGATTAAGAGTTTCATATTCGTCAACTAATACTAGTTATACAAATAGAGTTTTAGCAACATATTCAACAGACTATAAAAATTGGGATTTTACTTTCTCGGTCAGTAGGCGTTGGGCAGAAGAAGGACATTTCCAGGGAACATTTTATGATGCTAATTCATTTTTTATAGGTGTTGAAAATAAAATTAACGACTCTCACAGCATAAATTTTTCAGGAATTTTTGCATCAAACAGACGAGGTAAGTCCTCTCCTAATACACAGGAAGTGTATGATCTTCAATCCGAAAATTATAACTCGTATTGGGGATGGCAAAATGGAATGAAAAGGAATTCCAGGGTCAAGAAGTTAGAAGAACCAATATTCCTCCTTACGCATTACTGGGATATAAGTCCAAAGTCTAATTTAGAGACTAGCTTATTCTATCAGTTGGGTAGTATGGGAAATAGTAGAATTAATTATTCTAATGGTCCTAACCCAGATCCCTCTTATTACAGAAAATTGCCTAGCTATTACGTGAGAAATTTTTCAGATAGACCTGAGCTTTACTCATTAAGTCAAGAAAACTTTTCAAGTAATGCAAATTACTATCAAGTAGATTGGAACAGAATGTACGAAGCAAATATTAACAATAGAGACAATAAAAGTATTTATATGTTATATGAAGATAGAGTTGATGATCATCTATTCCAGTTTAATTCAATACTAAATACTAATATTAGTGAAAGTCTGGATATTGATGTTGGTATAAATTATAAAAATTTAAACTCCCACAATTATGCTAATTCAATAGACTTATTAGGAGGTTCTTATTATTTAGATGTAGACAGTTATAGAAGAGGCGATGAAGCTCAAAATGACTTAAATAATCCGAATAGAATAATTACTGAAGACGAAGCATTTAAGTATAATTTTGAAATCAATTCTGAGTCAGTAAATTTATTTTCAAACATTGAGTTTAATTATAAAAAACTAAGTCTGAACATAACACCCAAGGTAAATTATTATACTATTCAAAGAGATGGGAAATTTCAGAATGGCGTCTACCCTGAAAATTCATATGGAAATAGTGAAAAGAAAGAATTTCTTAATGGAAGCATTAAGTCTAATCTAGAATATAAAATTACTGGTAGACATATTATCAGGTTAAGCGGAGCTTATATTTCAAGGCCACCAACCATAAGAAACTCGTTTTCAAATTCTAGAGAAAATAACAATTTTATTGAAGGAATAGATGTAGAGAATATTTATTCGTCAGAGGCCACTTACTTTATGAATCTAGAGCCAATAAAATTAAAATTAACTGGATATTATTCTAGATTTCAAAATATGAACGAAGTATCATTCTTCTTTGCTCAAGGGCTTTCTGGATTAGAAGAATCTTCAGATTTTGTTTCTGAGATTATGACTGGTTCTAACAGAGATCATTATGGAATTGAATTTGGGGTTGAATCAAAAATATCTAGTACATTAAAAGCTTCTGGAGCTGTAGCATTAGGAGAATATGTATACACAAACAATCCTAACTTATACTTAACATCTGACGATATTAGAGGCTTTGCAGATTATGGGACTACATATATCGAAAACTACAAAGTACCAGGCACACCACAAAGGGGATATTCTCTTGGTTTAGAATATAGGAATCCAAACTATTGGTGGTTAAGTGCTAATGGAAATTATTTATCAAATAATTACATTGATATATCTCCAATACTTAGAACACAAAAATTCTATGTCAATCCAGACGATCCAGATGGTTTTCCTTTTGGTAATGCAAGTGAAAACGAAGCGAGAAGGCTTTTAACCCAAGAGAAATTTGATGAGCTATTTCTTTTAAACTTCTTCAGCGGAAAATCCTGGAAAATTGATAATTACTACATAGGAGTGATACTAAGTGTTAATAATATACTGGACAATAGATATAAGTCAGGTGGATACGAGCAATCTAGAAATGCTAATTTTAACCTTTTAAAAGAAGACATTGATAGTTCTTCAAGAATTTTTGGACCTAGATACTGGTACGGATACGGAAGAACTTATTACTTAAATATTTATTTTAGATTTTAAATTTTATATATGAGAAAATTACTTAACATTATATTTCTACTCATTCTAGTTAGTTGTGTTCAAGACGAAGATTTCAGTGTGCCACCTCTAGAATGTAATGATCCTAACCTTTCTCAAACAATTTCTGCTGAAGACTTGTATAAGAATTCAAGTTCTTCTGCTAAACTTTATGGAAATGACGATGTAATTATCGGTTATGTAGTATCATCTGATGAGGGAGGAAACATATATAAAAACATATCTTTTGTTGATAGTGATGGGAATGGTTTTAATATGGCAGTAGATAAATATGACACTTATACTTTTTACGAACCTGGCAGAAAAGTCTATATAAATCTTAAAAACCTATATACTCAAATAGATTTTGGGGGTCTTGAAATTGGTGAATTATATAACAACACTCAGATTGGTAGAATTCCTGAGCTTTTAATTGAAGATTATATTAAAAGAAGCTGTGAGGTAATTGATGAAGAAACATTAGTACACAAAATTAGTCTCGCTGACATATCAGATGACTATTTATTTTCATTAATTGAAGTAGACAATGTTCAGTTTAAAGATGATGAAGTTGGTGAAAATTTTTATAGTTCTTCTAATGAATTAGGTGGAGCAACAAATAGATATATCGTTGACGATAAAGGATATGAAATTATAGTAAGAACAAGTAGTTTCGCTGATTTTGCAAATAATCCTCTACCTGAAGGAAGTGGAAAAATTAGAGGAATACTAACAAGATATAATGACGATTACCAGTTATTTATGAGATCTGAGTCTGATATTAGTATGTCTGGAGATAGATCTACTGAAAATATTTTAGGGTTAGATGCATTGAAAAGTAGACCTGAAGGAGAAATCTCTGATAATGTATTTGTTGAAGGTGTCGTTACTTTATCTCCAGCTAACGGAAATATAACCGATAGAAATATAGTTATGCAAGATGAAACTGGTGGTATTGTTGTGAGGTTTGATGAAAATGTTGGAACCCAGGTAAATGAAGGTGATATCTTAAGAATAGCTCTTAATGGAGCAAATTTAGGATCATTTGCTGATGTAAAGCAAATCTCTGAAGTTACATATAATGGTGAGATTGGTGGGGAGAGGATAGTCACAAAAGTATCTGAAAACGCAACCCTCCCTGACCCAATTAAAGTATCACTTGAAGATATTAAAAGTGGTGACTATCAATCTGTTATTGTTGAAATTGAAAACGTTCAATTTTCAACTGACGACGTAAATAAAGATGTTTCAGGGACAAGAACAATTACTGATTGTGATTCAAAACTTTCTATTTTCACTAGAGAAAATGCTTCTTTCGCAAATACTAAAACTCCAGAAGGAGCAGGAAATATTGTAGGAATCGCTTCAAATTACTATGCTGACAAACAATTATTATTAAGAAATACTGATAATTTCAGCGCCATGAAAAAGGAGAGATGTGCTGAACCTGAGCCTTTATTTTATGAGAATTTTGAAGATATTTCAAATACAGGACAGGGTGTTTGGATTAATTTAGATGGTTGGGAAAATATTAGTGAATCAAATGGAACTGAAAAATGGGAAGCTAGAGATTTTTCAAATAATAGTTATGCTTCTATTTCAGCATATCAAACAGGCGAAACAAGTATGACTGTATGGTTAATTACTCCAGAAATTGATTTAGATGGTTCTTCAGATGAAATTTTAACATTTCAAAGCAAAGACGCATGGAATAACGGAGATGGTTTAGAAGTATTTATTTCTTCTAACTTCTCTGGTAATGTATCAACAGCTTCATGGACTGAGATAGATGCTAAATTGGCAGAAGGAACATCGACTGGATTTGCTCAAAACTTTACGGATTCAGGTCCTATTGACCTAAGTTCTTACTCAGGAAAAGTGAGAATTGCGTTTAAATATACTGGAGGTGACCCTTCTCTAACAACTACTTATCAGATTGATGAAATTAAAATTTTAGGTAATTAATAAATTTTACTAGATTATTTTACCTTCTATAGTACAATTAATAAAAATTTTTTTTTAAATTAAATTTTTAAAAATTTACTATAGTATGAAAAATATAAACACACTTAAAAAACTAATATTAATATTATTAGTTTCTTTCTTTACT
>CACOFQ010000008.1 GCA_902626505.1 uncultured Marinoscillum sp.
CGAAAAAAGAAAAAAGAGAGTAAAGGACATCTTGCACAAATAGTCAGAAGAAAAAATTCAACTAAGATTAAACCCTCTGGTAAAATTTATAAAAGGTCAAAAAAAATTGAAGATGATTAGACTATTTTTTTTAATTTTTATTTTAAGTATCAGTATTTCAGCTTCCTCACAAAGTAGAAAAAAAATTCTAGAGACTACTAATGAAGTAATTCAAAGTAATTGGAATAATTTTTTCGAAATGCTTTCAATACCAAATGATGGTTATGATACGCCAAACATTGAAAGAAATATTGAATGGTGTGAGGAGACTTTTTCTAGACTTGGATTTAATATGGAGAGAGTTAAAGCTAAGAGTACAAGTCCCTCAATGCCTAATCATCCCCTACTAATAGGAAATAAATTTATTTCTAATAAATTCAAAACAGTTTTAATTTATTTTCATATGGATGGGCAACCGGTTGATCCAAGTAAATGGAACCAAGCAGATCCATTTGATCCTATTCTCACTGAAAATAGTAATGGTGGATGGGTGGAAATTGATAGAGATAGAATTAATACTAATCCTGATCCAGACTGGAGAATTTTTGGAAGGTCTACAAGTGATGACAAGGGACCGCCAATGATGCTAGTTAACGCATTAGAAGTTCTTGAAAAATTAAATAAGAAACCAGAATTTAATATAAAACTAATCATAGACTTTCAAGAAGAAATGGGTTCTCCAACAGTGGTAAGTGCAGTTTCACTATATAAAGAAAAGCTAAAATCTGATTTTCTATTGATAATTGATGGGCCTAGACACCCTTCAAATAAACCAACACTTACTTTCGGAGCAAGAGGAATAAGTAGAATAACCTTAACCTCATATGGTCCGATAAAACCTCAACACAGTGGTCATTTTGGCAATTACGCGCCAAATCCCGCAATGAATCTCTCAAAAATTCTTTCTTCAATGAAAGATTATGATGGAGTTGTCACTATTCCGGGTTTCTATGATGGAGTTACATTAACTAACCAGATAAGAAAAATACTTGACGAAGTTCCAGATGATGAGGAAGCAATTAATAATGATCTATTAATTTCTTCTCCAGACAAAGTAGGTAATAATTATCAAGAGGCTATACAATACCCATCACTTAACGTAAGAGGATTAAAATCAGGATGGGTAGGGAAAGAAGCAAGAACTATTGTTCCAGATATTGCCATTGCAGAAATTGACGTAAGACTTGTTAAGGAAAGTAAACCTGAAAAACTTTTAAATATGATAAAAGATCATATTATAAAAGAGGGAGCATATGTAATTGATGGTAGAGAGCCAACAAATGAAGAAAGACTTACCAAAAAAAATATAATTAGATATGATTCTAAAATTAGCTACTTAGCCTACAGAACAGAGATAGATTCACCAATTGGTAATTGGGCATCTAGAGCATTAAAAAATGCTTTTTTAGAGGAACCGATAAAAAAAAGAACTTCTGGAGGCTCTATACCTATTTCTCCATTTGTTACAACATTAAATGTTCCGGCACTTACATACCCATCTGTTAATAAAGATAATAATCAACATAGTCCAAACGAAAATATAAGAGTTGGTAATTTTATTGATGGTACTTTAGGGATGGTATACCTTCTCCTTGAAAAAATTAATTAGTATCTATCAGGTATAATAATCCATGCGATAATATACGTAAGTATACCTCCACCTAACATTAAGGAGAATGAAATAAATATAAGTCTTATTATTATTGGGTCAATAGAAAAATATTCTCCTAGTCCCTCACAGACTCCACCAAGTATTCCGTTATAACTATCTCGTTTTACTTTTTTCATTTAATCAAATTTAAAGATATCATAACTAACTTTAATTTGAGTAGAAACATTTCTAATAGAACTCCCATATCCTCCTCCAGGGCGGATATTTAAAATACCAAAAGAGACTAATCCTGAGAAATTAATATTATTTAATTTGTATGATACGCCAGATTGGATTCCTAAATCAAGAGGTTTTAAAGTATTTGGTGGTTCAATATTTATATTATTACCTATTGAACCAAATACCTTTGTTTTTGTGATATTATTTTTTAAAAATTCTTTAACAGCTATTCCAATATAAGGGCCTATTTCTAATCCTAAACTTTTCTGTGTATATATTTTTAATTTTATTGGAACGGTTAAATACTGAGAATAAGATTTAACTCTGATACCAGTTTGATTATTTGAATATCCTTTAGAGGAATAATTAATTTCAGCAATAAGTAAAATATCATCATTTAATTTGTACTCACTACTTAAACCGATTAATAGCCCTGGAAGAAAACCTTTTTCCATATTGAATTCTTTGGGTGCATTAGACGCAGAAATAGTTGAAAAATTTATTCCACCATGTAATCCTAACTTTAGTTTATTCGTAAAACCAAAAAAAGGTAAAGCTATAAGAATTATAAATATTATGTTTTTAATTTTAGATTTCACCTTTAAAGTTTAACTTAATATTAAATAATATATTTTAATGTTATCTATTAAAAGACTTAATCTTGATTCTTCTTGGCACGTTGAATATGGAAAATCTAATTTCATAATAGACCCGTGGCTAATTGGATCAGAAATAGATGGATTCAAGTGGCTAAACGAACAATGGCATATTAAAGAGCCCGTTAAAATATCCGATTTACCAGATTTTGAATTTTTACTAATATCTCAAAACTATGAAGATCATTGCCACTTAGATACCTTAAAAAAATTATCTAAAAATAAGCCGATTTTAGCTACAGACAAAGCATTCAAAAAGTTAAAGAAAAATTTTCCTGAAAGAGAAGTTATACTACTGAAAGAAAATACCATAATCAATTTTGGTGACCTATCTTTTATCTCATTAAGACCAGATAAAATACTAGATCCAGTATACTATGCAGTAGTAATAATTAATAGTAAAAATGAGGCAATATTCTATGCTCCTCATGGTTTTGCACTAAACAAAGAACAACTTTACCTAATAAATAAATATTCTGTCTCATTGCTGATTACTACATTTACTGAATTTGAAATACCAAAAATAATGGGTGGAAAGGTAAATCCTGGAATGGATAACGTACATGAATTATTTAATCAGATTAAACCTAAAAATACAATAAACACCCATGATGAAAAGAAAAAAACAAAAGGTTTAGTATCTGCATTAGCTAAAATAAAATATGCAGACTATGATGAAATTGAATCTAATAATTCTATTAACTTTATAAGAGTCGATAACTACGATAAAAAAATCATAAGGTGATTACAAAATTTCTATTAATACTATTTTTATTTAATGAATCTGAAGAAGAAGTCGCCATAGAAAATTTAGTTGGAAATTGGGAGAGAGTTTGTCTTGAAAATGATGCTTTAGGATTTCAAGTATCACACTGTAATTTTTTTGGAGATAGAGAGATGTATATTAATGAGTGGAATTATATAGAAATGACTTTTAAAAATGGAGAAAGAAAATTTTATGATTTCAGATTAGAAGGTGATAAAATGGATATTTTTCATAAGTACAATCAAAAGATAGAAAATACTTTAACCATTGATGGAGACACATTAATAATTGAATCTAATGAAGTTTATAATGATTTTATGAACAGAAAATATGAGGCTAACTTTAACAGAGTCTATTTTGTGAAAAGAAATTAAATAATCTGCATTATCAATATATAATGACATCCAGAACCACCCAAAACAAAAAGATGCCAAATTACATGGTTATATTTAAGTTTATCGAAAGAATAAAAAAATGTTCCTATAGTATATAGTATTCCACCCAACACCATAAAAAATATAGAGTTAGAAGAAAAGGATTCTAGTACAGCGTTAAAATCAATAATAATTAACCAACCCATAAATAAGTATATTATTAATGATGCTTTTTTCAAGTAGTTAAAAAAGAAGATCTTATGAATGATTCCGACAAAAGCTAATAGCCAGATTATAATTAAAATTTCAAAACCTAAACTATATTTTAATTTAAGAAGTAAACCTGGTGTATAAGACCCTGCTATTAGCAAATAGATACTAATATGATCTATTTTTTGTAATATTCTAGAATATCTAGAATCTATATAATAATGATAAACGGTGGAAGATGTATACATTACTATTAATGAAATACCATACACTAAAGAAGAAATAAGGTTAAAGCTTTTAGGATAAAGTATTGACTTTTCAACTAAATAAAAAAAACCTATAATACTTAGCACAAGTCCTATACCATGAGTTATAAAGTTTAATTTCTTTTCTAAAAGAGATTCTTTTCTTTCAATCAAATTATTAACTATTTAAAAAAATATTATTTCTTATATTTATAAAAAACCATATATATGAAAAATATAATATCTCTGCTAACCTTTCTTTTTTTATTCATCGAAATTTACTCTCAAAATGTGAGTACAAAAAATTTATCTTGGAGAAATATTGGACCAGCAAATATGATGGGTCGAATTGCTGCAATTGATGCATCAAACAAAGATTATAGAAAGGTTTTAATTGCATCTGCCTCCGGAGGTGTTTTTAAATCAGATAATGCAGGAGTTACATGGAAGAGTATTTTTGATAAATATGGTTCAGGATCTATAGGCTCTGTAAAATTTGATCAAAATGATTTGAATACAATTTGGGTAGGAACTGGTGAATCTGCAAATAGGAATTCAAGTGCTTGGGGAGACGGAATATATAAATCCGTCGATGGAGGAAATACATTTACTAATATGGGACTAAAATCAACTCATCAGATTGCTGAAATAGAAATACACCCTAATAATTCAAAAATAGTTTATGCAGCTGCAATCGGTCACTTGTGGGGTTATTCTGGAGACAGAGGTTTATTTAGAACACTTGATGGTGGAAATTCATGGGAAAAAGTACTAGGCGGATTACCAGATGATGGAAAAACAGGATGTACAGAAATTATTTTTCACCCAAATAATCCAGATATAATATTTGCTGGGTTTTATCATAGACTTAGACAGCCAGCTAGTTTTGTAAGTGGCGGAGAAGAAGGAGGTCTATTTAAAAGTATAGATGGTGGAAAAAGTTGGAAAAAAATAACAAATGGGCTTGCAAAAGGTAAGAGTGGAATGATTGATATTTCTATTCATCTTAATAATCCAGATATTATGGTTATGGCATATGAAGCAGATGAAAAAATTCCAGATGGAGAACCAGGAACTGGAGTTTATATCTCATATGATGAAGGTGAATCATGGAATTTTTTATTAAAACATGCCGTTAGACCTTTCTATCATGGTCAGATAGAAATCGATCCAATAAACCCTAATAATATTTATGTTGTATCAAGAGGTTTTATGATTTCAAATGACGGGGGGAAAAGTTTTTATTCAAGAAGATGGAGAACCGATGGTGGAGATGACCATGATATGTGGATTGCTCCTTATGATAATAAAATCATGTATTTAGCTACAGATCAAGGGTCTAGATTATCTATTGATGGAGGTAAAACTTGGCTTTCTCATAATAATATGGCTATAGGGCAATATTATGCAATTGGAGTAGATATGAGGGACCCTTATTATGTTGCTGGTGGATTACAAGACAATGGTTTATGGATAACACCAAGTAATAGCAGAGAGTTTAGAGGAATCTTGAATATGCATAGCTCATGGATAGCTGAAGGAGATGGATTTCACACTCAAATTGATCCTGATGATTGGAAAACAGTTTATACTGTAAATCATGTAGGATTTGTTGCAAGACAAAATATTGAAACTAGAGAATATACATTTATTACTCCTACTCCAGAAACAATAACTAATTTCACTGATTTTGTAGAATATGATTATGATGAGACAAGAAATCGTTATACTATTGATCCTGGAGAACACTGGTTCTTTAGGGAAAGACCAGATAGGCCGTTATTACCGCCACAATTTAGATTTAATTGGAGCAGTCCTTTTATTATCTCATCAAATAATTCAAAAAAAGTATTTTTTGGATCTAACCATTTATTCCAGTCTGATGATAGAGGAGATAATTGGAAGATAATTAGTCCAGATTTAACTACAAATGATAAAAGCTTAAGAAACACATCAGACGGGGGTGGATTAACAAATAGTAACACTGGTGGAGAAAATCATTTCACAATAATTACAATTAGCGATACTCCTATTGATAAGGAGGTAATTTGGGTAGGAACTGATGATGGCAATGTCCAAATAACAATAGATAATGGAGATACTTGGTCTAATGTTAGACCAAATATTGTAGGAGTGCCTCAAAAAACTTGGGTTAGTAGAGTTGAAGCTTCAAAGCATAAAAAAGGGAGAGCATATGTTTCATTTGATAACCATAGATTTGATGATAATAAGCCATATGTTTTTATGACAAATAATTATGGAAAGTCATGGGAAAATATAACATCTAACTTACCCAATGATTATTCTGTTTATGTTATAAAAGAAGACTTTGTAGATGAAAATCTTTTATTTGTTGGAACTGAAAAATCAGTTTATTTTACTATTAATAGAGGAAAAACATGGAAAAAGTTAGGTTCTAACCTTCCAAGTGTTGCTATCCACGATCTTGTCATCCATCCTAGAGATGGAGATTTAGTTGCAGGAACACATGGAAAAAGCATATGGATATTAGATGACATCTCTCCTCTCAGAAATCTAAACTTAAATTCAAATAATATAATCCCGTCAAGAGTATCTACAAAATGGATAACAATAAATACTGGAAGAAAACAACCTTATTTTGAATTTAGAGGAGAAAATCCCCCATACGGAGCAATTATAAATTTTTTTGGTAAAAGAAGTGAAAAAGGAAAACTTATAATATCAAATGATTTAGAAAGTAATTTTTATATTAAAGAAATAAATATAATTGATGGAATAAATCGCTTTATATGGCCATTTATATTAGATCGTAACTCTAAAGAACTAGAAAATTATAAAAGAAAATTTATAGATCTAGTTGATGAGTTTAGTGATATAGTTTTAAATAAGAAAAATTTAAAATCGTATAATTTTCAAAAATTAAATTCTTTTGAAGAAGTTAATAAATTAAGAAAAAAATTTCTTGATGAATTTGGTATGTATGCAAATGGAAAAAATATTTTTGGAGAAAAAGTTTACCAAACATATGATATTAAACCTGGAAAATATAAATTAAAAATTGAATTAGAAAGTGGAGAATTATTTAGAGATACAATTATTGTAAGAGATGATCCTATAAAATCTAATTAATATCTCCTTCAGAAAGTCTAATTAAAAAGTCAGCAGTAGCCTTATTTACTTTCATTTGATTATCAAACATCATAAAGTGATGAGTATCATCAACAATAACTAATGTCTCTAAATAAATATCTTTTTTTCTCAACCTTTGAACTAAATCAGTACTTTGTTTAAAATATACATTTCTATCATCATCAGCATGAATAATTAATACAGGAGATTTCCAGGTATCTACATCTGCAACAGGAGATGATTTCCATGCAGTTTCACGAGCTAAATCATAATCTGGAGCTTTTTCATAATTGATTGAATTTAAATATCCATAAAGAGTCCTATCATGAACTCCATGAATATCAACACCACCTGAAAATAATTCTGAATCTCTACCTAATGCCATTGCGGTAAGATATCCACCATAACTTCCTCCGTAGACATAGATTCTATCCTTATCAATATTTTTTTGACTATTCAGCCAAATTCCCGCTGCTTTAACATCTTTATATTCTGATGCTCCTTTAGTTCCTCCATCAATAGGGTTATGAAATTCATAGCCATATCCAATTCCTAGTCTATAATTAACTGAGATAACAACAAAACCTTTGTTAGCTAAGTATTGATTTAATGCATATGCATTTGAATAATAAGATGAGTAGTGCCATCCTAATAACATCTGTCTAGGAGGACCTCCGTGAATATAAATTACTGCGGGTTTATTTTTCTTATTATCATCTCTTTCAAATTTTGTTGCATATACCTCTACTCCATCAATAGATTTAAATTTTATCTGAGTTGGAATAACCATCTTGTCAGACGGAAAATCTTCAGGAATTCTATTTTCAGATAATAATTTTATATTATTTGAATTTAAATTCAATACAGTGGGAAGAGGAGGTCTAGTTGATGATGCACTTATGTATGCTATATGATTTAAATCTCCCACAACTAATGGTGTCCACTCCAGACCTTTTCCGTTGGTAAGAACTTTCATATTTTGCTTATCAACAGAAACTTGAACAATGTGTCTTCTATCAATATCATATTCATCTCTACCGGTATTTGCAGTAAAAACCAAAGATTTTCTATCTGGAGATAATTTTATGTACTCACACATAAAGTTACCAGGGGTTAGTAATGTTGGGTCACCTCCACTTTCTGAGATTGAATATAAATGTTGCCATCCATCATGGTATGAAAGAAAAACTATCCTTTTATGCGCCCAGTGTAAATTAGCTCCTCCCTGAGTTCTTGGGTATGAACCTCTTATGGTTTTAGGAGCTTCCCATAATTCTTCACTTATCATTGTATTTATATCTGACTTCACAATTTTCCATGGTACATGTCTTGCTCCAAGTATTGAGTCGGGTTCTCCTGCTGCTCCTGGTTGTCTTATGTAGACAATCTGATTTCCATCAGGTGACCATCTAGGCGATGAGTCCCTATCAAAAGAAGGGTTCATCCATTTTATATTAGTACCATCATTATTATAAATACCAATGAATGAACGATCTGATCTGTATGAAACAAAGACTATTTTCGATCCATCAGGAGACCAAGAATGAGATCCATTTCTTCCCCTTGAATGAAATAATTTTTTAGGATCCCCTTCACCATCAATAGAAGACACCCATATCTGTCCATCTTTAACGTATGCAATTTCATTGCTTTTAGGAGAAATAACTGGATTTATACCTTCATCAATCATTATAGGATCTCCTCCAGAAAAGGGAATACTCCAGATATGAACCTTAGGAGGAATTGGATTAAATGTGGGGTTCACTGGTAACTCTTCATCCCAATTTGAACCAAAATCTCCACCTCTTATATATACTATCCAATTACCATCAGAGGAAATAGAAACACTTGACAGTTCCTGACCGGTATCTTCCATATATGATGTTAACCTTCTTGAGATAAAAGAAGGACCTTCAGCCACATATATATTTCTTTTACCTTCTTCATCAAATGCCCATGCAATTTTAGAAGCATCAGTAGATCCAGTCAATTCATTTGGGAAAGGATATGATTTAATTTGATCTAAAGTAAATTCATCTTGAGAGAAAGATATATTCGAAATGAAGAATAGGAAAATAAAAAATCTCATAAGACTAATATTTAGCAGGTGATGTAGGAATAGTTTTCTTAATAAAATCTCTAATGTCATCATTAGAGTTTTTAAGATCCTCTCTTCTTAAGTACATCATATGACCACTTTCGTAGCCCTTGAAAGATAACCTGTCTTTCATTTTACCACTTGGATCAATATGCCACATTGTATATTTTGCATCAAAATATTGAGTTGCGCCATCATAGTATCCTGATTGAATCATAACATTAAGAAAAGGGTTTTTTGCCATTGCCTGCCTAAGATTATCACCAGTCCTATCATTATCTCTATTCCAAGGTCTAACGTTACCCCATACATTATAATTCATATTAGTATTATAGTTAAGATCATTCTTTAGGTAGTCTTGCATCGCAGGGGTAAATGCATGATCCCAAGCATCTAGTTCAGGGTAACTACCAACTGACACACCAGAATTTTTCTTATCAATACCTCTGTATCTTGAATCTAGTCTACCTAATATAAATCCTTCATCATATAACAATTTTTTCCAAAAATATTGGTCAGTGACATCTAAGTTATTATCTATAAAATCCCTTTCACTAAGACCTGAGTATCTTGCAGCTTTTCTAGCTATTTCAGATCTGTCACTTTCAGAAATAGAATTTCCTAGAGTCACCGCTGGTAGAAATTCATTTACTGAAAATTTTTCAACTTCATCTAATAAATCTAATAGTTCCCTCGACTGTAAATCGTTATCAAGTTTATTATGATACCATGCTGTAGCTGCAAAATATGGAATTCTAAGTGCTGAATTTACTGGACCATCTCTTTCAATTCCAAGACCAGTAGGAGAAACTAAAATTACTCCATTAAGATAAGTTGTATGCCACCTACTTTGAAGTTCTAATGCAAGACCAGAACAGCGAGTTGTTCCATAACTCTCTCCAATTAAATACTTTGGAGACAGCCATAGATTATATTTATTTATAAAATCTTCAATCCACTGAGCCAGATACTTTATGTCTGAGTTCACACCAAAAAAATTTGATCTATCGTATTCTGTATCTAAAATTCTAGATAGACCTACATTTACTGGATTTACATAAACAATGTCTGCGACATCAATTATAGAATAAGGATTTTCTTTTGTTCCGTATGGCTGGATAGGATATCCTTCATCATCAATATTTAAAACTCTAGGACTAGTGTATCCCATATGCATCCAGATAGATGCTGCACCAGGACCACCATTAAATGAGAAAAAGATAGGTCTGTTTGTATTATCTTTTACATCAGATCTTTTATAATATGTATAGAATAAAGTAGCAACTGCTTTATCTTCATCACTCCAAACTGGAAGAGTACCAGCTGTAGCTGAGTACGGAATACGATTTCCATTTACAGTTACAAAATGATTAGTTACTACACTGCTTTCTGCGTCTATAGATCTTGTCTGTGATAAGGTTAATGAGGAGTTTAATAAAAGTAAGATTAATAATGGAATATATTTCATAGTAAAAAATTAAAGGTCTAGTTATTAGACCTTTAATTTAATGAAATTTTTATAAAATTTATTTCATATCCATTTTACCAGCCAATGTTTTTGAAATAGCAACTAACATCATTAAAGCATAAATACCATGATATGCTCCAATAATTGTAGGTACCATTGGATCGCTAAGAATCAATGCTGCAAATGAAGCATTAATAACTAATATTGTAAGCTGAACTTTCAGAGACCATGTTTTTTGAACAGAGTCTGAGTTAGGACTTAGAAAACCACCTACTGGTATGGCAATAATTGCTTGACACACAAAAATTACAGCAGTTACTAAACTAAAATAATCTTCTGGGTTTTCTAAAAAAATTCCCATCCTATGAGAAATAGGAATAAGAGAATATAAAAAAAGTCCACCTAGTGCATATTTTCTATCTTTAGCAATAGCTAGACCGTAAACACTTATTAATATACAAATTCCTCCAAGCACTGTAGGAACTAGTAATTCATTAACTTCCATAAATCTAAATTGTTTGGTTAAAAATTAAATATAGTTTTTTTTATAAATAATTGGATTAAATCATTAGTAATATTGCAAAGATGAAAGATCTTAAAGATTTAAACATACACGAGAGAGATAAGAGAATAAACTTCAATGAAGAAGATCACATCTATACAATCGATGGAAATAAAAATGCAAAATCAGTCACTCAACTAATAAGTGAATTTTTTCCAAAGTTTGATAAAAATTATTGGGCAAATAATGAAAGTCGAAAAACCGGAGAAAAAGTAGAGGATATATTGAAAAGATGGGCTGATCTTGGAGATAAAGCAAGGAAAGAAGGTACAAACCTTCACAACCAAATTGAAAATTTTTACAATGAAAAAGAATATGATAACTCACCTGAATTAGAAAAGTTCATGCGATTTCATGAGAAATTTATTAAATCTAATTACGAACCGTTTAGAACTGAATGGAGGGTTTTTGATGAAAAAAAATTACTAGCAGGCACAATCGATATGGTATATAAAAAATCAAATAGTGAAGTCTTTCTATTTGATTGGAAAAGATCAAAAAAATTAATAAACTCAAATGGTGAAGTTGAAAAAGACAATCCTTTTGAAAATTGTTTAAATGGATTAGGTCATATGAGTTCAACTGACTACAATAAGTATTGCCTCCAACAAAACATCTATAAGTATATACTTGAAAAAAATTATGGAATTAAAGTCTCGAGTATGAATCTACTTGTTTTACATCCCTATTACAATAATTATCACATCGTAAAAGTTGAAGACCTACCTCTTGAAACCGAATACCTTATTGAATCATTATAGATGAAACCTAATATTTATTATAAACCATTTAAACATCTCAAAAAAGATAAAGTAATGGAATTCCTTATTAATGTATTTGGAGATAAAATTGATATTAAAGACAGGTATTTTAGTAACTACGCAAAAGCAATAGCTGAATTAATTATTGAACAGCAAATTAGTTTTAAAGTAGCTATATCAATTAAAAAAAAATTTAATGATTTGATTTCTGATAAATCAAATAATGAAATATTAGAGATTGATGATAATAAATTAAAAAGTATAGGTATATCTAGAATGAAAGTAAAATATATAAAGAATGTTTACCAATACTTTCTTAATAGTAAAATAGACTTTGATAGATTAGGTGATAATAAAATAATTAATGAATTAACTACTATTAAAGGAGTAGGAAGTTGGACAGCTGAGATGTTTCTTATCTTTATTTTATTCAGAGAAAATATTTTTTCAAAAAAAGATATTGCTTTATTAAATAGCATTAAACTTAATTATGACATTAAAAATTTGAGTAATGTGAGATTAGATGAACTAATAAAATCATGGGCTCCTTATAATACTTATGCATCTCTATTATTATGGAAATCTATAGAAGAAAAAATATTTTATAAAGAAAATTAATTTTCTGGTATTCTGATATCCTCTACCAACTGAACTACTTTTTGTGGAGGAGGTGAGGTTAAATATGACACTACAATTGAAATTATAAAATTACATAACATAGCAATAGATCCAAATCCTTCTGGTGAAATACCAAACCACCACTCTGAAGAAGGAGGTATAGGCCCTAACCATCCTAATTTAAATTTAGCCATATAAAAGAGCATGAGAGAAATTCCAATAATCATACCAGATATAGCACCTTCCCTATTAATCCTTTTAGTGAAAATACCTAGAATTATAGCAGGAAAAAAAGAAGCTGCTGCTAATCCAAAAGCAAGAGCAACAACTGCAGCAACAAAACCTGGGGGATTTATTCCAAAATAACCAGCTACAATAACAGCAAAAAAAGATGAAATTCTTGCTATTAATAATTCTCTTTTCTGCGAAATATTTGGCAAAAAAATCTTTTTAATTAAATCGTTTGATACTGAGGTAGAAATTACTAACAATAGTCCTGCTGCTGTAGAAAGAGCTGCAGCTAATCCACCTGCAGCAACTAAAGCAATAACCCAAGACGGTAAATTTGCGATTTCAGGATTAGCCAATACCATTATATCATTATCAATTGTTAACTCATTATTACTAGAATTATTATAATTTATAATTCCATCATTATTTTTATCATTAAAATCTATTAATCCTGTGTTCTCCCAATTTTTAAACCACTCTGGCATAGAAGAATATTCTTTTTCGCTAACTGTATCAATTAAATTCAATTTTGAAAATACAGAAACTGCAGGAGCAGTTGTATATAATATTGTAATAAAAAGGAGTGCTAAGCCAACAGATTTCCTAGCATCTCTGACTCTCTTCACTGTAAAAAATCTAACAATCACGTGAGGAAGTCCAGCAGTACCTACCATTAGTGCTAGAGTTATACAAAAAATATCAAGTACTGATTTTGATCCGCTAGTATATTCAGTAAACCCCAAGTCTTTAGAGAGTAAATCTAATTTCTCAAGTAGATAAACTCCTGATCCATCATTTATCATTGAACCCATACCTATTTGAGGAATAAAATTACCTGTCATTTGAAAAGAGATAAAAAATGCAGGTACCATAAATGCAAAAATTAAAACACAATATTGAGCAACCTGTGTATAAGTAATTCCTTTCATTCCACCTAATACTGCATAGAATAAAACAATAACCATTCCAACAATAACTCCAGATTCTATAGGAATTTCTAGAAATCTAGAAAATACGATACCAACTCCTCTCATCTGCCCAGCAACATAAGTAAATGATACAGCAAGAGCACAAAATACAGCAACTAATCTTGCCTTATTTGAATAATATCTTTCTCCTATAAAGTCAGGAACAGTAAATTTTCCAAATTTTCTTAGGTACGGAGCTAATAACAAAGCTAAGAGTACATAACCACCAGTCCACCCCATCAGATATACTGATCCATCATAACCAGCAAAGGCAATTATTCCAGCCATAGAAATAAAAGATGCTGCTGACATCCAATCTGCAGCAGTTGCCATGCCGTTAGCTAAAGGAGAAACTCCTTTACCTGCAATATAAAATTCTTTAGTTGAATTAGCCTTAGACCAAATAGCTATAGAGATATATATCAAAAAAGTAATTCCAACTATAATATAGGTCCAAG
This sequence comes from uncultured Marinoscillum sp., assembly GCA_902626505.1. Classification (GTDB taxonomy): domain Bacteria; phylum Bacteroidota; class Bacteroidia; order Cytophagales; family MED-G16; genus MED-G16. The sequence goes on from CACOFQ010000008.1 coordinate 14,397, forward strand.
TTTGAACATCCATTTTTAATCTTTTTTATGAAATCCATATTTTTTATCAAGCTTATTTATCAAATAAACATAGATAAATATAAGAATGACAAAAACATACATTGATCCCTGTTGAGCAAACCAAAAGCCTAACTTAAATCCACCTAGATAAAATGAGTCTAAAAATTCTTTAAATAAAATGGAGAAACAAAAAGAAACAAGAAACCATATTGACAAAAGAATTCCTACGTATTTTAAATTTTCTTTCCAATAATTAGTATTTTGGGTATTCAATTTGGTTTAATTTTAATTAGTAACAATGAAGATAATTAATTTAATTCTTTTCCTTTTCATATCATTTCAAATTAATGCTCAAGATATTCTAAGTCTTAAAGAAAGAGCTAGAGTTATAGAAGAAATTCAAAAAGATAGATTTGACAACCTACTCCCTCAACTTATGGAGGAGACAGGAATTGATATGTGGGTTATTATAACAAGAGAATATAATGAGGATCCAGTCATCAAGACTCTTCTTCCGCCTACTTGGTTAAATGCAAGAAGAAGAACGATATTGGCGTTCCACTATGATAAGAAAAGTAAAGATTTAGAAAAAGTTGCTATAGCTAGATACTCATTTGGAAAAAATATTCCATCTATCTGGAATAAAGAAGAAGAACCCAATCAGATGAAAGCACTTGCTAAGTTTATCGAAGAAAAAAATCCAGAAAAAATTGGATTAAATTATTCAGATCATTTTGCATTGGCTGATGGAATAGTTAAAACCGATTATGAACTATTTCTAGAAAATCTGTCAAGTAAATTATCTAAACGAGTAGTTTCTGCTGAGAAACTTGCAATAAGGTGGATTGAAACACGAACTGAGAAAGAAATGATTATATACGATCAACTTGTAGAAATAACTCACGGAATTATTAACGAAGCTTTTTCAACTAACGTTATAACTCCCGGAGTTACATCTACGGATGATGTAGTATGGTGGATGAGAGAAAAAGTCAAAAAACTTGGTCTTAAAACATGGTTCCATCCAACAATTGATGTCCAAAGAAATGAGAATAGTGATCTTTATGCCTTCGATGGTGAGTCAAAATTTGATGTAATCTTACCTGGAGATTTAATTCATTGTGATTTTGGCATTACATATCTGACATTAAATACAGACTGCCAAGAGTTAGCATACGTACTTAAACCAGATGAAACTGAGGCTCCAGACTATCTTGTGAAAGCTTTAGATGAGGGAAATAGAGTACAAGATATATTCACTGATTTATTTGAATACAAAAAAACAGGTAATCAAATTCTAAAAGAAGCTTTAGAGCAAGGAAGAAATGAAGGTTTTAGACCTCAAATTTATACTCATCCTCTTGGGACTTTTGGTCATTCAGCAGGAACTACCTTAGGAATGTGGGATTCTCAAGGAGGAGTTCCTTTCACTGGTGATTTTCCTATGAACTATAATACTGTTTATGCTATTGAATTGAATACAAAGGTATTTATCAAAGAATGGAATAAAGACATTAGAGTTATGCTAGAAGAAGCTGGAGTTTTTGAGAAGACAGGTTTTAGGTATGTAAATGGAAGACAGACAGAATTAATATTAGTAGGAAGTAAAAGAAAGCATTTAGGAAATTAGAAAGAATCTGATTTTAAGTAAGCATCTACTAATGCTTTTTCTCCTTCTTCACCTTGCATAGATTTGCCATGTTCCATACCTAGTATGCCATCGTAACCCTTCTCATAAATAAACTTAAATACGTTTTTATAATTTATCTCACCAGTAGTTGGCTCCTTTCTTCCAGGATTATCACCAATTTGAAAGTATGCAATTTCATCCCATGTATTATCTATGTTAGGAATCAAATTTCCTTCCTGAATTTGCTGATGATATATATCAAATAAAATCTTACAAGATGGAGAATCAACGGCTCTACAAATTTGAAACGCTTGTGGACTTTTAGTTAAAAACAAACCGGGATGATCTCTAAAGTTTAACGGTTCTAGTACCATGACTAAACCATGTGGTTCTAAGATATCAGATGCTATCTTTAGAGTTTCAATAACATTTGAGGTTTGATAAGACATGTCTTTCCTTAAATCTAAATGTCCTGGAACCACTGTCATCCATTTTGCATTTACTCTTTTAGCAACTTCAACTGAAGTCTTAATATAATTTAAAAATTCATTTTTATAATCATCGTCTCCACTTGAAAGATTTGGTTTATCCCAGTAAATTTTGTGAGCAACAAATACTCCCATTTTCATTCCTCTATTCTCTAGAGTTTTAGATATTTTATTTTGAAGTGCAATTGATCTTGAGCTCATTCCATTATCCTCAAAAGCTCTAAAACCAAGATCAGCCATATAATTAATTTGATCTATAGGATCATCTCCAACGGTATTTTTAAACATTCCCAAGTGGGGAGCATAATTTAAATTAAAAGTATTTCTTGAAAAGGAATTAAAAGGAAATAGTGAACCAATCGATAAAGAAATCGAAAATTTATTTATGAAAGTTCTTCTTAACATATTTAAATAAATTTAGTTTTACCAGGAATAGGAATTTTATAATAACCAGCTGAATCTGGTAAAGTTGGAGCATTAGAATTCCAAGACAAGTCATCTGGCACAAGGTTTTCTTTAGAATTCATAATCTGATCCCATGTGATTCTCCTTCCTGTGTAAGTAGCCATTCTCCCCATAATTGCTGTGAGAGTACTTTTAGCAGCATTTTCTGTATCTGATATGACTTCACCATTCCTTATGGATTTAAATAATTTGTCATGCTCAACCTGATATGGATTTGGGTCTTCAGACCATGACTTTGGATATTTGTAAGTGAGCTCATTCTTTAAATTATATATTTCTCCCTTACCTAATACTACTGATCCTTTTGATCCTTGAAAAACTTCATCTACTCTACTTTCTGTTCCTTTCTGGTGTCTACACTGACTTGAAATAACAGCTCCTCCAGGATAATGAAATTCTACAAAATGATGATCAAATATCTGACCATGTTCTATTCCGTTTCTTACTTCTCTGCCCCCCATACCCTGAGCGTGAGACGGATATTCTCCAATAAACCAGTTTGCAACATCAATGTTATGAATATGTTGTTCTAAAATATGATCACCACAGATCCAATTAAAATAATACCAGTTTCTCATCTGGTATTCAAGTTCAGTTTGTTCAGGTTTTCTCTTATTTACCCATACTCCCCCATCATTCCAATAAACTTGTCCAGAAACTATTTTTCCAATTTCATCTGATGAAATCTTACCATGTAAATCGAGATATTTATTTTGGTAATGTCTCTGTAAACCTACTACTACATTTAACTTATTTTCTTTTGCTTTTTTTGCGGATTCTAAAACTCTTCTAACTCCTGTGGCATCAGTTGCCACTGGTTTTTCCATAAATACATGTTTTTCATTTTCAATTGCATATTCAAAATGTAGAGGTCTAAATCCAGGAGGAGTTGTGAGAATAACAACATCACATAAATCAATAGCCTTTTTATATCCATCAAATCCAGTGAAAATATTTTTTTCTTTAACATTAATTTTTTTTGATTTACCAAATTCTTCTTGAATAGCTTTTAAACTTGAATCAATTCTATCTCTAAAAGCATCTGCCATAGATACCAATTCAATATTTTCATCTGCATTCAATGCTTGAACTACTGCTCCTGATCCTCTTCCACCACAGCCAACAACAGCTAATTTTAGTTTTTTATTTTCATTTACGTTAGCAAAAGACTGAAATGTAACGTTCGTTGCTAAAACACCACTAGTTATTGCAGCTGTCTTTCTAACAAAACTTCTTCTTGATTCTTTTTTCATATTATTGGTTAATTAGTATAAATATTAATTTATTAACATTTATTAATTATTCCAAAACTTATTTCTCAGACTACTTTTACTTAAGTCCTCAACCCTAACAATTCTAAAACCAATATTTGGAGCATCTGTATTCCACCATTTACTTTTTGGAATTTGAGGATCCCTTCTTTGAAGTAATTTATCTGAAAAATATCTTTTATCACTTGTCATTTTCTTTGGGTCATCTAGCCAAGAGCCGCCTCTGTATACTTTTGGATATTTACCCTTATCATAAATAAAAGGGTTAGTTTTTTTTCTTGTTGATTTAGATATATCTTCTTTATATGAATCTGCAACCCATTCTGAGACATTACCTAGCATATCATATAAACCCCATTGATTAGGTTTTTTTTGTCCTACTTTTTGATATTTTTTCGAGGAATTATTTTTATGCCAAGCATATTCACTTATTTTACTTATGTCATTTCCGAAATAATATTTTGTTGAAGAACCAGCTCTGCAGGCATATTCCCATTCTGCTTCTGTTGGTAATCTATAATAATTACCTGTTACCAATGATAGCCATTTACAAAATTTGGTTGCAGAATAGTGAGTAATATTAACAGCTGGATACCCCTCGAAACCCATTCCAAAAGTCATATCAGTGTAAGGTTCAGTTGGTTTGCTAACTCCATCTACGTAAATAATTTTATCTGCTATTTTAAATTCTTTATTTTCAATTTTCTGATGTTGCATAAATAAATTGAATATTTCCCAGGTAATCTCATATTTTGATATCCAAAAAGGTGAAATTTTTGTTTTCACATTATCATTATAATTTCCCATGATAAAATCTCCTCCTTCTATTGAAACCATATCTATTGAAAAATCAGAAGCTGGTATTTTTTGTGAATAATCTATTTTAGATTTATTAAATATTAAAATAAAATAAAATAGAGATAAAATTATCTTAATATATATCATGGTTTATATCTTAATTTCAAAAGATAGGCCAGCATTTTTTATTAGTCTATCTAATAATTTTTCTCCCATAGCAGATGATGGCGTTAATATACCATAGTTTTTAGGTAAATTATCGAATGCTAAACATATAGCAGATTCAGCAAGCATTTTTGAGGTTGAACCATATCCAGGATCACTATCTCCTATTACCTTAGCAAAAGCTTTCCTCTTCTCATCAATTGTAATGTAAAATCTTAAATTATAGAAACCATTTTTCCTTTTCTCAATTCCTGGGCCCTCTCCAGGTTTAGGCATAAATGAGTTAATAATCTTTTTTAAGAAAGAGTTAGGGTTTAGACCAACCATAGCTAGAGGAAATACAGCTAATATTGCTTTCCAGAAACCAGAAATACCATTACCAGCCATCATAGCTTCATCATACCTAAAATCTTTACCGTATTGAAAATTTAATAGAGCATTACTTCTTCTTACTATTTTTGTATTTATTCCTGCCATTATAAAAGGGTATATCCAAGAATTTGATTCCTTATCGAAAATTATTTTTCGTAAATCTTTCTTATCTAATCCCTTCATTTTATCTTTTGGGTTAAGACCGTAAGGGTTATTTAATACTTTAAATACACTCTTATCAGCATAAGCTTCTTTTAATAAATTGTTAATACTACTATAAGTTCCCCCGCTAATTCCACCACTTATACCTGCAACTCTCATTTTTATAGATTTTGCATAAGTCTTATATGTTTTTTTCATTTCATTCTGAATAAAATAAACACCCATATCTGAAGGAATTGAGTCAAAACCACAAGAATTTACAATTTTTATTTTTTTGGATTTTGCCCCTTCATGAAAATTATCAATTAAGGTTCTAATCCAATGAGCTTCTCCAGTTATATCACAATAATTGGTATAATTCTCTACACATAGTTTCACAAGTTTCGTTCCGTATAAAGAGTAAGGGCCAACAGTTGAGCATATAACTTTTGTTTTTTTTACAAATTTTAATAGACTTTCCTCATCAAAACTATCTGCAATAAATATTGGAATGTTTTTATCAGCTACTTGAGATCTAACTTTTTTTAATTTACCTAAATCCCTTCCCGCAATAGCCCATTTAATTTTTGATGATCCAAATTTATTAAATAAGTACTCAGTAACTAATTTGCCTGTAAATGATGAGGCTCCCCAAATAATTATATCAAATTGTTTCATCTCTTCTAAAATAAAAAAAAACGGTCATACTACATCTAGCATAACCGTTTAATTCTCAAGCGCCTTCTCTAGGACTCGAACCTAGGACCAATAGATTAACAGTCTACTGCTCTAACCAACTGAGCTAAGAAGGCAGAAAAATTGAATTGCAATATTAATTTTTCATAATTAATTGTGCAATAATTCAATGAAAATAAAATAAACAATATTATATATATGTCATTATGGCATAATATTATTAATTATTATAATTTGAGTGCCAAAATGGCATAAAAACTAATCCTTTTCTGATTTGGTATAAATTTTTCATTATTTGTTATTGAATATTAAATTAAAATAAATAAATATGAGACAATTAATTTTAAGACCATCAAATAATTATGTTAGGCCATTATTATTTGATAATTTTTTTGATAACTTTTTTAATAGTAATTTGAATAATGATTTTTCACCTAAGGTAGACATATCTGAAACAGACGATTCGTTCAACTTTCAGTTTGCTGTTCCTGGAATGAGCAAAAACGATTTATCTATAGAAATAAATAAAGGATACCTTACAGTATCTGGTGAAAGAAAATTTGAAAATGAAAGAAAAAATTATCATTCGATTGAAAATGGATTTGGAAAATTTTCAAGATCATTTCAATTACCTGATGAAATAGATGAAAGTAAAATTAACGCTTCATATAAAAATGGAGTTCTAAATATTTCAATTAAAAAAGATGCTAAAACATCAATAAAAAAAACAATTGAAATTAAATAAAGTTTAATTTTTCATTTGATCAATAGGGGTAAGTTTTCTTACCCCTTTTTTATGTTAAACATTGTTAATTTAAAAAATAAGATATTAGATTATTCGTATCTATTTTTAGTTTTGTAAAAAATTAAAAAAAACAAATGAAAAATTTTAAAAGTTACTTATTTGCTATTTTATTTTCTGTTTTAGGAGGCCTTACCTCTATCACTGGATATAAATTTTTTTATCCTGAGAATAATAAAAATGACATCAACTTTAATGATAATATTAAATTAGCAAACTATGTGTATGACACAACAGATTTCATAGTACCTGAGGGGTTAAATTTTATTTATACTTCTAAAAAAACAACCCCAGCGGTAGTTCATATTAGAACTACATATGAAGGAAGATCATCAACTAATAGGAATCCATTCGAAGATATGTTTAGAGATTTTTTTGGGGAAAGATATGAATACAGAGAGAGAGAAGCACCCAGGAGAAGAGGATCTGGATCCGGTGTTATAATGACTAATGACGGGTACATAATAACTAATAATCATGTAATTGAAAATGCTTCCGAAGTAGAGGTATTATTAAGTGATAATAGAACATTTATTGCTAATGTAGAAGGTCAAGACCCAACAACTGACATAGCTGTATTAAAAATAGACGCCAAAAATCTTCAAACTGTAAACTTTGGAAATTCTGATAATGTAGAAATTGGAGAATGGGTTCTAGCAGTAGGATCCCCTTTTGAATTCAGATCAACTGTTACAGCAGGTATTGTGAGTGCAAAAGCTAGAAATATTGGAATTTTAAGAGACAGAAATAACTTGCAAATTGAAGCATTTATCCAGCATCAGGCTCCGGTAAATCCTGGAAATTCTGGTGGAGCACTTGTAGACCTTAGAGGAAATCTAATTGGAATAAACTCAGCAATAGCAACACCTACAGGTACGTTTGCCGGATATTCATTTGCTATACCTTCCAATTTAGTTAAAAAAGTTTATCAAGACTTAGTAGAATATGGAGTAGTACAAAGAGCACTTCTTGGAATTACAATTCTCGATGTTAATGCTGAACTTGCAGAAGAAAAAAATTTACCTGTGCTAACTGGTGTATTGATAGACAGAGTTAATGAAGGAGGCGCAGCAGATGAAGCAGGACTTGAATCTGGTGATGTTATTATAGAAATTAATGGTGTTGAAATAAGAAATGTATCTAATCTCCAGGAACAAGTTGCAATTAATAGACCAGGAGATAAGGTATTAGTTACTTACATAAGGGAAGGAAAAACAAAAACACTTAATGCTACATTAAAAAATACACTTGGCACAACTGAAGTAGTTGCCTCTACAAATTCATTTACAATAGATGGGGCTGTTTTTGCAGATGTACCTAAAGAACTAAAAGAAAAGCTAGATATAGATGGAGGAGCGCAAGTAAGTGAAATTAAAAATGGAAAATGGAAAAATTCTGGAATAACTAAAGGTTTTATCGTTACATCTATAAATAAAAGAACTATTTCAGATGTTGAGGACCTTTCATCCATACTATCTCAATTACCAAAAGATGATGGTGTATTAGTTGAAGGCATGTATCCTAATGGGGTAAAAGCATATTATGGGATTGGGTGGTAATTAAAAATTAATTTAAATTTATGATATGAAATGTATCAGATTATTATTTATAATGTTATTTGTTTTTTCTATTTCTTCTTGCGGATTTGAAGACAACCTTCCTTGTAAAGCTTCTGAGTGCGAAAATATTCCACCAGATGTTCCAAATAAAGACAACGAAGGATAAAAAAAACCCTCACGTATGAGGGTTAATTCTAGTAAACCAAACTATTAAGATATATTTTTTACGTCAATGGTTTTTTTTTGGTTTCATAATTTTAGAAAAAAATGAAAAAGATTATTATTAAAGATGATAATGGCAAAGATTATGAGATTAAAGACATAATTGAATTCAAGAAACATATAAAAGTTTTTCATACATTATGTGGAGAAGGAGATAATTCGCTTCATGAAGAAAATGGAAGATTTTTCACTGTTACTAAAGAATTTTATAGACAGATAAAGCTTCTGTAGATATATAGTTAATAAAAATTTAATTTCATTAATTTATTTAGACTTTTTTTAAATAAATAAAATCATTTGATTCAATTTTATAGAATTTTGAATTAAATTGATGTTCTATTAAACTAAAACTATTAATTACATAAATAAATTATGAAAAAATTATTTGAATTACCAAACTTATTAATACTTCTAATTACTATAATTCTCTTTTCTTGTGGAGGATCTCAAGATATTCAAAAAAAGAGAATGACTGTAACAACAAATTCTGATGAAGCAAGAGAGTTATTTTATCAGGCTTTAGATGCTGATGAAGGATTAAATTGGCAAGTATCTGAAAATTTATTAAAATCTGCCTTAGCTAAGGATCCAAATTTCATCATTGCAAAAGCTTTATTAAATTCTGGATTTGTTAATAATCCTAATTTAAAAGTACTTGCAGACATTAACAATAATTCTTTAAATAAAGTATCTGAGATGGAAGCATTGTTTATTAAAGCTTATTATCAAAGAGCATCTGGAGATAATAAAGAAAGCAGAGATACTATGAAAGAATTAACAGAAAAATATCCTGATATTAGTTTATTTTGGCTTCATAGTGGAATACTAAAATCTATTGGGGGAGGTGGAGATATAAATGATGCTATTAGTGATCTTGAAAAGTGTTTAGAAGTTGATCCAAATAATTATGGAGCTAATGCATTTCTAATGGCAAAACATATGGTTGTTGGTACACTTGGAAGAATGTTGCCAGTTGAAGAAAGAGATTTAGAAGTTGCAAAAATGCATATTGATAGAATGATTGAAATAGATCCAAATAATTCATATGGGCCTACTTATGCTGGTAATTATGAAAGATCAAAAGGGAATTTTGAAAAAGCAATTGATTACTATGAACAAGCGGGAAGTATACCATCAGATGACAATCTGAATCTTTATCAATCAAATCATTACTTAGCTTTGACTAATACTTTTTTAAAAAAATATGATGTAGCTGAATCTTTCTTTAGAACAAATATTGATATTGCTGAAGGTGGTTATCAAAGGCAAGCTTTATGGTTTATGCCAAGTCTTCATATTTTCAATAGTGATTTTGATAGAGCGATTGAAGCAACAGATGAATACATTGAAAAAATGCCTTCTCTAGAGTTATCATATATATTAGAAAATAATCAATTAGCTGGGGTTCACTTTCATAGATTTTTGGCTTTTTCTCATAATCAACAAGATCAGGATTCTTTTAATGAAATAGAACAATATGCTAAATTCAGAATGAATGTAATGGAGTATAATAAATCTTCAATGACAGAAAAACAATTTGAAAATGGTCAAAATTGGCTAAACTATCAGCTTGTTCTATTAAATGCATGGCATAGTATTCTTTTTGGCAGATATGATGATGCCAGAGAATCATTATCAAATGCTTCTTTATTTGTCGATGAAAGAGTTAAGGAAAATCCAGATTTACAATATCCTTATTTTGATATTAATGTTTTTGAAGGAATGATTCATCTTAATGAAGGTGATTTTAATGCATCTTTAGAATCTTTTGAAAAAACTAAGGGAAAAGTAGGAAATGGTGCACTAAATATGGATAGAGTTTATTTTGATTATTTTCATGCTCTTGCCTTGAAAGGAGTAGGTAGAAATGATGAAGCTAATCAGATATTTTATAGAATATCAAATGAAAACTTTTATGGGATAGGTAGAGCATTAACGAGAGAACTTGCTTCTGCTCAGTTATAATTGATTTCGTAAATTTTATTTTTTTTGATGAGAAACTTTGTTATTATAATATTTCTTTTTGTAAACTATGTTTCTTTTTCGCAATCTAATTTTTTAATAAATAAATTTGAAGTAGAAAATATTTCATCAGAATATATAAACTCAATTTTTTTAGATAAAAATAATTTTTTCTGGATTACTACACCAGATGGATTAAATAGATATGACGGCAGTATAAATTCAATATTTAAATCTAACCCGTTTGATAGCACCACATTATCTAATAATTTAGTTTTTGAAACATTCCAAATTGACAATGAAGGATTATATATTAAATCAACCTCAAGATTGGATTACTTTTCATATTCAAGCAATAGGTTTTTAAGGACAGAAATAGTATCTCCTCTATACCATATAAGAAATGGAAATAATTTATTTATAACATCAAAAAACGATGGAGTATTTATCTTTAATACAAATAACTTTTTAACCTCAAATTTAAAATTTGACCCTAGAAATCCTTTATCTATATCTTCATCTAACTTTGATGAAAAACAAAATCAAGTACTTTTAATAGAAGATGAAAATTTATGGATTGGAACTAGTTATGGACTAAATAAATATAACCTTAGCACCAACCTAAATAAGAGATTTTACGAAACTCAGGAAAGCAATACATTAAACTCAAATTATATAAATGATTTATTTTATGTTAACAAAAAACTATCAAGTGGAAAAATAGCTATTTCTGATAAAATATTAGCCTCAACCCAGAATGGTTTATCCATAATTGACCCTGAAAACAATGAAATAAATAATTACCCATCTTTAGATGATACAAATATTTATAATATATTTTCAGTCGATGATGATATTTTAATTCATACAGAAAATGGAATTTATAAAATCGAAAGTATAAATAAAGAGACATTAATTCTTGAACAAATTTCAAATTCTATTGAAAACTCTAAAATTAGAATAATTAACAATAATGAATTTATTTTATATACTCCATCATCAAATATTTTTAAAAGAATAATAAAATTTAAAAATAATTATACAGTTCTTGATGTATCTGTCCCAAGAGAATTTAGTATAAATGATATAAGAAATTATAAAGGAGCATATTATATAACAACTGAAGACGGCATTTATAAAGTCACTGAAAGAATAAATAGTTTAACAAAAGAAAATCAGGATCTTTTAAAGGATGAAAAAATTATTGCAATAAAAGAAAATGATTACTATAGGGTACTAATTACTAATATAAGACTCCTAATATATGAAGAAGATGAATTATATGTTTCTTATGATCTCAATGATCTTATAGGTTCAAAAAATATTGAAAACGCATCAATCTATTTAGAGGAAGATGAATATTTATATATTGGAACAGATAAACTTTTTATTATTGATTTGTATACAGATGAAGTTAGTTTATTTGAACACTCTAAAGAAGGCTTAAATTCTTTAATGGAAGGAGAGATAAATAATTTATCATTACTTATTGATGAAAACTTTAATAAAGAATTATGGATTTCGTTAAATAATGGAATCTCTATTCTTAATGTTGATGATGAATCTTTTAAAAATTTCAAATTTAATCCAAGATCAAAAAATAAATTACCTAATGGTTTTTCATCTGTTCTTAAAACTAAAAATGAAGAACTATTAATATCTAATTCTAATACTGGATTATATAGATATTCTAAAAATCTTGAATTAATTAAACATTATATATTTGATATTAATGATAAGTCAAGTATTACGAGCTCCTCTATAAGTAGCCTAATTGACTATAATGATGAGATATATGTTGGTACTAATGGGGATGGTATTTTTATATATCAAAATGATTCCATCGGTTTTAGAAACTTTACAACTGTAAATGGTCTACTGTCCAATAACATTTTAGGTTTCCTAAAAACTTATCAACATTTATTTATCTTAACTGATAAAGGGGTAAATTATTTTGACTTTGAAGTAATGTCTACACTTACCGACGGGAATAATAATAACTTAAGAAATATCAATAATGAAGATGGACTTGAAATAGGAAAGTTCTTAACCAGTGGCCTTAGTTTTTATGATGATTTTTTATATGTTTTTTCAGAAAATAATATTCAAAAAATTGACTTTTATAATCTTTTTATAGATTATGAGAAACCTGTGATTAGTTTAGTTTCATCAAAAATAATTGATGAAAATTATAACGAAAAACAACTAGATATTAAGGATTCAGTTATCAATTTAACTGATGATATAACAAATATTGAATTGACTTTGTCCTCACCATCTTTTTATAAAACAAATAATACTCAGCTATTTTATAAACTTGAGCCTCTAAATGAGAGTTGGTTGAATCTTGGGTCAAATAGAAAAATTATAATACAAAGTTCTGGCTTTTCACAAAGTAATTTTGCAGAAAATAAACTTTTATTACCATATGGAGACTATAAGCTGAGAATCAAATCAACAAATAGTTCTGGAATTGAAAGTAATAATCAAATAGAATATCAAATATCAGTTACACCACCATGGTATTTGACTATTTATGCAATAATTGGTTATATAATTTTTATTGTTTCTTCTATTTATTTATATGTTAAATTCAACCAAGAAAGAACCAAAAAATTAATGGAAGATAAAAGAAAAGAGGAGGAATTAGAAGAAGCTCATAACCTTCAAATGGGACTCCTAGCTAAAGAAAATCCTAATAGAAAAGATTTAGATATTAGTACATATATTAAATGTGCTACTGAAGTTGGTGGAGATTATTATGATTTTATTGAATTTGAAGATGGTAGTTTATTAGTTATTTGTGGTGATGCTACAGGCCATGGCACGGCATCAGGAATGATGGTTTCTATTACTAAAGCTGGTTTGCTAGGTATAGACTCCAAAGACCCTAATTATATAATGACTTCCTTGAATAAAATCATAAAAAAAGTTGATATAGGAAGATTAAGAATGAGTTTAAACCTAGCTCATTTTCAAAATGGCTCAATGAAATTAACATCAGCAGCTATGCCACCAATTTATCATTTTGAGAAGAAAATTAATAAAGTAGATGAAATACAAATTTCAAATCTTCCATTAGGAGGTTTGATGTCTGAAGATTTTACAGTTTTAGATAAAAAGTTTTCAAAAGGAGATGTTTTAGTTATGATTTCAGATGGTTTACCAGAAGCTCCAAATAAAAAAGGTGATTTACTTGATTATGAAGCTGTTAAATCTTGTATTGAAAAGAACAGTTTAAAATCAGCAGAGGAAATAAAAAATGAGTTAGTCAAACTATCAGATAATTGGCTTGATGGAATACATAATCCTGATGATATAACTATAGTAGTTTGTAAAAAACTTATGAATTAGTGTTTATATAGCCAAACATCAATTGCATTTTCTTTTCCTTTAACCTCTATCGAAGGTATACTTTTAAAATTATATTTATCTCCGATTGCATCTTTTACTGACTTTGAGATTAATATTTCACCAGATTTTGCATGAGAACATAATCTTGCACCTAAATTAATTGTGTCACCTATTACTGTATAATTCATTTGTTGCTCTGAACCAATATTCCCAGATACAGCTTTACCCTTATTTATTCCAATACCAATTTTAAAAGGCTTATATCCTTCTTTTACTATTTTTTGGTTAAACTTATCTAAAGCAATAAACATCTTAATAGCAGTCTTAACAGCATTATGTGTATCATCATCTGCTTTCAAAGGAACACCATATAGCACCATTAGTTCATCTCCAACAATCTTATCTAATGTTCCATTATACTTAAAAACAACATCTATCATTGACTTAAAATATTTATTTAAAAGCTTAACAATTTCAGTTGGATTTAATTTTTCGGACATACTAGTAAAACCTCTTATATCAGAAAATAATATTGTAACCTCACTTTCCTTACCACCTAAATTTAAAGAGTCCTCACTTTCAAGAAGTTTATCTACAATATTTTTAGATACATACTTTTTAAAAGTGGATTTAACTTTATTTATTTTAGATAGATCGTCAATTGCAATTACAATTCCAGAAAAATCTTTTTTTTCATCAAAAACTGGAGAAAAAGATATATTAACACTTATTTTTTTATTACCAGATTTCAAGGAAAATTCTGTTTCAAAAACTCTTTCTTGATTTATCTCAACATTTTGAATAATATTTATAAGAGTATCCTCATTTTCAAAAATTATCAAATAATGATTTCCTAGAATTTCTTCCTCGGACTTCTTTAATAACCTAACAGCTTCTTTATTCACAAATTGAATTTCTCCAAATAAATTAATTTCAATTATTCCTGTAGTAATTGAGGACATAATATTATCGTTAAGTTTATTTGATTTTTTTAGAGATTCTAAAAGCTTAATATTTTGATATGCTATACTTGTTTGAATAGAAATTGCCTCCAATAACTTTTGATCATTCGAACTAAAATCACAAATTCCATTTCTAGTTTCCTTATCAAAAAGAATAAGAGCTCCAACTAATTTTTTATTATAAATTATAGGACTTACCAATGAAAAACTCGAGTGGAATAATTTATGATTGAAACTATCATCTTTTTGAATAATAAAAGATTTCTTAATTGAATTTAATTTTTTTAAAAATCCTGATCTAGTATTAAAAATTTGTTTTTTTATTTTTTCTTCATCAAGATTAAAAACTGAAACTGTATCAAAAATATTTGTAACATCATTTTTCAAAAGAAGGAGTCCTTTTGATGAATTTATTACAGATGATGATAATGATAAAACACTAAAAAATAGCTCTTTAAGATCATCTAATGAATTAATCGTATTTGTTAAATCAAGGAGAGTTTCTAACTCTAAATACTTCTCATTTAAATCCTTATTCTTTTTTAAGAGCTGTTTTTCTAAATCTTCTACTGACTTTTTTGAAGATATTTTAGACATGAAATCATTAAGATAAATTATCTACTCCAGAATCAACTGAGTCATAAACCTCACAATATTTTGTAAGTCCCATTATATTAAAAGTTTTTTCGACAATACCAGCTAGATTAGTGAAAGCTAATTTACCATCAACAGTTTGTAATTTTTCAATTACTTCAATTAATATAGAGACACCTATACTATTAACAACTTTAGAATCTTCCATATCTATTAGGAAATTAATTTTTCCTTCTTCCATTTTCTGATTAAATACTTCTAACACAGCATCTCCAGCTATATTATTAAAATAACCACTTGTCGTAATAACTACTACTCCACTTATTTCTTCAACATTTTTAATTGAATCACTCATTATCTTCTCTTTTTTTTGTCATTGTAACAGTTGTACCAGTTTCGTCGCTATCATATTCAACAGTATCCATTAATGCCGAAACTAATTGAAGACCCCAGCCTCTTTTTCTTTCATCTGAATTAAGTTTATTTTCAATATTAGGAATTTCAACTTTTGACTTATCAAATCCAACACCCTGATCTTTAACTTTAATAGTAAGCTTATCCGCAGAAACAATAAAATGAATAAAAATTTCCTTTGTTTTAGAATGCTCAAATGCATTAATACAAGATTCAATAATTGCCATACTTATTTCACCTGTCTTCTCTTCAGAAAGATTCATATGCTTTGATATAACCTCAGCGGTTTTAGTTGCTGAAAGTTCAATATCAGGTATTACAGGTAGTTTTAATTCTACAACCGGATTCTGCTTATTCATGCTTAAATTTAATTAGATAAATAAACATTAACAATTAAATTAAGCTACTTTTTGATATATTTATAACATAAATTCAAAAGAATAAATTCAATGAAAAAAAATAATCTAATTTCCAATTATTGGGACCTTATTGATTATAATGTTCATCATATTCAACACTCAGAACTAAAAGCTTCTTTGATATTAACAGCATATGGGTTAGTTTTTGGACTAGCTTATGATGTTAGTGGTAACTTACCAATACCTGAAAATTATAAGTATTTATTATATGTAATGATTACAGTATTCATAGGATTTACCTTAACCTCAATTTTTTTTGCATTTAAGACATATATTCCAAGGATTAATCAAAAACTCAAAAAGTCAGTTTTTTTCTTTCATGACATAAACTTCTTTTATAAAGATGCAGATGTATACTCAAAGGAACTAATTAGTGTTATGGAAAATGAAAAAAAACTAAAAGAATTATTAGCAGAGCAAGCATTTATTAATGGAGTTATTGCATCAGATAAATATATGAATGTCACAAAAGCTATAAAATTTATGATATTCTCTTTCTCCTCTTTAGTGTTAATACTTCTTCTAGAGCTCTTATTGATGTGATTCCATCGCTAACTTAGCATATTTAATATTCTTTATCTTCTGTTCTCTACCCTTTTCTTGCATGTAAGCAGTATAAAAATTATGAGAAAGTAAAAATTCATATTGAATTTTATAAAACTGATTTTCATTATCTACTACACCACATTCAAGCCACTCCTTTTTTAAATATTCTGAAATTTTTTCAAAATCGTCAGAACCAATATATTCAAGATCGGCATCTCTAATAATAGATTCTAATAGATTGCTAGGCTTCTCTGCAACTTTTGTAATTAATATCAGAGAAGATATTGATTCAATATGATCATCTGAAAAATAATATCCTGGTAATATTTCTTTTGATATTTGAGCTCCTATTTCTTCATGGTCAATATGAGATTTAATAAATCCATAATCATGTAATAAGCAAGCCGTTAATAAATCCCTCCAATCATCCCGACTTAAATTATAATGATTACCAATTTCTTCAGCAGAATTAATTACTCTTTTAGTATGATGAAGATTATGATAATGGTATTTTGAATCTAACTTATTAGATAAATCTTTATAAACCAGTTCAATTAATGCTTCCGGTACGTACTTACTTAGTTCCAAAATGTATTTAAATTCAAATTTATTTTTTAATAATAAAGAAAAATTATTAAATAAATTTACTTTTGCTCATTAAATAAATCATTTCAAATGAATAAAAAAATCATAATTGTACTTCTAATTTCTTTAGTTTTTTTTGGTTTTACTTCCAATTCTCAAACTGTCATAAATACTGAATCAAACCTTAATAAAATCGATTCTACTTTCCATCTATTTATAGATGGAATGGGGGATTACAAAAAAGGAAACTTAGACTTCTTTATGATTAAATCCAATTTGACTATTGGATCAAGAGTTAAAGAAAAAAACCTTCTTAGACTAACTTTTTCAAATAACTATCAAAAATTTAATGGAAATCCTTTTAAAAATGCAATTTCCGGTCAAATGAGACATAATTACTTTTATAATGTGGAGAAACACCATTCCATATTTTCATTTATTCAGATTGGAAAAAGTATGAGGTCTTTAATTGATAGAAGGTTTTTAGTTGGAGGTGGTGTTAGAAAGAGAATTACTCCATCAAAAAATACTGGATATTTTGATATCGCTGTTGGAGCATTCTATGAAAACGAGTCATATCCAAGTTATAAATTTCAAGAAGTTGAATTTATTCCACAAACTTATAATAACTTAAGGTTGACTCTTAATGTTTTTACGAGATTAAAGTTCAACACTCATTGGAACCTAGTAACTGTAATGTACAGTCAGTGGAAATCTAATAGAATAAAAAACTATAGAATATTTTTTGATACAACATTAAACTATATAATTAGTAAAAAGGCAACTATATTTCTCAAGTTTAATGCTAGAGTTCAGTCTGAACCATATATTCCTTTTATTACAAATGAAACTGACACCCTACTTGGTTTTAGAGTAAATATATAAAAAAAGCTCTCTAAGATAGAGAGCTTTTAATTATAAAATATTTCAATTATTTGCTTGCAGCTGGCCCCTCATAGAAAACAACTTCATATATTACTGTAGT
Source organism: uncultured Marinoscillum sp. (assembly GCA_902626505.1). Classification (GTDB taxonomy): domain Bacteria; phylum Bacteroidota; class Bacteroidia; order Cytophagales; family MED-G16; genus MED-G16. The sequence goes on from CACOFQ010000008.1 coordinate 32,827, forward strand.
AGTAAATTTACCGTTAGGTAATAAATCATTTATTTCTTGAAGTCCCTCTGGCCATTCGGCTCCATTTGGAAATGCATTTAATGCTCCGCTTAAAGTTGTAAAGTGATCAATAGTTACAACACTATATCCAGCACCATTACCTGTTGGAGACATTACTGTTGCTACTTCCCAACCAGCCCAAGGAGAATTTTCATCATTAACAAAATTCTTAATGAATGGTTTCCATACTTCATTTTGAAGTCTAACAAATTCATTAACATTTGAAGGATTTGCAGTATTTATAACAATATAATTTCCTGGCTTTGGTGTTTCAGCAAAAACTTGAATTGATGGAGAAGTGTAAATTGCTCCAAGAACACCTGATGAACCAACAGGCCTTAATCCAAAATTTGATCCTGAACCCCAAGCTGGGCTATCTAAATCAGACAGTTCAGCAAAACCATTATAAAAGAAATAGTTATGATTACTAGAAGTGTTTCCAGTTAATTTTCTGGCTAACCCCCAATGAACCATATTGCCTTCAGCTATATTGTTCTTTACAATTTCCCTATATACATTATCTTCATTATAAAGAAAATTTGCTACATCGCCCTCACTAACTTGTCTAAATTGCCAATACCCAACTTTATGATCTGTCGGATCCCAATTTTCTTGTGCTAATGACACAAAAGAAAAAAGAGTTATAAAAAAAGTGTTAAATAAAATTTTCATAATTAATTATTTAAAGTTTATTATTTAAAAAGTATTAGTTCCATTGAACCAGGATTTGGAATCATATCTCTTGATTGCAAACCTAGTTCAACTAGTTTCTGAGTTTTAAAATCATTTTCAGAGTTATTTCCTCCACCCTCACCTATGTTAAAACATATATGAGAAAATTGTGTATAAGCATTCTCAGATCTCTCTTCTACCCTAGTAAAACCCCAGAAAGAATGATCTCCATTATCTATACCCCTTTGAAACTGTTCTTTAAATACCTCTTTTTCAAAAGATTCATAATCATCATTCTTTTGTTGCATTAGAGAAATTGAACATACAAGACCAGCAGAAGGATTAAAATCGGTTGCTACTGCTTGGGCCTGAATTGAAAGTGTATATGATCTTGTAGTTTCCCTAGGATCAAATGAACTATCTATCATTTTCTCAGCTTTTCTCTTAGATATTCCATGAACTCTTTGAGCAATAGCTGCATAATCAATATCTCTACTTGCATCATATTGTTCTTGTGATTCATAATTATTGAATATAAAATAATCAGCAGGCTTTGAATCAATTGTAATTGCTTCACCAGGTAATCTTTTCCAAATTGCCCAAGACACCTTCTTGCCTTGACTGATAATATCCTCATGGATCTTAGACCAGAACTCCTCTACTTCTATGTAATCAGCATCAGATCCTTCTTTCAGGACTACAGCATCCATTATACTTATTTGCTGTGAGTTTACAATGAAAGGTATAAATAATATTATTAATAATTTTTTCATATTCTTATTATTTCCATTGTTTAACAAGTCCTCTTGTCATAGTTGACACTATCTCCATATCACCTCTTTCCTTTCTGTATGATTGCCATGCTGCTTTCTCCTTAGCATTCCAATCTCTTTGTGTTACTAGATCTTTAAAATCATCATTTGATACAAGGATGTAGTGCGATACACCATCCGCTCTACCACTTACAAACTGACCAAGAGTTAGCCTATTATCAGGTTTAACTGTTGTCCACATTTTTTTAAATGCTGGAGCATACTTTTCTGGCTCTTTAACATTTAATTGTAAAATATGTTGAATTGGACCCTCTGCTTCAACATTAAATGTGTGAATTGACCTTCCTGCTGCCGAACCTTTACTTTCAGTTAACTGATCAAAGGTACTCATCATAACTTGCCACTGATCATTTTGACCTGCTGAATACATAGCATTCATAGCATCCGGGTTTCCTGTAAAAGCAATTACATGAGTAGCCTCATTATCATCGCTTGCAAACATAATCTCAAAAAGAGATACTGTTACTCCATCAACTAAATTGCCGGGTTGTGATAAATAGTTGTCCATTGCTGATACAACTTGACCAGCATTAACTCTATCTACTTTTATATTATAAACTGACCAGACATATTCCTGAGAGAATAATCCAAAAGTCATAAATGTAAATAGAAAAATTAAAGAAAATTTTTTCATAATAAATAAAATTTATTGAAGTGAAATTGGTGGTGAACTTAGTTCTGGCAGAAACCTTACTAACTCAGTCTGTGCGCCCCACATAACTAAACTCTCCCTAAGAAGCTCAATATCAGTGTCCCATGAATTATTTCCAAATAATTCGTCATAGGTATCTGAAACTCTATTCATAATTTGTCTAAAGTTTCCGTAGTGTTCCATGCTTGTAAAACTAAATGCAACCCTAACATGTCCCTGTGGACCACCTGCACTAGAGGACCAAACATTCAATGATAATTTTTCTCCTGACTCCTTAAGAGCCTGAGCAATATTTCTTCTAAATTTCCAAAAATGATCTCTATTTGGACCAACAACATAATCAATATTATATCCTATTACATTTTCTCCAGGACTAGCTACATCATAACTAGCTTGATCATTTCTGACATAATATTCTCTTCCACTTGAGCTAGCAATAAGAGGATCAACATTGTCCATCCAATAATCTAATTCTTTTGGTGAAACAGAATTATTATCAAAATCAGCCCATGTTGGACCTACACCTGCTCTGGCATAACTACCTTGATTTGGGCCAGCCATTACCTGCCAAGTATACAACTTAAAATCATCAGCACCTTGATTATACTTCTGAGTTTTATCTTTAATAGCATCTGATAATTCAGATCCCTTACCTTTAACTGGTGTATGGTAATCAAGCCATACCACCATAGACTGAGAATTTGAACTAAATGAAATTAAAGTAATTAATAAAGTGAATAATAGGTTCTTCATTTATTGAACATTATAAAATTGAACTGGAGATCCAGTAACTACATGTAAAACTTCTGAATATGGCCTTACTGTTTGAATAAATTCTTGAAATATTTCAGAAGCAAAAAATTCATTTCTATTTGCTAACCATTCAGCCATACTAGGTGCTCTCACAATAACTTCATGAGTCACTCCTGGCTCACCACCAGCTAAAACTTCGTGTAGTTCTAACGTTCCCTGACCTTCATTTGAAGCTTCTGCAGCCGCCTTCATTTTAGTAAATGCAGCAGCATAACTTGCTGGATCCTTAACATTCATTAAATAAACTACAGCAAATTGTAAGTCAAATCCTGCAGGATCAGCGATAAGAGATTGACCAAGAATATTAGCTTCTTGAACAACATTCTCATTCCATGTTTCATAAATTCCTGCAGTATTCATCATTTTCGCATTTGCAAACTTTGCGAAATTTGCTTGAATATCTGCAGCATTATCTGAGAACCAACATATTTGATGAGTAGCAGCAAACTCTGAACTTGAATGATCAAATTGAAAAATTGCATTAGCTGACATTGATTTTCCAAGGTCAGATTCCATAAAATCATTCCAAACACTTAAAAAAGCAGCTGGATTTTCAATAACAACATTAGAACATTGCCATGTAATTTGTTGTGCTTTGGATTGAAAAGAAAATAAAATTAAAATCAATCCAATAAAGATATTTTTCATAATAATTAAAGTTTAAATTAATAATAATTATTAGATCAAAGGACCTAATAAATTATCAGATTCGAATAATGTTAAATTTAATAATCCAATAAAAATTCAAAGAGAATAATAAAGTGATTTATAAAATTCTAATTTCAATATAATAGAAAATTTTATTTTTCAAAAATCTTTATTTGGATTAATTATAAATAATTAATAATTGAATCTAAAAATTAAATTTTATTCCTTGAGCCAAGGGTAAATAATCAGAATAATTAATAGTATTCGTCTGGCGTCTCATATAAGACTTCCATGAATCTGAACCAGATTCTCTTCCACCTCCAGTTTCCTTCTCACCACCAAAAGCACCTCCAATTTCGGCACCAGATGTCCCAATATTAACGTTAGCTATACCACAATCAGAACCTGAAGCGGCTAAAAATTCTTCTGCTTCCGAAATTTTAGATGTCATGATTGAAGATGACAGACCCTGAGGAACATCATTCTGAATATTAATAGCTTCAGAAAGTCTATCGTACTTAATTAAATACAGAATTGGAGCAAAAGTTTCTGTCTGAACAGTTTTAAATTCATTTTTCACCTCATATATCGATGGCGAAACATAACAACCTGAATTATACTGATTCCCACTTAAAACTTCCCCTTCAATAACTACTTTGCCACCTTCATCTTTTATTTTTTTTATTGCTTCTTGATACATTGTAACAGCTTCCTTATCAATTAAAGGACCCATATGATTTTCCTCATCTAAAGGGTTACCTATTTTAATTTGGTCATATGCTTTAACTAATAGTAATTTAAATTTATCATATACTGAATTATGAATTATTAACCTTCTAGTTGTTGTACATCTTTGACCTGAAGTTCCTACTGCACCAAAAACTGCAGCACGAATCGCAATATTCAGATTGGCATTTTCAGATATTATCATCGCATTATTACCACCCAATTCCAACAAAGATTTACCAAGTCTTTTTCCAACAACTTCAGCTACTGATTTACCCATCCTTGTTGAACCAGTTGCACTAACCAAAGATATTCTAGAGTCTGAAGCGATTTTCTTTCCAAGTATCTGATTTGAACAATCAGTTACTAAATTAAGAACTCCCTCAATATTATTTTTTTTCAAAACTCCACTAATGATATTTTGAGTAGCTACTGCAGATAAAGGAGTTTTTTCTGATGGTTTCCAAATACAAACATTACCACATACCATAGCTATCATAGCATTCCAACTCCATACAGCAACAGGAAAATTAAATGCTGATATAATTCCAACAATTCCAAGTGGGTGCCATTGTTCATACATCCTATGATTTGGTCTTTCAGAATGCATAGTCAAACCATACAATTGCCTTGACAATCCTACTGCAAAATCACATATATCTATCATTTCCTGAACCTCACCTAGACCCTCTTGTAAAGACTTTCCCATTTCATAAGAAACTAAATGACCTAATTGATTTTTATTTTCACGTAATGCATTACCAATCTGTCTAACAATTTCACCTCTATTTGGAGCTGTGATCTTTCTCCATTCTATAAATGATTTAGAAGATATTTTTATAATTTTCTCGTAGGCATCTTTATCTGTTTCTATAACTGAAGCTATCTTTTTTCCATCAACGGGTGAGAAAACCTCTTTACAGTTTCCTTTTGACGCTATCCATTTACTGCCTGAACTTGTCCCATTATTAACATCTTTTATACCTAAATCAGATAAAAAAATAGAAAAATCAATCATACTTAATCCTCAATAATGAAGTCAGAATCTGAAACTTGAGGATTGACAGATATATTTATAACATTAAAATCAAGACTTTGAGGTCCTATAGGTGTTTTAACTAGATATGGAAATAATACACCGTTTACTTCTCTATAATCTTCGAAATAAGTTGACTGTGGCATCTTTGAACCGTCTGGCATTGTAGCCATATCAGTCTGCTTATATTTCAATCCTGTTTGGGCATCATATGCAACAAAAGAATTTTTTGATACTTCTAATACATGAAGGGTTTTACCATCCTCTTCATCAACAGAACTAAATGTAACATTATCATCATTTAACCACCCTAACTCCTCAAACGGTAATGTTGCTTGAATAAGTTTTTCAACTTCGCTTTCAGGCAATGGATTATTCATTCCTTGTTGAGAAACAGAACCTTTCTCTCCATCAAATACCATTTTCATCATAGTATTTCCCATCATCATCATCATCTGAACCATCTTATTTGGTTTTGCTTGAATACTTACCATTTGGAGTTTCATTCCTTGAACTTCTGCCTCAGCTAACATGCTCACAGCATTGACTTCTTCAACTTTATCAATTCCACCTATTGCATCAATATATTTATTTAATACTGACTCTACTGAAATTCCTGTTGGAGTAGAGAAGTCTGGTTTGTCAGATTGATTACCATACTTGTCAAAATACATTATTTCATATGGCATTTTTTCTAAAGAGGTAAGTATATCTTGCCCTTTACCAACAACCATAATTCTAAGATTTTCATTTAAAACATATTTATTAAGCACTCTCTTGACATCATCAACAGTAACACTTTGAAAATTTTCTAAATAATTTTCATAGAAATCTTCAGGTAGATTAAACTTATCAATATTAGTTGCAAAATTTGCTATTGTTGATGGTTGCTCAGTTGACATAATGAAACTTCCAACGTATTTTTCTTTAGCAGCATTTAATTCTTCTTCAGAAACACCATTTAAATTAATAAGTTTTATCTCATTAACTATTTCGGTAATTGCACTATCTGTAACTTCATTCCTTACACTTGCAGTTGCTGTGAATGAACCTTTATATCTACTAGTTGAAGCTGAGGAATAAGAGCCATAAGTAAATCCTTTGTCTTCTCTTAAATTCATAAATAACCTTGCGGTTGAGCTTCCTCCTAAAATTTGGTTACCTAATTTCAATGCAAAGTAGTCGGGGTTAGTCATTGAAACATCCATAAGGTTTCCTACATATATCTCAGACTGAACCGCATTAGGCATGTCAACAAAATTAATTTCTATTTTATCTAAATTATTAGCAGCAGGAAGTTGATACTTTAAATCTTTCCCCTTTTTCCATTTTCCAAATAAAGACTCAATTAGTGGTTTTATTTCATCAAAATTTACATCTCCAACAATTGTAAGGAAGGAGTTATTTGGAATAGCATATTTTTTATAATAATTCTGTACATCTTTAAGTGAAATATTATTTAATGTTTCAATAGTTTCAAACTCTCCATATGGATGGTTACTTCCATATCTTAACTTACCATGTACCCTATTAGCAATAGTTTGAACATCTTTCTCTATTGACTTAATACCTTCAAGTGCAACATTTTTTTCTTTTTGAAAATCATCTTTTGTAAGTAAAGGATTAATTAATCCATCAGCCATCATTTCTAAAACTCTTGGAAAATATCTTTTTAATGAAGAAACATATCCTCCACTTGCAGAAAGAAAAAGAGTTGCTCCCATATAATCAACTTCTTCATTATAACTATCCTTTGATTGATTTTTTGTTCCATTTCCCATCATTGCTCCTAGTAGACTAGAAACACCTTTAATATCACCCTCAAAATCAGGATAATTATCAATATCAAGATTTGCAAAAGCCCTAGGTAATTTATTATTTTCAACAACAATTACTTTTAATCCATTATCCATTATAAAAGATTTAGGATTTCCAAGATTAATTGAAGGTGCAGGACCAGCCTTCGGAGGCTGTGATCTATCTATCTGTGAAAATGCAATATTTACAGTTAAAAAAATTAGAGATAAAATTTTTATATATTTCATATAATTATTGTTTAGAACTTTCTGGTAAATAATCAATTATTGCTCTAGAATCTTTATTCAGATATTTATTCGCAACATTTCGTATTTCTTCTTTAGTAATTGATTTATAAATATCTAATCTCTCATTAATTAAGTTGACATTACCATGAAGTAAGTAGTAAGAAGCTAGAGAATTTGCAATTCCAGACATACTTGCATTAGTACTTATAAAACTATTCTCAAATTCATTTTGTAATTTTTCATACTCTCTATCTGATATTAATTCACCTTTAAGTTTTTCTATTTCTTCATCAATATTATCATATAATGTTTGTAGAGTATTTTCACCTACAGGTAAAGATAAAATAACATAAACCCCATAATCCTCAAACGATAAATTAACAGCTTGAACCTCTACAGAAACTTTTTTGGTGTCAACCATTTTTTTATAAAGCCTAGAACTTTTACCTCCACTTAAAATTGATGATATCATATCAAGTACATAGGAGTCTCTATCCTTGAATGAAGGTATTCTGTAACATACTAGCCCCATTGGTAATTGAATATTTGGATCATAAAAATCTTTTCTAATTTCAGCAGTAATTGGATCCTCTTTTATATTAACCCTTGGTACTTCTTCTCCTCTGGGAATAGGACCAAAATATCCTTCAATTTTTTTCTTTACATCTTCAATTTCAAAATTACCAGCAACAACCAAAACAGCATTATTTGGAACATAGAACTTTTTATTATATGCTATAAACTCTTCTAGGGTAGCAGCATCAAGATGTTCCATTGATCCTATCGGTAACCATCTATAAGGATGCTTTTTAAATAAACTTGAAGTTATTTGAGGTAATAATTGTCCATATGGTCTATTATCATAATTCGACCTCTTCTCCTCTTTAACTACCTCATTCTGTGTTTCAACTCCTATTTCGTCAATTACAGGATGAAGCATTCTCTCAGATTCAAGCCAAAGACCAAGTTCTAACTTGTTAGAAGGAAAAAATTCAAAATAATATGTTTCATCATTAGAGGTATAAGCATTTAAAGATCCTCCATTACTTTCAACAATCTTCATAAATTGGCCTCTTTCAATATTTTCAGTTCCCTCAAAAAGAAGATGTTCAAAGAAATGAGCAAAACCAGTTCTTTCAGGACTATCATCTTTTGATCCTACGTGATACATTACTGATGTTACTGCTAATGGGACAGATTTGTCTTGATGTAAAATTACATGCAACCCATTATCTAAATCATATTCAATAAAATCAACATTTTGAGATAAAACATTTGTGTTGATGAATACAAATAATATAATTGATAATATTTTTTTCATATTTTTATGTTTAATAGAGTACGAAGATAATGAAAGTTATATAATTATTTAATTTGGGCAAATAACATAAATTACTTTGACCTATTAAATGATATTTGCCTCTGAGATTTTGATTTAAATCTATTCTTTTGAGGTGTACTTAAAAGTTGATGTTTTGTTTTTCTATTATCAACTCTTTTCCTCCAGTTTAAAAATGATTTTTCTTTTAAATTATTTCGCATTATTGAAATAATTTCTTTTTCAGATATCTCAAACTGATTTTTTATAGCATCAAAAGGAGTTCTATCCTCCCAACACATTTGAATAATTCTATCAATATCAGAATCACTAAAATTTTTCATAAGAAACAAAAATGATTACTATAAGTTTTGATATCCATAAGAAGGTTCTAATCCAATTATAATTGATTAACTTTTTTATTTCAATATGATCGAGTCTTTTAGAAAGTTTATTATGAGAAGGAACCATGATAATAAATGTAATTAGCCAAATACATAACAGAAAGATTAAACATTTAATATATGTAAAATCATTAGTAAAATAAACAATCATTATTAAGGAGAAAAGCTCAACTAGCATTACAGGGGCAACAATCAAAGAAATACTATCCACGTATTTTTTATGATGATGAATAAATGTTTCTTGATCTATATTATAAAGGCTGGGATAAGTTATGAATTGGGTTATTAAAATAACAGAACACAAATAACTATTTGATAGTAATTGTATTAATAGATAAAATTTCATTGTGATATGTAAAAAATAAAAATTAATAAGTAAACTATCAGATATGCTCGATATTGATCTCTGGTTTTAAGATATTCATTATTCTCAGGGTAAAGATTTGAAAAGAGAGCAATTATTTCCTTTTTAAATAAAGGTTTAATATTAATTTTCCAGTCATCTGTTTTATAAACAATTTTTCTAAATTTGCTTCTAAAATATGTACTCGGAATACCCCAAACGACTAAAAGTATGAATAAAAAATTTTTATCAAACATAATTTATAAGAAATATATATTAGCTATACTCATTTTTGGAGTTATAAGTTGTAGTTCCAGTAAAAATGATAAAGAAATTTGCGCTGTGCCAAATCCAAGAAGTTGTGATTCTTTTATTACTGAAAAGATTACTAGTGAAGGAAATAACTTACCAGGAGATGGTTTAATTTATCTTGAGGATAGAACTTATTTTATCACATATTTTGATTACAATGTAAATAAGATTACTGAAAAATATCTAAAAATTGATTGTAATTGTGAAATTATATATTTTGATGAAACTAATCCAATAATTAAAAACTCTATAAACTAAAAACCAATATATAATTCCATCGTAAGAGGAGATATGTTTGGATTATTTAAATCAAAAAAGGAAAAGCTATTAGGCAAATACAATAAACTGTTAAAGCAATCATACGAACTATCAAATATTAGTAGAAAAGATAGTGATGCTAAATTAGCAGAAGCAAATAAAATTCTTGCAGAACTTGAAAAGTTAGATTAATGGATTTTTCCCCAAATCTTACTCCTAAAGAAATAATACAACTTGGTTCTTTTGGCGGAATCTATTTTAATGATTGTAATGGGAAAATTGATATAAGTAGTAATGAATTTCCTGAAGATTGGTTCGAGGGATTAGAAGAATCAGAATATAAGTCTGCTAAATACAATAAAAAAGTAAATTATTTTAACATAAAATCTGGCCTGAGCCAAGAAGAATGGGAAGAGAAAGGTTGGATAAATAACCAAGATCCAAGGGGTTGGTTTCAATGGTACTGCAGATACTTTCTTGGAAGAAGATCAGAAGATGATCAAAGACAGATACAGAGATGGAATAATTTTTGTGGTGAAAAAGGTAGATGGAGAAATTATATATATTCAAAAATACAAAAGAGATCTACTACAATTGATGATCTTACATTTTCCCTCGCAGTTAGACAATCACTCCTTCATTGGGGATACATGATAAATAAAGATGATTTTGAAATGTGGAAATTGAAGAATAGAATTTAAAAACTATACTTAATTTGTAAATAATATCCTTTCAAAATATTTTTAAAATCTCCAAAATTGTCAAGAAAGAAAAACTGACTGATTATTCCAGCATCTAACCTTGAATTTATATCATATGAAAAAGTTGGAGATATATATAGTAGTTTTATTCCCTGACCATACAATATATTCAATGATGAATTTAATGGTGGAGTAATAGGCTTTGATACCTGAAGAAGATACGATTGTTTTGATGGCATTAAATTTTTTGGAGATAAAACATTGGCATTTATATTCATTAAACTCAGAAAATTTGATTCATTTTGGCCATTTGAATTATATAGATAAGAACCTAGAAAATAAAAACCATTTTTTGTTGAATAGTCAACAGAAGTAGAAAAACTAAGAGAGTTTTTAATATTTTCTTTATCAATAAAATATGATAATTCACCTTTAAAACCAGCATTTTTAATGTTACCAGCCCAACCACCACCAATTACAATATCTTCAAAATAATTAGCAGCTAATATTTGAAAATCATAGCCAAAAGAGTTTAGCTTATAAAGACCAGCAAGAGAATAACCTTTTCTTTCACTTGGTAAATAAACTAACTCAAGGCTTGAGAGATTATCTCCAGAGTATATTAATCTTATAACATCAGAACCTGGCCTTTCTATATAATCAAAATCAATAAAGTTATAAGCATTAAATAAATCATTATTATTCCAAATTGTATTAACTCCCCAATTTACTCTTTGTCTTCCTACACTAATTTCTATTTTATCTTTTTGATACTTTAACCAAAATCTATCAATCATAGAATGTAAAACAAATTTCTCTTCTCTAACTACATAGTAAGACATATTTACTAATCCATTATCTCCCTCGATAGATGGTATATCTCCAAAAAAAACTCGGTTTCTAATTTCAAGTCCAACAGATAGATTATCTCCAAAATACCCTCTCATGTTTAATCTATTATGAATTAAATTATTATTTTCTGATTCAAAAAAACTATAATCCATAAATGCTGGCAAATACTTTACATATCCATTTAAGCTAAAAGTTGGCTTTAAATTTTGAGATAATCCGTTAAATGATATCGGAATTAGTAAGAGAATAAATAAAAATTTATTTTTTAATATCATTAACAATCTTTCCATCTTCCAAAGTTACTACTCGTCTAGCTCTATCGATGACTCTCTGGTCATGTGTAGAAAAAATAAATGTGATTTTTTCATTCTCATTTAATTTATTCATGATATTTAATAAATTAGAAGTAGATGATGTATCAAGATTTGCAGTTGGCTCATCAGCCAAAATAAATTTAGGTTTAGAAGCTAAAGCTCTTGCAACAGCAACTCTTTGCTGCTGACCTCCAGAAAGTTGAGACGGCCTCCTATTTCTCATCTCGTAAAGACCAACTTGATTCAATAACTCATCTGTCCTTGTCTTTCTACTTTTTTCGTTTGCACCTTGAAGAAGCATTATCATCTCTATATTTTCTTTAGCAGATAAAACTGGTATTAGATTATATGCTTGAAAAACAAAACCTATATTATTTAGCCTGTACTTAATTATTTCAGCTCCAGAAAACTTGGTGATCTTTTCGTCTGAAATTATAACATCTCCAGATGAAGGTGTATCTAGACCACCAACACAATTTAAAAAAGTAGTCTTCCCAGATCCTGATGGTCCAACTACAGCTGTAAATTCTCCCTCAGCAAATACTGTACTCACATCATTGACTGCTTTTACCTCAAACTTCCCTGGATTATAAATCTTTATAAGCTTTTTAGTCTCTATCATGATTCAAATTTAAATAGTTTTAGTTGCTTCAACTGGATTAATTTTTAATGCTCTTATAGATGGGAATATTGAAGAAAAAATAGAAATAACAAATACCATTAAAGATACATAAAAGTATTCCTCATTCGGAACTTTAAAATATAACCTTGTACCAACACCAAAATTTTCAAGTCCTGCTTCCACTACACTAAGATCAATACCTACAACTGAGTAGTACTCTACTATTAGGTAAGAAGTTATTAGCCCGAAAGGAAGAGCTATTAAAGATAAAAATATTGTCTCAAATGAAATCATCATAAAAATTTTATACCTATTCATTCCTATAGACATTAACATTCCAATCTCTTTTCTTCTCTCAAGTATTGCCATCAACATAGTATTTATGACACCAAATGATAGTCCAGACAATATAATCATCATAAAAATGTATAAAACTGCACTTAACATCTCGTTAGCGTATGCAAGTTCTTTTGATATATCATCCCAACCCTCAACAATATTATCTGAACTTAGAGGAATTAGATCTTTTTTAACTTCACCTCTTAGTTCAATATCACTTAAGAGAATCGGCATTTCATGGTATCCATTAAATCCAGGTAAATTTTTAGTGATACTCTTATTTTTTACAAAAACATTCATTTCATCATATCTTGAATTTCCTGATCTAAAAATTCCTTCGACTCTGTAGAGGAGAGATGTCAACTCATAATTTTCATCTTGAAATGTAATAACTACTTTAGATTTCAACTTAAGATTTAGCTTATCTGCTAATTTTTTACCAACTAAGATTGTATTATCTCTCTTTGACTTAAAATATTCACCATCAATTATTTTTTCATATGTATTTGTAACTTTCACTTCTTCTTCTGGGTCTATCCCCTTAACTTGGATGCCATAAGATCCATTTGAATTAGAAAGCATACCATTTAAAACTATTCTCTTAGAATAGGAGACTACTCTTTCATCTTCATTAATAGCTTTCTCTATAAGATCAAGATTATTTATAGTATGTTTAATATTATAGTGCTCTGAAAATAAAATATTATGAATCTGGATATGTGAGAGATATGTGTCAACCGCATTATTCATTCTCTCCTCATTGAGTCCATAGCTCATTGCTATTATTATTATTCCACCAAGTAATCCAAATATTATTGAGAGAATAACAACTAAGCTTCTTAATTTATTCCTCCAAATATTCCTCCATGATATCTTTATTATAGTCAATAAATTCATACCTTCATTGATTTTACAGGGTTAAGTTTAGATATTTTAATTGCGGGATAAATTGATATCAATAACGAAAAAATAAATATTACTAAAGAATGAGATAAAGGAATATCCCACGATGTTGACATTGGAGCAACTGGAGAAAATCCCATTTCTTCCATCATCTGTTCAGCACCATCTCCCATTAATATAGCCATGTCTATAGGATTAATATTATAGTAGATACAAATTGGATAAGTAACTATAATTGCAAGCAAAACACCTGCCATCGATAAAATAATAGTTTCAACAAGAATTATTCCAAATAATCTGATTCTACTCATTCCTATCGAAATCAATACTCCAAATTCATATTTTCTTTCTTCAGTCATCATTAAAACAGTTCCAAACATTCCAAATACAACTATAACATAAAGAATAAAAGCCATTATCAAACCTCCAGCACTATCCGCAGTAATTGTCTGCTCAATTTCTGGTAAAGTTTCTTTCCAAGTCATTACCTCGTAATCATCTGATAGAATTAGACCTAAATTTTCAACTATCTTATCCTCATCATAATACTTTTCTTTACCTATAATAATATGTGTAGATATCTCATCTGAAGAAACATAATTTCTAACAGATTCCATAGTCATAAAAAGACCTATTTTATTTAAATCTGGATTTTTTAAATCAATAACTCCTTTAATAGGATACTTACCTGCTGCCATCATACCTCTGTAACCTTGTCCATATAATATCAGAGTATCATTTTCTGAGATACCGAAAAATTCCGCGATACCCTTTGCTATGATTATTTCATTGTCACTAAGATCAAATGATCCAGAAACCATTTTCTTGTTCCAGTCTGTAATTTTTTGTTCTTCAGATAAGTTAATGCCATTAATTACGCCACCTTTTGTTTTTTCACCTACAGAAATTAGTGAAAAAGTTTGGAGCCTTTGCACTATGTTTTCAACACCTTCAACAGATTGAATATCATCTAAAAGCTGTTGATCTACTTGCATAGAGTTATCTAGACTTTGATTATCCCAGAAACCATCTGCATGAATTTCAACATATCCTGCATATGATTCCACAACAGTCTCAATCAATTTATCATAGAAACCAAACTGAAGAGCTCGCATTAATATTATTAGAAATAAAGCAGCAAATACAGAAGTGATAGTAATTAAACTCCTTTTTTTATTTCTATAAATATTTCGCCAAGCAATTTTAAAAATCATCGTAAATTTTTCATGTAACTCGGCAGAAAATATCTTTGATTAATATCTAAATCAAACTGCCAAACTAACCTTTCTATTATAGTCTTATTTCCGTCTTCATCAAGAGGAACATATTCAATTATTGAAGGTAATTTTTTACCATTAAAATCTTTTATTTGATTTGATGTCATTACACTAACCATATCCTCATACTCATCATAAAATTCAGTTTTTAATTGCATATAATCAGTTTTATCTATCCACATGACAAGTTTACCCCAAACTACAGGAGCATCTTCATTAGGTATAAGTTCTATTATCCAACAATCGTATCCATCAATTTCTTCATTTCCAATAATTGTATTAGTGTAGTCGTCAGAGATTGAGGATCTCTGAACTAAATCATCATTAGTAAAATCAGTACCCATCCAGTTCTGCATCATCATGGAAGGTGGAAGTTTTATAGTCCTCTCAATAGAAGGAACATAGTTCCAGACTTCATTCTCTCTTTTCAGAAATACCGTTCCTTTTTCTTTGACCGGAGTTAATACAACTGACGAGAAATAATCTTCACCCACAGACCAACCTTTCAATGTCATTTCTTTTTTCCATTTAGGTCTAACTATAGTTATAGCCATCTCAACATATGAAGATTTTATTCCTCTGATTTTTTCTTCTGATTTTTTTAAAATATTTGTCGCATCCTGAGAAAAAGAACTGAAACTGAAAAAAAATAAAAAAATGTATAATATTTTATTCATGACTCGTATATACGATATGAAAGTTATAATAGCTAAGTATATTTTAATAATTATATCATCAATATTTTATGTGATAGTTGGAATTAAACATTTTACCGATCCCAATTATTTTATCTCTATAGTACCACCATATTTACCCTATCATTTAGAATTAGTTTATATAAGTGGTTTCTTTGAAATTCTTTTTGGAGTAATGATTTTAATCCCAAAATATAGATATTGGGGTGCAATTGGTTTAATTCTTTTACTAATAGCTGTATTTCCAGCAAATATATTTCTAGCACAAAATAAAGAAGCTCAAGAAGCTATTGGAGCCTCTCAACAAATTGCAGTTTGGAGATTACCAATTCAAGTAATATTAATTTGGATTGCTTATTGGATAAGAAAATAGCTATTCTCTTACTATTTCAAAAGAAATAGTATCACTAGCAAATGCTGTAAAAATTCCAAAGGCATTTATTATATTTGATGGAGGCTCGTTGAGCTCTGTACCATCTTGCACTTCAGACTCAAATAAACTGACATAATCCTGATTTATTTTATAGAGTGTCACCATGTACCTTCCATAATTTTGTAGGCTCATGCATATAACATTATAGCTTTCTTCAGTTGTAGGTTCAGATTGAATTGAAAAATTTGAGAAAAAATCACCTACTTGACCAGGAATTTCATCATCAAATATTGGATCATCTGTTATCCCAACGTACTTAATTGTTAGGTAGTGATACTCACCAGAAGAATTATCCCAGGTAACATTTGTTCTTGCCTCATCAAATAAAGTTCTTAATATATTAGGTAATGCAGGCGATAAAACCAATGGAGGAACTACAATTTTACTTTCTGATATACTTAATCCTAGAGGTTTTGTTGGAACTACTGTTTCAGAGGTTGCTATCCTATCTCCAACCTTAACCTCTAACCCATATTTATCTCCAGAAATAATATCTATATTTTCATTTGAAAAATAATTTTCATCAGAAGAATTGTAACTGAGAATATACTCCTCGCCAGCACCAAACAGTTTAATTTCAGCATCAGAAATGTAAGAATCAATACTATCTAAAGAATTCCAGAGTTCAGTTTTCTTAATTTTAATATCATCAACTTTCTCACCCTGAAACAAAAAAGCTTCAACCACAAAATTATCTTCAATCGGCGTCTCCACATCACAAGAAAATAAAACTATAATAAGAGATAATAGTATTTTTTTCATATCTAAAAACTCAATTTAAATGATAGATTAGGGACAATTCCTAAATATTTTTTTACCTGTCTTTCGTAAGGAACATAATCAAATTGGTATTCATAGTACCACACATTTTGTCTGTTATATAAATTAAATATAGATAAACCAATATCACCCTTTGATTTATTAATGTTAAATACGTGATGAACCGATACGTCAAGTCTATGATAATCTGGAAGAAGCGATCCATTTTTAGGCCCTACTCCTATGAACGTCAAACTTGATTCATCTAATAGAGATATGTTATACTTATATGATGGCTCTGTAAATGTCTGGCCAGATCCATAGATAAAGGAGGCAGAAAAATTCCAGCCATTAGTTTCATAATTATTAAAAATTTTAATTTCATTTCTTTGAATTTGAGGAGCAGGAAAACTTACACCATCATTTAATAATGGATAGGTATTCTCAGCATCTGTAAATGTATATGATATCCATCCAGTGTAGTTATTAATCTTTTTTTGAATTAAAGTCTCAAACCCTTTAGCTATCCCACTACCATTGAAAAACAAATTATTTAAACCCGCACTTTGAAATCTTAGTGAGAATTCAGTAAGATTTGATATTTCCTTATAAAAAAACTCTGTATCAAATAACCACTTATCATTTTCGTATGCTAAGCCACCAATATAATGAATAGATTCTCCAACATTAACATCTACATCATCAGAAAGTAACCAGAAATCTCTAGATCTAGAAGTTACATTCTCACCAATAATCTGTTTAACAAATTGGAAGTGATGCCCGTAACCAACTTTAATTTTTAGATTTTTTAGAAAGGAATAATCTGCCTGAAATCTCGGTGAAAAATAATTTTTATCCGTTAAACCGTATCTATTAACCCTAATACCAATTTTTAAATTTAGATTTTTCACTGAGTTCAAATCATATGAAAGATATCCTGAATATAAATCTGAATTTTGTTTTGTGTTTAATATGGTGAGAGTGTCATCTCTGACAAAAAGATAGTCAACATCGGATTTTGTTAATTCAAATCCTAACTCGAATTTGTTATTTTTTCCAGACAAAATCTCGGCATCATACCTAGCAGTAAAATCTTGAACAGTGTTATCTTGATCTAAAATTATATTAAGATTAAATATTGTAGAATCTAAATCTGGAATTCTAGCCTCAACAAAATATGAGTCATCTTGGTAATTATAATACTCCGAATAAGAAATATTTAGGGTATTATAAAATTTACTATTCCACTGACGAGACCACTTAAATGAATAACCACTATTTCCCCACTCAGATATTCTATCTAAATCTCCAAGAATTTCTATTTTGTCAATATCACCAAAGTTTGGATATTGATATCTTCTAGTATCACTTGATTCTTTTAAATTATCTTCTCCCCTATAAAAACTAAAGGTAAGTAAATCATTATTTGATGGTTTAAATGATAATTTTCCATTAAAATCATAGAAATTAAATTTTGGAACCCATGGATCTAAATTTTCTATATCATCATCAGGATCAAACTGATTA
>CACOFQ010000009.1 GCA_902626505.1 uncultured Marinoscillum sp.
ATAGAATACCAAAAAAATTTAAAGAGGTTGATGTAGAACTAGAAAAAGTTGAACTTGGAAATTATGAGTCATACATGCTTAAAGAGATTATGGAACAACCCGAATCTTTAAATCAGACAATGCTTGGAAGAATAAAAGATGATAATATAACACTAGGTGGTATTCAAGATTATGGCAAACCACTATTAGAAACAAAAAGAATTATAATAATTGGATGTGGTACCTCATGGCACGCAGGATTAGTTGCAGAATACTTTTATGAAAAATATATAAAAGTACCTGTTGAAGTTGAGTATGCATCAGAATTCAGATATAGATTTCCAATAATTAATGATGGAGATATTGTTATTGTTATTTCCCAATCAGGGGAGACAGCAGATACCCTTGAAGCTACAAGAATTGCTAAAAAGAAAGGAGCAATTGTTCTTGGTATTGTGAATGCTGTTGGTTCCTCAATTGCAAGATTAACAGACGAAGGTTGTTATCTCCATGCAGGACCAGAGATTGGTGTAGCAAGTACAAAAGCTTTTACCTCTCAGTTAATGGTATTATTAATGATTGGAGTAAAAGCAGCTTACCTTAAGAAAAATATTACAAAGAAAAAATTTCATAAAATGATATCACATTTAAAAAAAATACCTTCTCAGATAAATGAAATTCTTCAATCAAATGAAAAAATAAAAAAAATATCCAAAAAGATTTATAAAAAGAATCATTCTCTTTTCTTGGGAAGAGGAAATAATTTTCCTGTTGCATTAGAAGGCGCTCTTAAACTCAAAGAAATTTCTTACATTCATGCAGAAGGTTATCCTGCAGCAGAAATGAAACATGGCCCAATTGCATTGATTGATAATGAAATGCCAGTCATAGCCATATGTACAAAAAGTGATGAGTATGATAAGATGATAAGTAATATTAGAGAAGTTGGATCAAGGAATGCAATAGTGATAGGAATTATTGATAAAGAAAACGAACATGTTAAAGATTACTTAGACTTTTCCATCACAGTCCCTTCAACCTCAAAAGACTTTACACCTATGATTAACCAGATTCCCTTGCAACTTCTTGCATACCATTGTGCTGTTTTTAGAGGTTGTGACGTAGATAAGCCAAGAAATCTTGCAAAATCTGTAACAGTTGAATAATGAATGAATTTAATGAAATTCTAGAAATTATTCTTATAGAATATTGGTTCATAAGTTGGCCAATAATTTTAATAGGTATTATAATAAGCCATTATTTTAATAAAAAGAGATTCAAAGAAGAAGATATTTTATTAAATAAAATGGGGTTTAATAGAACAACTGAATCTTTAAATTTAAATCTTCCTTCAAATACCTGGAGAGGTATTTTTAGTCCATATAAAAACAAAAATCCAATAACATCAGATAAACATCCTCATGTTCTAATATATCTAAGAACAGAGTCCGCGGGTGAATCTGGAACTTATTATACAAGAATATTAAGACTTAAAAGTAAAACAAATAAAAAATTTCCAAAATTCTTTCTTAGGAAGGAAGGGATTTTGGATAAATTCAGAAATGATATAGACTACAGAAATAATCCTGAATTTTCTAAAAAATTCTTTCTAAAATCTTTAGAGAAAGAAGAAAATAAATTGGCTGTAGAGAAACTATTTAAAAACTTTTCGTTACAAAAGAAATTACTTTCAAATCCATTGAACATAGAAAGTAACGGAAATGAAATGTTTTATTATTGGGAAAGAGTAAAGTTTCCGATTGAAGAACTCCCTAAAAGAATTTCAGAGGTTGAATTTCTTCATGATAATTTTTTTGATGTATAAATGTTAAGATTTTTTATCAATCATTTAAATATTTTTTCATTATAACATTATTTACCTTAAAACCATTTCGCTCATAAAACTTAACAAGTTTTTTATCACAAAACAATGTTATTCTATAGCAAGATTTAGATTTACCTATATCAACTAATTCTTTAACTAATTTCACTCCTACCATTTTTCCTCTTACTGAATTATCAACTACAATATCTTCAATGTGGCCAGCAATATCACCTCTAATCTTATTTTCAATAACAATACTTCCATATGCAACTACTCTATTTTCATATATACCAACAATAGAATTTGAACTTGTATTATGGTTAAAATTTTTCCATGATAAATTTTTATTTATAGAAGAAATATCTTTTTTAGATAACTGATTCAATAAGATATAAACCTCATCTAAATCATCTTTTTCTATTTTTCTAAAAACTAGGTCTGACATTTATTTCTTATTCTTTTTTATTCCCCACTGAATTAAAGAATATTTTAAAGATAATTGAAACATAGTATTCTTAGTTTCATTATTTAATATATTATTATCTGAAATATTTCTTAGTCCCCTTACATACCTAAGAGATAATCCTAAATTAGCTGGTAGTCTAACTGCTATTCCAACTACAATACTAAAGTCTCGGCCAAGAAACTGATCTTTTATAGAATTTTTTACTCCTTTCAATGAAAAAGCATCTGTTAAAATTCCAAATTGAGGACCAAAATGAAAATTAAAAGGGCCAAAATCATTTCTTATTAAAATTGGAATATTTATATATCTTAAATTATTCTTATTGATTACCTGATTAATTTGAAATTCACTACCCTGTGTTGAATATTGTCCCTCTACTTGAATTCCAAATAGAATAGGTAACTTAAAATATAAAAATCCACCAATGTGGTATCCTGTTATTGACTCTACGCCACTTATCCCATTGAGTTTTTGAGTTGCAAAATTGGTGCCTCCTTTCAGACCAAGTTCTAATTTTTGAGAATAAGAAATATTTGATAAAAGGAAAAACAAAAAAAATATTGTAATCGCTTTTTTTATCATAGTTTTATTTCAAATTTATATAAATAACGATTAATTAAATTTAATATTATGAATAATCCACTTGTACATCCACTAAAATCAGATGATAAAGAATTGAATAAACTTATTGACTTTTATAACGAAACCCTTGGCTTCTGCCCAAATAGTATTAAGACTATGTTTATGAGACCTCCAATTGCATATGCTTTTATTAATCTAAATAAAGCTGTTATGGAAAATAAAGGGAATGTAACAAGTAAAATCAAAAGACTGATAGGATACCTTACTAGTACGGTAACAGGCTGTAATTACTGTAGAGCACACACAATCAGAGCTGCAGAAAGATATGGTTCTAATTTAGATCAGTTAAATGAAATTTGGAATTTTAGAAAAAGCAAAAGATTTAATGAAAAAGAAAAGGCTGCATTTGAATTTGCTATTGCTGCTTCAAGTATTCCTAATAAAGTTGATGAACAAATTTCTAGTGAACTAAAAAAATATTGGGATGATGGTGAAATTGTGGAAATACTCGGAGTTATATCTCTTTTTGGATTTTTAAATAGATGGAATGATTCGATGGGAACACCAATAGAAGATGGAGCTTTAGAATCAGGAAAAGCCTATATAAAAGATTGGCATCCAGACAAACACATTTATTAATTAAGTTTAATCACTTATATCAAATCCTCTTTCTCCGTGGTAAGCCATATCCATACCATCTTTTTCCACTTCCTCTGAGATTCTACCCGTACCAAAAAGTAGAGATATTATTTTATAAATAATAAACGTAGCAAAAGCTGAGTAAAGAGAAACATAAATTACAGATTGTACCTGAATCAAAACCTGACCAGGATTACCATATAGCAATCCTGCATTCCCTTCATTTATTACAGGATTAGCAAAAATTCCAGTTGCAATAGCACCAAATGCCCCAACTAAACCATGTATTCCAAATACATCTAAAGTATCATCATACCCTAACCATTTTTTTAATTTTACAACACCAAAGTATCCAACAAGACCAGATCCAAGGCCTATAAATAAAGCACCACTTACATCTACATAACCAGCAGCTGGAGTTATGCCAACAAGACCAGAGACAACACCAGATGCACTTCCAATGAGTGTTGGTTTAGAGTTTGTAGAAAACCATTCAATTAATAACCAAGCCAAACCCCCACATGCTGCTGCTACATTAGTTACTAAAAGAGCATTAGCAGCAATTCCATCTGCAGCTAACTGACTTCCACCATTAAAACCAAACCATCCAAACCATAGTAATGCAGACCCCAATATCATTAGTTTAACAGATGCTGGTCTAACACTTGTCTTCTTATACCCTTCTCTATTTCCTAGAAGATATACTAAAACCAATCCTGCAACACCCGCATTAACATGTATTACTGTTCCACCTGCAAAGTCTAATTCACCAAGTTGACTTAAAAAACCTCCACCCCACACCCAATGAGTTACAGGAGAATAAACCAAGATTACCCATAAAATAGAAAACACAAACCATGTAGAATACCTAACTCTTTCAATTATTGAGCCACTGACAAGGGCTACAGCTATTGCTGCAAAAGTTCCTTGAAAAAAGACAAAAAGTAATGTTGGTATTGTACCTTCAACATCAGTAACCATTATTCCTTTTAATAGAAAATTATCTAAGTTTCCAAAGTATGCTCCATCACCTGAGAAAGCAATTGAGTAACCTACTACAACCCAAACTACTGAAGCTGTACAGAAAGCAGTATAACTCATACCAATTGTATTTAGAACACTCTTCCTTTGAGTTAGTCCTCCATAAAAAAGTGTCAGCCCTGCCGGGGTCATCAACATAACTAATGCAGATGCTATTAACATCCATGCGGTATCTCCTGAATTAATCATAATTTAATATATTAGTAGTGAAAATAATTTTTCAATAATTATATTTTTTTTAAAAAAATAAAATATATTATATAAAAATTTATATGAAATCGATAAAAATTATAATTTTTTTAATATTAGTGCCTTTATTTTTAAATTCTTGTAATAGAGATATTATATGTATTGATGAAAATAAAATAGAAGAAGCTAAAGCATGTACAAAAGAATATAATCCAGTTTGTGGATGTAATAACATTACTTATAGTAATCCTTGTGTTGCAGAAGGAGCAGGGGTTATGTCTTGGGAAGAAGGTGAATGTAATTAGATCTAATTAACTATTAATTTCTTTACGACATGTGTATCATCATCTTTGACTACTTCAACTATATACATGCCACTATTCAAATTAATATGAACGTTACCGAATTTAGAATTAATTTCCTTATAAATAAGTGATTCACCTCTCATAGATCTTATCTCAATATTTTTTATAATCCTGTCCTCATTAAATTTAAGGTACGATCCTCTTTTTATTGGATTAGGATAAAAATCAAAACCTATTTTATCAAACTCAATCGACAATATAGGACCAGTCACATCACAACCGGAATTTGATTTATTAACATATGATTTTATCCACTCAAGAGCAGACCTTTCATCAGATCCTATTTCCTCACCATCAACTAGATAAGCCGTCTCTCTCCACATATGATCCTTTACATAGCCCCATAGTGTTATGCCCGCAACACTAGGATGCTCCCAAATTATTGGAAAAAGCTTCTGGTATCTAGAAAGTTGAACCCCTTCTGGATTTTGACCCTCAGCATCTATATCAAGTTCTGATATATAGACAGGTAATTCTGTTGCACCTAGCTGATCTAATGAAAATTTCATCTGTTCAGCAGTCATATTTTCAATTGTAAAAGAATGACCTTGAACACCAATTCCATCAATTAAACCTTTATTTTTTAGAATATTAGCCAAAGCAATATGCTCATTTCTATTTCCAGCATTATTTAAAATCCCATAATCATTCAAAATAAGTTGCGCATTTGGACAATACTTTCTTGCAAGTTCAAAAGCTTTAATAACCCAATCAACTCCGGTATCACCCTTTCCTCCTAGTGCATCAATATAATTAGCTCTAAACGTTCCATTATTTTTTTCGCCTCCATCAGGCTTATTAGCTCTTGCTTCATTTACAACATCTATTTGATCAGTATTAGGGTATCTAGAACAAAACTCACTAATCCACTCCTCAATTTCCTCAAGCTGTTCTTCTGAAGATAGATTTTCTATCCATGCCGGTTGTTGATTACCCCAAATAAAAGTATGCTGTTTAAATTTTAGTCCATTGTCTTTTGCAAGTTGATAAGCTTTGTCTAGTCCATCCCACTTCATTACATCTCTCTGACCTTCAACAAATCCCCATTTTCCAGCATTAGATGGAGTAACTTGATTCCAATATGTTAACCAATTAGCAGGGGTTGTAGTAATATTTGAAGAAGATAAATCACGCGAAATATTGCCTAAATATTTTGAACAATTATCCCATGATGAACTAATAATTTGAGCATTCAAACTATTATGCAGTTGAAAAATTAAAAAAATAAAGGAGTATAATTTTTTCATTTTATTTATCAATATTTAAATATCTCAAATGACTCTCGTCTGCATCAGTTCTAATTACTATTGATTCTGGCAAATTACCCATATCATTATATTTTTTTTGCATTGATATGGCTAAACTTTTTGCCAATTCCTTATTTTCATTAAATATATTATTTTTTTCTCCTGGATCTAATTTTAAATTAAAAAGAAGAGTATCATGAGGATCAATAGGACTTTTATACCACGTGCCCGGCCAACCTTCATAAGGAAGTTTAACTTTATAATCTCCTTTTCTGTAAGCCTCTAATCTTTCATAGTCAAAGTATAAATAATCTCTCTCGTATCCCATTTGATTACCTTTTAATATCTCTTCTATATTATCTCCATCGATTATGATACCCTCTGGAATTGTAGAATTTGTTAATGAAGCAAATGTAGGAAACCAATCTAATTGACTTGTAATTTCTTGAGTCTCTATCCCTTTGGGAATAAATCCATTTAACATAGCTAGTGTTGGAACTCTCATTCCCCCTTCAAAAGTATACATTTTGCCATTTCTTAATTTTCCTGAAGACCCTCCCATTTCTTTCATTGTCAGCCAAGGACCATTATCACTACTAAAAATCACTAAAGTATTTTCCAATAAATTAAGTTCATTTAACTTATTAATAATTTCACCTACACTCCAATCTAACTCCTGAACAACATCTCCATAAAGACCTCTATTTGATGAACCAATAAAATTATTTGATGCATAGATTGGTACATGAGGCATGGGATGAGCAAGGTATAAGTAAAATTTATTTTTTTTATTTGATTCAATAAAGCTAATAGCCTCTTGTGTTAGACGGTTTGTCATAACTTTCTGAACAGGAAAATAATCGATAATATCATTCCCATTAAAATAAGCTGTGCTTGCCATATCGTTACTATACGGAATACCAAAAAAGAAATCAAAACCTTGTTGTAGAGGTAGAAAATCATGTTTATGTCCTAGATGCCATTTGCCAATAATTCCTGTATAATACCCATTATCCTTTAACAATTCAGCTATAGTATATTCAGAGGGAGGCATACCTGTATGGCTATCAGGAAATAATACACCATTAAGCCCAAATCTCTGTGGCATTCTACCTGTTAACATACCTGCTCTAGAAGGAGTACATACGGAAGAAACTGAATAGAAATCATTGAATTTTATTCCATTTTCAGCTATAAAATCAATATTTGGAGTAGATATATCTTCAGCGCCAAAAGAACCAATATCACCATACCCTAAGTCATCAGCAAAAATAAACACTATATTAGGAGATTTTTGAAAAGTACTTTGATCTTTATTCTTACAAGACAATAGAAGAGAAAAGAAAAAACATAGTATTATGGAATTGCGCATAAAGACCTTTTATTGTAAATTTAGCTTATAATGAAAGAAAAAAAAAGAAAGAAAAAATGTTAAAAGGATAGTAAAATATTAGATTTAAGTTATAAATGATTTTCTCATGATTTATAAACTTTTATTATGTACATTATTCCTAACTTTTAATTTTATTGACTTAAAATCTGATTCAAAAAAGCCAAATATTATTTTTTTTCTTATTGATGACTTAGGTTGGTATGATGTTGGATACCAAGGCTCAAAATTTTATGAAACTCCAAATATTGACTCACTATCTGAAAGAGGAATGAAATTTAAGAATGCTTACTCTGCACACCCAAGATGTGTCCCTTCTAGATATGGGATTATGACAGGAAAATATCCCGCGAGAACAAAAAGTCCTGGACCAGGATCACAACTAAAATCATCAGAATATACTATAGCAGAAGCTTTAAAAGATAATGGCTATTCAACATTGATTTCTGGAAAGTGGCATCTCTCACGAGGTAAAAGCGGTTCTTCTCCTGAAGAACAAGGGTTTGAAAATAATTATGGTGGTGGTGACTCAGGTGTTCCAAAATCATATTTCTATCCTTATAACATACAAAAAAGAGGAAAAGGAAATGAAAATGCTCCAGATTTAACGAAGTTACCAGTAGTTGAAGATGGATACCATTTAACTGATCAACTTACAGACTTAACATTAAATTGGTTAGACATAAACTATATTAATGTAAAAAATAATAAACCTTTTTTCATTTATTTATCTCACTATGAAGTACATACCCCCTTTGAAGGAAAAAGAAGTCTTGAAGAAAAATATAAGACAAAAGTCAAAAGTATATACGGAGAATATAATCTTGAAAACCCTTTCTTTTATGAAAAAACAACTGGAGAAACAAAACTGAGACAAGACAATCATATCTATGCAGCAATGATTGAAAACTTAGATAATAACTTTGGCAGGGTTATTAGATATTTGAAAAAAAATAACCTTTATAAAAATACAATAATTGTATTTACCTCAGATCATGGAGGCCTATCAAATAGAGGAAACGGAAGACCTCTTGCAACATCAAATTTACCATTAAGAGCAGGGAAAGGACATAACTATGAAGGTGGAATAAAAATTCCTCTTTTTGTAGTTTGGGAAAATAAAATTAAAAGAGGCTGGTCTAATACAATTGTTACTGGAACAGATCATTTTCCAACTTTACTAGAACTAATTGGAGAAGATGTTATGAATGAAAGACATGTCGATGGCTTAAGTTTTAGAAAATCACTAATAGGAAAAAATCAAGATAATAGTAAAAGACCAATATATTGGCACTCGCCTAGACCAAGACCACAAAGCACAGGAGACCTTGCTAATACAGCAGTTAGAATAGGTGATTATAAATTATTTGATTTTTATAGAGAAGGAAGGATTGAATTATATAATATTAAAAAAGATCAAGGTGAAAAAAATAACCTTGCAGAAAAGATGCCTAAGAAAAGAGAGGAGCTATTAAATCTTATTAAAAACTGGAGAAAATCAATAGATGCTATTGAATAATCAAATTAGATTTAATTTGATCTTCACCATCTAGATTTAATAAAAAAATAAATTGACCTTTAAGGGATGACACATTAATTGATAATTTAGATTTATTATGAAAATTATCATTAATAAATACCCTTCCAAATATATCAATTAATTGGATGTTAATATTTTTATAGGTCCTATCTAAAGAAACGTTTACCTTTTCATTTACAGGATTTGGATATAAATTATATTTTTTTAAATTAAAATATTCCAGCGAAAGTATATTACTAAATGTTATACATTCAGAATCAATTTCTCCACACTCAGAATCACTTATCCTTACAAAATATTCCCCAGATTGATCTGGAGCAAATGACTGGTAAATTGCACCACTTATTGGAAGGTTAGTTGAACAATCATACCATTGATATGAAGCACCTTGCTGCTCAGCTGAAATAATACCATTATCCAAATTAATCATATTAGACAATTCACCATTTAAATCCAAATCAATTGTTATAACACTATCCATTCCATTATTAGCTGTTAATATAGCTGTATAAATACCACTTGATGTATAAACTTGATTATCGGGAGCTGTATAGGATGAACCACAAACAGATATTTCTAAAAAATTACTTGGAGTACTTTGAGCAATATTTCTTCTTTTAAATTCTAATTCAAATTGATCTATAATTTCAGAGTAATTATTGTTTGAACATCTATTAATTATCTCATGAGGATCAATTTCATAATCATAAAATTCACATGCAATTGAATTTCCATATCTTTCTCCAGCCCGATAATCCATTTGAATCCATTTAGTGTACCGGTATTTTTCATCTCTTAATGAATAACCCATAACTCTTTTTCCACCCGACATTCTAGTATACTGAGCAAGTGCAGCACGTCTTACTTTATAGTTAGGATCAACCATAATTTGAGAAATTGATTTACCCTCTACCTCATTTGGAATATCTATTCCAGCTAAATCACAAAGTGTTGGATAAATGTCTAATAGTTCTACTGGTGAATTAGATTTATTATTTGCTAAACCATGATCAGGAGAATAAATTATCATAGGTGAATTAACAGCTTGCTCGAAATTAGTATGTTTTATCCACAAACCGTGATCACCTAAATGCCAACCGTGATCACCCCACAAAACTATGATTGTGTTTTCTGATAAGCCTAATTCATCAAGTTTAGATAACAATTTTCCAACCTGAGCATCAATATATGATACACAAGCCCTATAGCCATGGATTAATTCTTTCTGTTTATCAATAGTAATATTTCCATTTAGTGGAATATCTGAATAATTATTTACTAATTCATGATTATTATGAAATGCAAGAGAGGGAATACTATTATCTCTACCTTGCTCTGGATGAATCGATATATCATTTCTATTGTAAAAATCCCAATATTTCTGAGGAGCAACAAAAGGAAGGTGAGGTTTTGTGTAACCAACAGCTAAAAAGAATGGCTTACCTGAATTAGCTGCCTCCTCCATTTTAATTAGGGCATAATTAGTTCTAGCACCGTCTACATAACCATCATCAGGTAAATCTTGATTTCCCTCAGTAGAAGGTTTAGATAAAGGAAAAAGTTTTCTTGCTTCTCTCTTTCCAGTTAAAGATGTAATATTATTTGACGCTATGTAGCTATTATATTCATTGATGGCTTGATGAACTAGAGGGTCTTGGTAACCAGACCTACCATTATCATTATTAAAATAATATTGATTTGGCATTCCTTGGAGAAATTGAGTAGACCAGGAAATTCCATCATAATTATTATCTACTGATCTATTATCAAAAATTTTACCTAGACCAACAGAAAAGTAACCATTATTTTTAAAATGTTGAGGTAAAGTAACTACGTTTGGATTTTCATCTCTTATTTGAGTTTCAAGATCCCAAACTCTTGTGTTATCTGGATAAAGACCGGTCAAAAGACTTGCTCTTGAAGGTGCACATATAGCTTGCTGTGTAGAAGTGTTGAGAAATGAAGTACCTTTAGCAGCTAAAGCATCAATATTTGGGGTTATCATATCCTCATGTCCATATGAATTAAACATTGGCTTAAGATCGTCTACAGAAATAAACAGGATATTTTTCTTACCTAAAAGATCAGTAAAAGAAAATAGCATAAAAAACAATAGAATAAATCTGATCATTATTTATAATTTAATTTTAACTATATCACTATCTTGAAAACCTAGACGTGTTGATATTACATAAATATAACCCTTATTAATAATAATAGGTTTATGATATAACTGCCATCCATCATCTAAACCTGGGTTAAAGTCTTTATCTGAAATTATATAAGCACTTGATGATCCATTTGTTTTAGGTTGGATTGTAATTATATCATCATTAAAAATTACATCTGGTTTTTGAGTTTTAGGTTGATTACCATCAGGCCACATATGCTCTAAATATTTCTTTTCAGGTTCTGAACCCAAATCATTTATTTCATCTTGCCAATTTTTTAAAGCTTCCCTGTGTCTCTTAATTTCATTTAAATATTTTGAGTCTGATATCACATTATTAAGGCTATGCGGGTCTTGAAACCTCACATAAAATTCTTCTTTAGTCTTTGATTCTCTATACCAATACTCTTGATCAGAGTTGAGCATATCATTTTTATATAGTTCTAACATCTCATTAGTCATATCTATATTTTTTCTATATAAAACATCTTTATATGCTGGCCTATTTTTATGATAATTTCTTACATAAACATAGTCTTTGGATATGACACTTCTAACTCTATCATATGTTTCATCAAATCTATCCCCGGACCCAAAAATATATTCTCTTAAAGATTTATTTTTTTTATTTCCCATGAAAGCAAACCCCTGAAAATAATCTGGAATATCAACATTTGATAATGACAAAATAGTAGGAGCTAAATCAACAAAAGATATTGGCTCATCAACATACTTCATGGTCCTTTCAAATGGATCTCTTATAATCATTGGAACTTTTAGTCCAGACTCATAATGAGATCTTTTTCCTCTAGGTAATGGCCCACCGTGATCACTAAAAAAAAATATATAAGTATTATTTAATAATCCATCTTCTTTTAAACCTTCAATTAAACTACCAATCTGCTTATCTAATAGTTCAATGTTTGAATAATTTCTTGCAACATCATTTCTCACAATTTTTGTGTCAGGATAGTAGGGAGGTAAAGGAACTTTTATAGGATCAATTGTTAGAGGTTTATCTCTATGAAGCCACATCTTTGACTCATGAGTTACATCAAAATTAAATACTGAAAAAAAAGGCTGATTATTTTCTCTGTTTCTCCAGTGAGCATGATTACCATTTTCATCCCATGCTGTAACAGGTGCAGCAAATTGATAATCTGTTTTAGAATTATTAGTGCAAAAGTATCCTTCAGCTCTCAAGAACTCTGTAAAACATTTAACTTCTGTAGGTGTCACAACTGAATGTAAAGGTATTGAGTCGCCATTCACATCAATTGCATTTGAAACACCATCATAATCTCTTGAGCCCCAACCAAATACATCTTTACCAGTCCTCATCTGATGAGTACCTATTGATACAGGATACATACCCGTTATGATAGATGATCTAGAAGGACTACAAACTCCAACTGTAGTATATGCTTCTGTAAAAATTAAACTTTCAGAAGCAAGCTTATCTAAATTCGGGGTTTTAGCAGTTGAGTCACCATACATAGATAATGAAGGACTTATGTCTTCAACCGTTATCCACAATATATTAGGTTTTTGAGAAAAGGAATCAAAAGAAAATGAAAGTATACAAACGAAAAGTAAATATCTAGACATATTTTAATATTATCTATTTTCAATATAGCCCAAAGAAGAA
The DNA here is from genome assembly GCA_902626505.1 of uncultured Marinoscillum sp. GTDB lineage: Bacteria > Bacteroidota > Bacteroidia > Cytophagales > MED-G16 > MED-G16. The sequence goes on from CACOFQ010000009.1 coordinate 13,082, forward strand.
AGAAATTTATCAACTTCTTCACTTGTTTTAATAAAAAATTCCTGTTTATTAAAGAATGAATGGCCCTGTTCTGGATATATTATAACATCACATCTCGTTCCATATTTTGAGCTTATTTCCTTATATTTTTTTATTTTATTTATTGGCTCCATCTCGTCCAGAGAACCATGAAATATAATTGATGGGGGATGTTTTTTATTTATATTATTTATTGGAGATATATCTAAACTATAATTACCAGATCTTCTTTTGGAAAATGCTGAATTTGGGCCAGTATCAACAATAGGGTTATATAGTATTAATCCTTTTATTTTATGATTTTTAACTTTCCAGAAAGTTGTTGAAAGAGCTAAAAGACCACCCGCTGAACCTCCACCAACAAATATTCTATCTTTATTAATATTATATTTATCTGCATTTGAATAAAGATATTCGATTAAATCCTTAGCATCATCACAAGATTCTTGAGGAGTTGTGTCATGTAAACTTTTAATTCTATATACAGGAGTTATTGCGATGAAATTCCTTGTATTAAAATATTTAGAATGCCTACTAAATTGATCAGCATATCTAGAATTAAATCCTCCACCATGAAATAAAATTATAGTATTATACTTTTTTTTTGGGTTAAATGAATCAGGCTTATATAATTTAAATTCTAAATTGATAGAATCAATTTTTTTATAGATATGATCAGTGACATTATTCTGAGAAAATAAATTAAAGTGAAAAAAAAGACTAAAAAGAATTAAAATTAATTTTCCCATATAACACCTCTCAAGTTTCCAATCATCTTTTCTTTTATTTTCTGATAGTCAGAATCTAATGAAAAACTTCTAGTTTCAAGAGGATCTATTTCATAGTCATAAAGTTCTTCCATTATTATTTTATCATTATTAAAACTTGATCTATCCTCAAAATTCCCTGAAACCCAAGCTATATATCTGTATCTATCATTTCTTACTGCATAACCCATAAGAGTACAATCATCAGGATATCTGCCTATAACACTTCTCATAACATTACATCTTCGTGGATACTGACTAATTGCAAATTCCTTTAAACTTTCTGATTTTTTATCTAAAATAGGAACTAATGATACACCATCTAAATCTTCAGGAATTGGAATACCTGCTAAATTACATATTGTTGGAAATATATCTAATAACTCAACTGGACTATCATTTATAAATCCTCCTTCTATATCAGGACTTTTAAAAATTAAAGGAGTTCTTGTAGCTTCCTCAAAATTAGAATGCTTATTCCAAAGTCCATGATCTCCAAGATGCCACCCATGGTCTCCAAAGAATATAACTACCGTATTTTTATCCATACCTAGACTTTTCAAATGATTAAGAATTAATCCTAATTGAGCATCAATAAAAGAAACTGAAGCCATATACCCATGAATAAGTTCTCTCTGCTTATCCTCATTAACTATTCCGTTTTCATCCATACTTGGTTCTGCATCATGATAATTTCTTAATTCTCCAGATTGATGATAAGCTTCTAAAGGAGATCCATCTGACTTTTTTTGAAATTCAGCAAGGTCTATTTTATTTCTATCGTATAAATCCCAATACTTTTTGGGAGGTGTAAACGGCAAATGAGGTTTCTGAAAACCAACCGTTAAAAAGAAATTTTTATTCTCTTTTTTAAATTGATTTAATAACTCAATAGTTTTAAATGTTGAGGCTCCATCAGCATATGCATTATCTGGAACATCTAGATTTTCAGTTAATGGTCTTAAACCTGCTGATTTCATAATACTATTAACAGCAAACCAACCCCTGTCTGCATTTGGATCCGCATCAAGAGCAGTCTGAAGAGAATCCCACTTTTTATGGATTTCTGGTGATTGATATAAATTAGCAGGCATCTTATATCCATCTGCATAATCAAAATTTTCATTGGATATAAATGGCATTGTCCAAGACTGAGGATCATTATTACTTGCACCGTGCATAACTTTCCCCATACCAACCGTCTCATAGCCATTCTCCTTAAAATATTGAGGTATTGTTGTTATGTCAGGTCTTGTTTCTCTAAGCTTAGTAGATAAATCCCAAATTTTAGTATAATCTGGTCTTTTACCTGTAATAAAACTCATCCTTGATGCTGTACAAATTGCCTGTTGTGCATAAGCCTTTGAAAATAAAACTCCTTCACTCGCTAACTTATCAATATTTGGAGAAATTATGTCACCATAACCATAACTTCCTATAAGAGGTTTTAAGTCATCAACAACGATAAATAAGACATTTTTTTTTTGATAACTATTTTTTTGAGAACAACCAATGATTAAAACAACAAGAAAAAACAAATATATCCTTATCATAAATCTGACAAATTATTATTTTCTGATGTGGTTTCTTCTAAAACTTTTTTTATTGCATAATATGCCGGTTTTGGATTTCCAGCTAAATCAAATATGAATCTAGATTTGTCGGTATGAATTCCTACTCTGTCAATAACTCCCCAAGTATTGAAAGTAACAAGACCATTCTCTCTTTTTGATAATAAAATTTTTAAGATATCAGAATATACTTTTGATTGTAATTCCTGTTTTTTTGGTGTTACATCTCCAAAAATTTTATAGTCCATTTCTGTTATATGAAAATCTAAATTATTTTCTTGAGCCCAATCTATGAGATTAGATAAATATTTAATTTCATGATCGCCATATAACATTTTACTAGAAAGATGTGCTTGCCATCCAATTCCATCAACTCTGAGACCTTTATCTTTCAAATAAATTATAGTTTCCTTGACTTTTTCCCACATAACTTCCTCCATTCCTCCATGTTGATTGAATACTAAGCTAACATCTGGAGCATACTTGTTAGCTATCTCAAATGATTTTGAAATATATAAAGGTGTCTTATTTTTATCATTATCTGATCCTATAATAGTCCATGGATTTTCCCAATCATTAACTCCCTTCTTTGGACCAAACCAATCTCCTGACCTTGTTATTGTCTCATTAACAACGTCCATCCACCTAATATTTGGATGACCATTATATCTTTTACATTGCTCTGATAAAAACTCTAACATAATATCTTCCAACTCTTCAGGTTTTCTGTTATCACTTTTAACCCATTTAGAAGCTTGGGGACTGATTGGTCCATGTAATCGCACTAAAAGATTATTTTTTTTTGCCATATTAATAATTTCATCAGTTCTTTCCCAATTCCAAGTATTAGGATCAGGACGAACAGTAGACTGTTTCACTGCATTTTCAGGAACTGTCATATTAAAATTATTTATTAATAGCTTTTCTATATCCGTATTTAGCTGTGATGCTGATATTGTTGCCCCAAAATAAAAATTATTATATTTTTTTTCTGATAAAATATCTTTAATTGTTTTCATATCAGAAATTATCTGGGTACCTATCTCAATAACTGATATATCATCAAACCAAGTTTTTCCAGTTGCTCCATCTACATATTTTAACAAAGCAATTCTTGCAGTAGTATTTTCTGGGCCAGTTTTAAAAGTGGCACTTACCTCTCCATATTCAGATTTAGAATATCTCCTTGTAATATCATCTCCTCCATAAAATCTAATTTTGAGTAAACCTGCTTCATTGTTTTCTGATTTAATATGTGCTGTTACTTTATATGTTGTGCTTGGTTTAAGCCCACTTAATTTTTGAAATACTCCACATTTAGTTCCCTCAAACATCAGAGCGCTGTTACCTGATCTTGCATTGTTATTTACAGAATTAATTGGACATCCTTTTCCTTTATTCCAACCTTTGGTTCCGTTTTCAAATCCAGAATTAGTTAGTAAATTTTTTAATAATGAATTATTAGATTTGCTCTGATTATTTATTGAATTTGATTTAACTTCAACTTCAATAACAGAAATATCATCAAACCATGTTTTTCCAGTAGCACCTGCAGTATACTTTAATAAAGCAATTCTTACAGAAGTGTTTTCTGGTCCAGTTTTAAATGTAGCAGTTACCTCTCCGTACTGAGATTTTGAGTATCTCTTTGTTATGTCATCTCCACCATAAAACCTTATTTTCAGAAGAGCAGCCTCATTATTTTCAGATTTAATATTAGCTTTTACAATATAGGTTGTATTTGGTTTTAGTCCATTAATATTTTGGAAAGCTCCACATTTAGTTCCTTCAAACATGAGGGATCTAACTCCAGATCGGGCATTACTATTAACAGAAAATATTTGACATCCCTTTCCTATATTCCATCCATTTGTTCCTTCTTCAAAACCAGGGTTTTTTAGTAAATTTTTTGACTCAGATATGTCAGATTGTGTCGAAACTTTATTAGTCTTTTGAGGACTTTGTGATACTTTAAAAATCTTTTTTTCAAGAGATTGTTTAATTAGAAAATTATTTAAAATTATTTGATATTCCTCTGAAAGATCCCTTTCAATTCCTACGATATTTACTGTCTCATCTGGATCATTTTTATAATCATATAATTCCTTTATTATAATATCTTCTTCTTTTGGTAAATCTCTATTCTTATACCAAGCTACATATCTATATCTTTCATTTCTAATTGCATATCCCATAACTCTTCCTCTAGGATATTGACTAATAGCAAAATTTTTTACTTTTTTTGACTTTCCTTTCAATAAAGGGACTAGACTAACTCCTTGTAAATTATCTGGAGCTTGAATTTCTGATAGCTCCATAAGAGTAGGAAATATATCAATAGATTCTGTGGGAGATGAGTTTGTATTATTCATTTTTGAATCTGGATCTACAATTATTAGTGGTGACCTAGTTGCCTGCTCAAAATTTGAATGTTTAGCCCATTGTCCGTGATCACCTAGATGCCAACCATGATCACCCCATAGAACAATAATTGTATTTTCTAATAAATTATTTTCTTTAATGGCTTTTAGAATCTTCCCAACTTGAGCATCTATATACGAAACACATGCATAATACCCATGAATTAATTCTTTTTGTTTTTCAATATTAATTAATCCATTTTCATTGAAAGAGTCAGGAATATCCGTATAGGATTTCATCTCACCATTATTATTATAAACTAATTTGACAGTACCCCTAGCCCATTTCTGATATTTTGCGAGCTCAATTGCATCTCTTTCATACATATCCCAATATTTTTTTGGTGCAACAAAAGGTAAATGAGGTTTTTGGAAACCTACTGCAAGGAAAAAGGGTTGATTACTATTTGAGAGTTTATTAATTTGATCTATAGCTTTTAAAGTCATAGCTCCATCAAAATATCCATCATCTGAAATATCAAAGGATTCTGTTGAAGGTTTATATTTACTCCTTAGATATTGCCACATACCTTGATTAGGAATTCCTTCTGCAGCTGCTTTATCTCTGATATCTGATAAAATTTCTTTATTCTCCGGGGACTGAAATCCGGTAATGCTATTACCATGTATTTTATGGTTTACGTTAACTCTAATATATGGAATTGACCATGATTTTTTATCTAAACCATTATCTACACTTCTATTATCAAATATTTTCCCCATACCAATAGTCTTGTATCCATTATCTTTATAATGTTGAGGGAGAGTTATAATATTTGGGTTTCTATCTCTCATCTGAGTTTCTAAATCCCATACTTCTGTAAGATCAGGTCTTAAACCAGTGAGTAAACTCACTCGAGAGGGGGCACAGATTGCTTGTTGAACATGAGAATTAGTAAAAATTGTACCATATGATGCCAGCTCATCTATATTAGGAGTTACAGCAAAATTATCTCCATAAGCTCCAATTAATGGTTTAAGGTCATCTACAGAAATAAATAGAATATTCTTTTTTGAGTAAGATTTGAATGATAAAATAATAAATAAAAAAAAGGTAAATACCTTCATCAAATATTTTTTAAACATAAAAGTTAAAGATAGTATTTCTATTCTTCCTCTGCAGTGTAAACATCTGGCTGCTCTAATCTAACATCATTAATTACCCACTGACCATTCTGTTTACCAGTCTGAGAGTCTTTTCTTCTCATCCTCCAATTTATATAAATTTTATTACCAGAAATAGTGTTTAAGTTAATAGATCTTGTATAATCCTGAGGTGGACCATTTCCACCACTCCAATTAACTCCTAGCCAATCTGCGCCTTCCAAACCTAAACCTGCAAATGGAACCCATTCTGAATCATTCCATGTTCCTGCAGATACATTTGTTGTATCTTCCCCATAATAAAAAGCTCTATCATATTTATCCATATATGGTTGCCCATACCCAATAACTTCACCAAATACGATTGTTGTTGGTTTTGTTTTATCTATAGATGATAAATCAATCTCTCTTATAACACATTCATCAGAATCTCCAACATAAGTCCCTCCCATCCATCTTCTCATACTTCCCCACTTATTTGCAACAGCCTTCATTTTTTTCCATGAGCTACCATCTTCAGTTCCTGATATTAGATGAGTACTCCAACCATCTACAGTACTTGGATGGTAAGATTGTTCTTCACCAGGGTGATCATTTATTAAATCTTCAAATACAACAGCAGATCTATTTTCTACTTTTATAGTTAAAACCTCTGGGAAATCAAGAGAAATTCCACCAGCATTTTGTGGAGTGACCCCAATTTTATAATCACCTTCAGGCAAATTAGCATCTGCAGCTATTATTATTTCACCAGAAGCTCCCATACTGAAAAAGTTCTTAAAATTATCTAGAGATGGTGGTAAGATAATATTCCATGTAACTGCAATCATATCACTAAGTACAGGTGGGTAACTAGTATATGCGGTGTATGGGGATAGAGTTACTCTTGTTAATGGAGTTGATCCATCTAATTGTAATAAACCTATTGTTGGTGAAGGACCAACATTAACAGTTAAAAGATCTGATGCTACCACAGCCCCAAGATTACTACCAACCTGGACTGAAAGTTTTACTGACCCAGAATTAGCGGCTTTTACCTTAGATATTACCCCCGTTGTTTCATTAATTGTATAAATATCTGGAGCATCAATTAATTGATAAGTCACTGAATTAACAACACCCTGGCCAGATAAATCAGTAACTGAAGCAGTTGCTATATCACCTGTTTGTAAAGATCCCACATCAACACTTTTTTTATCAATATTTACTTGAATAGGGACTGATAATACACTCATAGTTACTGCATCATCATACTTTGCAATACCACCAGCATTATTAACTGAAACTGATATCATATAATTACCTTCCGAAAGACCGCCCATTGAATTATCATATGATATAACACCGGAAGGTTTATCGATTGAAAATTTAGAATTATCAAATGTACTTTCAGAAGGTGCTTTTATTGTATCAATACTAAATACAACACCTGTTTTGATACTATTGTCAACACTAGGAGTATCAGTATAAATAATATCAAGTAATGGATAAACATCTACATCTGTGTAGGTAATTTTTCCGTCATTATCAGAGAGAGTACCAGGATTAAATTCAACATAATCAAGTTCTACTCTTTCTTCACAAGAAAAAATAATTATAGAAAATAATAAAAACTTAAAGCTATTTATGATGTATCTCATGTTTATCAATTTAGTCGTCAATAAGGTCGTTAGTTGTTACCTCTCCAAGAGGAATTGGTAATTTCATTACTCTAGACTCGTCAGTTAAAAGTGTCAAGTCATATTGATTTTTATTAGGATTATTATTATGAGGCAAAATAGTATTATTCAAAAAGTAATTAAATCCTCTCCTTCTATTATTATGTGAATCTTCACCCTCTCCTAATAATTCAAATCTATATTCTCTCATTATTGCGTCTCTAAATGATGCTTGGCCACCTTGATAACTTATGTGAGGTGTTAAGCCAACTCTACTTAAAACTTGCTCAACATAACCCATTGCCTCAGCATCTTTTGATAATTCATTTGAGATTTCAGCTAACATTAAAAGTAGATCAGCATATCTATAAACAATATAATTTTGGCTATTATACTGTGCAGAATGACTCCTATCTTTCTCTGCAAATTTGAAAAGATATGGATGAGATGCTCTAAAACCATTTCTTCCTGTTGATGGATAAGTTTTAACTTCAGCATTATTATCAGCTCTAGTATAATAATGTAGATATGTTCCGTCTAATCTTGGGTCAGTTGGATAATTTGCTACATGAGAATCGTATACATTAGCATTAACCGAGAACCATCCAAAATGCATACCAGTTTTATACTTCCATGGTGTATAATTTCTTCCTAATTGACTATTACTAGCTATTTCACTAAGTTGGTATTCAAAAATAGACTCATTTGAATTCTCTCCAGCTTGTGTAAAGAGATCACTATAATTTGGATGTAAAGAATATCTCCCTGAGTTCTTTACTTTAATAGCCTCATCATAAGCAAGTTGCCAGTAATTACTTGAGCCATCTCCAAGATCTGGATTTGTAGCTAAAGTCATATATACTTTTGCTAATAACATATTTGAAGCATACTTCAAAGGAAAACCAAGACCTAATGATTCATTCATTAAAGTTTCTGCTTTTTGTGCATCACTAATTATTTGACTATATACATCTTTAGCTGAGGATTTCGCTTTATGAAGATTATTATTATCTGGTAAAACTGTCCATAAAGGAATATCACCCCAAAGCCTAACTAATTGAAAATAAGAATATGCCCTAAGGAAGTAGGCATGTCCAGCAACATTATCAAAAACCTCATCATTTCCAGTAGTTGTATACTGAATTGCTCCATTACATCTTGATATAACTGCATAGTATTCTCCCCACATAGCTTCTGAATCTGCGTCATAAGTAGGGTTTAGAGAAAATAAATTTGCATTATTTGGATTTGTAATTCTTTGACCTTGCTTACCAGTTATGAATAATCCAGAAAATCCATTAATAACAAAAATTCCTCTTTCTTTTGCATTATAAGCAGTGAGACCTGCATATATACCTTTAGTACTTGCCTGAGCTGTTTGAGGGTCTTCATAAACAGTCTTATCTAAGAAAGGTGCAACTTCCTCAAGTTCACAAGAGCTTGAAAAAATTAATAGAAAAGCAAATAAAGATATTTTAAAATTTTTCATAGTTTGTAGTGTTATTACTTTTAAAAGTTTCATCTATTTTATAAGTTAAAGTTTAATCCAATAGTAAATTTACGAGCACTTGGCTGTCCATTCCAATCAACCCCATTTCTTAGACCATCATATAGAAAACTAGTTACCTCAGGATTGTATCCACTATATCCTGTAAAAGTAAATAGGTTTTGAGCTGATAAGTAAATATTAACTTTATCAAACTGATAACTAAGATTTATATTACTTATTCTTAGGAAGCTTCCATCTTCAATTATCCAATCAGGGACTGCAGTCATACCATTTGTTGTATAACCTATTCTAGGATAACTATTAGAAGGACTTTCAGGTCTCCAGGCATTATTGTAAGCAGCATTTGTAATATTACTCCATGATATTCCTTCAGGAGTAGCTAATTGTAATAAATTCCCATTTGCTATATCATTTCCATATACACCATTTGCTAAAACTCTTAGACTTAAATTTTTATATGAAAGTTCAAGGTTCATTCCATATACAAAGTCAGGATTTGGATTTCCAATTATTGTCCTGTCTTTAAGATCAATTACACCATCACCATTTTGATCAACTACCTTATAATCTCCTGCCCAATATATAGGCGGGTTGTCATCTTGTGGATCATATATTCTTGCTATTCCACCACCAGGTAATACATCTCCAACTTGATAAATACCATCAGTCTCATAACCATAGAATAAACTAGATTCTTCACCTTCAATAAAAACATTCGGTGCATACTTAAATATATTTCCTCTACTAACATTATTACCTTCATAAAAAGCTCTATTCTGATAAGAACCATCAATAAGAATGCTTGAAGGAGGAAGTCCTAAATTCTTAAGTTGAGTTTTATTAAAGGCAATATTACCTCCAACTGATACAGTAAAATCATTTTTATCTAAAATGATTGCATTAAGAGCCGCTTCAATACCTCTATTTTGAATTTCACCCCTGTTAACTTGTACATTTAAAAACCCTGATGACAATGGAATTGGGACGTTTTGAAGTAAATCTTTTGTTAATTTATTATATACATCTACAGTAGCTGTTAATCTACTTTCAAAGAAAGCAAAATCTAATCCTAGATTAATTTGCTCAGTAGTTTCCCATCTGAGATCAGGATTCGCAATATTTTGAAGAAATATAGGAATATCTACCCCATTATTTGCATTTCCATACAGAACATTTGTATTACTTGCATAATTTGATAATGTGGCATAAGGTCTAATTCCATGATTACCAATTTGACCCCAACCTGCCCTTAATTTTAGATCATCAAATAAATTAAGATTTTCAATAAATGATTCCTGAACTAATCTCCAGGCAAGAGAAAATGATGGAAAATAACCATATCTATTTTCCTTTGAAAATTTAGATACGCCGTCTACTCTAATAGTTGATGTTAAAGTATACTTATTTTTAAAAGTATAATTTGCTCTTGCTAAATATGAAATCAACCTAGTATCTGATGCACCAGTTGCAAGAGGAGTTGAGTTGAGCTGACCAAGTAAAGGTTGTTGAGTTGTTAGTGCAGTAGTAACAAAATCTTCAACTGCAAATATCTTCGTGTCTACGTCTCTTGAGTCCCATGTAAATCCAGCTACAGCATTCACCCTATGCTTTCTATCAAAGGTTCTATTAAACCTTAAAAGATTATTAACCTGGTAGGACTTAGTGTTAAGGTTAGAAATTTGTAAAGCACCATTTCCCGCTTTCCCTTGAAAAGTATTTAATCCCCAGAATCTTCTTCTTTCTTTACTTCTTATATTTCCACCTGCTCTAACCTCATATTGTAACCCTTTAACAGGTAAATTATATGTAAGAGTAACTGATCCTATAAATCTGCTCTCCTCAGACTTATCTTCAAAATCTTCAACCCAACCTAAAGGGGTTGTTGTATTTAAAGCATTACCATATTCTTCCATTTCATCATTTGTGATAGGAACATTTGATAATATGCTTCTTACACTACTTTGATTTGCTCCAATCAAATCTCCTGACTCAGCAAAATCAAGATTACTATAAAATCCACTAAATCTTGCATCTACCTTTAACTTTTCAGTTATTTTTTTATCAAAATTATATCTTATATCTCCACTTTGAAATCTTGAATTTTCTACTAGACCTTTTTGATCTGTATAACCAAAAGATAAGTAGTAGCTTCCATCGCTATCACCGCCAGAAACTGATCCTCCAAAATTATAATGTTCAGTTATCTGATAAATTTCATCTTGCCAATCATGAAGTATGGAGGGGGTAGATGCTAAGACACCTCCAGTTAAAATTGGATAAACTTCGTTACCATCAATATGATACCTGACATTATTATAATTCATTGCTTGAACTTCATTTTGATATCTGGCAAAATCTAAACCACTTAGAACATCATACCTTTGATCCTCCATCATTCTTATTCCTGAATTAATAAATAAATCTATTTTACTTTTTCCAGATAAGCCTTTTTTTGTAGTTATCAATACCACACCATTAGCACCTCGAGATCCATAAATAGCAGTTGCAGATGCATCTTTAAGAACTTCTATACTTTCAATATCTCTAGGATTTAAACCATTAAGTCCATTTTGAACTTCTTGACCTGAATTACCAATACCACCAGCAGGATTTACATCTTCACCAGCTGAGGATATAATAATTCCATCAACAACGTAAAGAGGTTCATTATTTCCTCTAAGGCTATTAGTTCCTCTTATTCTAACACTAATACCCGATCCTGGTGAACCAGCATTTTGAGTAACTTGAACTCCAGCAGCACGACCTTGCAATATCTGATCAACAGTTGAAAATTCTCTAGCTTCATTTTCTGAAAGCTCAACAGACGATACAGCGCCTGTTAAATCACTTTTTCTTACAGTTCCATAACCAACAACTACAACTTCTTCAAGTTCTTGTAAATCTTGTGCTAATGTAATGTCTATAATTGACCTAGCACCAACTGTTATTTCTTGTGATTCAAAACCTAAAAATGATATTCTAATAACTGCGTCAGTTCCAGAAACAGAAATAGAAAAATTTCCATCAATATCTGTAATAACTCCATTAGTCGTATTAACCTCAAGAATTGTAGCGCCTGGAATTGTTTCCCCTGTTTCATCTGTAACAGTCCCAGTAATAGTTTGTTGGGCAAAACTTATAGTTGTTATAAATAGAGCAATAGATAAAAGTAGTAATCTCATCGTTTGGTCATTTAGTTAATTATTGTTTTTCTGTATTAAATTATAAAAAACAGAAATTATTTAGAGAAGTTCTAAACATTTGAAATTTAATTTATAATATAATTAGTAAAAAAACAATAAATATATCTTTCTGTTAAAAATATTTGAATCTATTTATTTCGATACGGATAAATTGTTTTTATTAGACCTTCTTCATCATAAAAAATTTCTGTAACCTTCATACACCTCAAGTGGGTAACACCTTTTGAAAGAGATGCGTCATGATAAAATAAGAACCATCTTCCATTAAATTCACAAATTGAGTGATGGGTTGTCCAACCTACAACAGGTTCTAAAATACGTCCAGCATAATAGAATGGTCCCATAGGATTTTCCCCAACTGCATAACAGATATAATGTGTGTCTCCTGTTGAATATGATAGATAATATTTATTATTGAACTTATGCATCCATGGTCCCTCAAAGTATCTTCTTTCATTATCACCAGCTAGTAGAGGACTACCATTCTCATCTAAAATTATAATCTCTTGAGGATCAGAGGCAAAACTTTTCATATCATCAGACATTTTTGCTGCTATTGGACCAAATGCATTTTCTTTATCATTTAACAAATCATTTTTAATATTGTACTTATTGTTTCTATATTTCTGCAGTTGGCCTCCCCATATACCTCCAAAATACATATAATAAACTCCGTTGTCATCAAAAACTGCTGGATCTATAGAGTAGCTCCCTTCTATTGGATTCTGCTCAGGAACAAAAGGCCCAATTGGACTATTACTTATTGCTAAACCAATTCTAAAAATATCATCCTTATCTTTAGCAGGAAAATAGAAATAATATTTATTACCCTTTTTCGCAATATCAGGTGCCCACATCTGTCTTTTAGCCCAAGGTACATCTTTAATATCTAAAATTTTTCCTAAATCTTTAGCTACATTATCATCTGGATTATTCATTAAGTAGACATGGTAATCTTTCATCCCGAAATGATCTCCATTATCATTGAATGGTATTCCAGCATCTATATCATGAGATGGATAGATATAAATTTTATTATCAAAAACGTGAGCTGATGGATCAGCAGAATAATTATCTGTTACTAAAGGTTGTGATACAGCCCGCTTATTCAGATCAAAAAAATCAATATTTTTTTCTTCTGACATACTATCTTTTATTTTTTAAATCCATTTCGATTTTATTTTCCATATTCTTATCTATTTCATAGAAGAAAAGGATTATGATACAAATCAGAAATGGTATTGATGGAAAAGTACTTATGAGCATTTTTATACCGAAAAGTGTATTTACTAACTGATCAACACCTGCCTCATATCCATAATAACCTAAAATTGATGCTACAAGTGCACCTCCTATACTTAACCCTCCTTTCAGTCCAACCATCATTGCAGAAAAAATTATTGCAGTAGCCCTCCTATTATTTTTCCATTCAGAATAATCGGCAACATCAGCAATCATTGCCCATAATAGAGGAATTGTTATTCCATAGAAAAACCCATGTAAAATTTGAGATAAAAACATAAGTTTTAGATTAGTTGGGTCAAAGAAATAAAAAATAGCTATAAATATAGTTGAGATAAAAAGTGCAGACATAAATACGTCTCTCTTTCCATACTTATCAGCTAATCCTTTTGAAAAAGAAATTCCGATAATCATAAATATAATTCCTCCAGCATTAAATAGACCAAAACCAGCTGAGATAGGATCTTCTCCAAAAAAATTTAATCCTATTATAGAGAGAATATATATTATTGGTTCAATAAAAAAAGCAAGTGCGTCCTCATTTACATAATTTTCAAAATAATATACATAAGCGCCACCTTTCATAGATAATGTAATAAATAATAATGTTGTTACAGTCAACATAATTACCCATGGAATATTGGCAAAAAGATCATAGACGTCCTCTTTAAGACTTGACTTTTGTTCTGGCTTAGGTATAATCCTTTCTCTAGTAGTAAAAAAAGTTATTAATAACATTGCTGTTCCAATTACTGCCAAGTAAGTCATTACAGTTTCGATTCCCAAAGTCTTATCTCCTCCTCCAGCTTTCAATATAATAGGATACATAAAAACTTGAACAAAAAATTGAGCAATCATAACAGCAACAAATCTGTATGATGACATGCTATTCCTTTCTTTCATATCTCCGGTAATAACTCCACTTAAGGCAGCATATGGTAAATTATTAGCAGCATACAAAAAGAGTAATGCAGAATAAGTAACTATAGCATAAATAAATTTTCCCTTATAGGAAAAGTCTGGTGTAGAAAAAGCCAGCAAGGCCACAATCCCAAGAGGAATAGATGTCCACAAAATCCAAGGTCTAAACTTTCCCCATTTTGAATTTGTTCTATCAGCTATTGCTCCAATAATGGGATTAAATGTAAAGGCTGAAACAAGACCAACTGTTAATATTATGTAGGATGAGTCTTCTATTGAAAGGCCATAAATATCAGTATAGAAATAAGCTAAATAAGTAATAAGAGTTTGGAAAACTAAATTAGCAGCTAAATCACCTAGGCTATACCCTATCTTTTCTTTTACAGATAATATTTGAGATTGTTCCATCTAATTTAAAGATATAATATTAAATTATTTTTTACCAAAGCGTCTTAATATATCGTGATATGCTTCCTTAGGTTCATTTTCTTTATCAAAAAGTAATGGGTAATTGGTTCTGCCTTTTGCTGGCCAATCATTTTTCCAACTATGTCCATCTGATAAACCCCAGAAAGTTACTCTTTCAATTTTATTACTGTGCTTTACAAATAAATCAAAAATTTCAGAATACCTATTTGCTAATAAATTTGATATACTATCTGGAAGATGTTTTCTATATGGATTTAATTCATCATTTGATTTAAAATTATCTGACAAATCAGCACCTTCAATTTCCCAAAGGTTAGGTAATACATCAATATCTAATTCAGTAAAATGAACTTTATAGCCAGCTTCATAAATTTTAATTATACTTTGTTCAATTTCATCAATGGTTGGATAATCTAATCCCCAATGTGCTTGAAGTCCAATTCCATCAATTCTAATCCCTTTATCTTTTATTTTGTTAGCAACTACAATTGCAGCGTCACATTTCTCAGGTTTGTACATACTAAAATCATTGTAATATAGCTCAGCACTTGGGTCAACTTTTTGGGCTATTTCAAAAGACTTAAAAATATAACCTTCACCTGCTATATTATAGAAATCATTTTTTCTAAAACTACCATCATCCAAAATAGCTTCATTAACAACATCCCATCCTTTTATTTTTCCAGAATATCTTCCTGCAACAGATGAGATATGTTGAGTGATATTATCAAATAATTTATTTTTTTCAACTAAAGACCCATCTGGATTTCTTGTTACCCATTCAGGAATTTGATTATGCCATACAAGTGTGTGGCCTATTAGATCTTGATCATTTTCTTGAGCCATAGAAACAATCAAGTCTGAAATTTTAAAATTATACTTATTTTTTTTAGGGTGGATTTCCTCCCATTTCATCACATTTTCAGCGGTTAAAGAAGAGAATTGATTTTTAATCAAATCAACCTCTTTACTTTTCTTTTGTTTTATTTGATTTTTATTAATTGCTACTCCTACTTTAAACTTAGAATCAAAAACTTTTTTTAGGGAAGATAATTCGGAGAAATTAAACCCAGATATGAAAAGGAAAGTTGATAAAAAATATGAAATGAGATGTTTACCTACATATAACATATTCAAATGTAAAATCATAAATTAAAAAAAACCCTACATTTAATAGGGTTTTTGTTAAGTGGGCCCTGCTGGATTCGAACCAGCGACCCCCTGCTTGTAAGGCAGGTGCTCTGAACCAACTGAGCTAAGAGCCCTGAAAGGTTTGCAAATGTATATTGATTAATCAATTAATGCAAGCTCCCACATTAAGAGGGGAATTAATCAAAGTAAGAAACATTAAAAGATAAAGTTTATACCAAAATTTAAATTTGCACTTCTGAGTTCATTCAATCTGAAAATCTTTAAAGTTTTGAAAATATTATCCGACAAAAAGTAAAATTGTAGTGGGCCACCTTTTATACTAATACCTAATCCAAGTTTATTAGTTGAATTATAACTTAATAAAAATTTAAATATATCATTATAACTAAATGATGAATGTATAGATACATTAAGATCTTTAAAAAGATCATTACTTGATGAATTTAATAATATTCCCAATGAAAATTTATCAGAAATAACATATGATGAATTCAAAAAAAATTTAGTTTTTAAATTTTTAGAATAATTATAATTACTTGATTTTAGAGAATTACTTGTCTCAAGTGAATCGAATGTATTATTAATTAAATCATTAAATCCAATATAGTTTTCATCAATAGAATCTATCGAATTAGAAATATCAAGCCCTTCAAAATTATATGATAAATCATATTCTATATTTTTAGTATTTAATTTCCAATTGATTTTCCCTATATCAATTACACTAAAATCTATCTTCAGTTTTGGAGTTCTATAATTTAGTCCAAGGTCAATACCAAAACCATAATTATCAGTATTTAAAATGTATTCTTGAAATGCAAATGTTGATTTTATATTATTAAAGTCTAATTCATTACCATTAATTTCTACTGGAGCTGAAACAGATCCATTACCATTTAAATGAATACCTACACTTGAAAAATCATCTTCATTTTTATAGTTTAATTCACCATTTATATTTACATCTGCTAAACCAAAATAATATTTAGGCTTAACTCCTATAAATAAAAAATTATTCTTAATATTTAATTTTTTAATAAAGGCAACTGAAAATTCACGGTGATGAAAAAAATCTGAAGAAAATTCTCCAATTTTATCATTGTTTTTGTATTCTTTATTCCCAAAAATTAAAAATTCAAATAACCCTTTATCAGTACTTAAATCAAAATTAATTTTTTCATCAACACTTATATCTATGTAATCGTTTTTAACCTTAAATCCTAATCTTAATAGATTGAATTTTGAATAAAAACTAATTTCATTCTTATTTGTTAAAGAATTCAAGAATGAATTAGTATCAATAAACTTTGAGTTATCAATTTTTCTTTTAATTATGTTATCATATACAAAATCTGAATTTAATGATGTCTGAATACTTGATAAAAGAGGAACAGAAAAATTAAATTTAATTGAATCATCAAATGATGCAATATTTACATTTTTTGAGGATGGAACATTATCCATTAAAAATAGGATATTATCATTTTGCCCAAATGATACATTTGACAAAAATAAAGAGAGAGAAATAAAAAATTTTAAAATTTTATATGCCATCAAGTTTAAATTCTATTGTAGATTGAAATTTAAATTTTATTTCAGAAGTTATATTTACTGATCTATTCTTGTCAGTATTTAATTCTATATTCATTATTATATTTTCTATCTCCTTTATTCTTTCGAGAAGATTTTCACTCAGATTTACTTCAAAAGTATTTGATATGGATCCAGAAGAATATCCATTAGCATCTGTCTCACTTCCTTTAATATTAATTTCACCAACATTTCTATCAATCTCTAGAAGTGTTTCATCTAAATAGATTAATTCAATATCAAAAGTTAATGGTATATCAGACTCATAGTTAAACAGTAATCTAGCATCAGATAGGTCTACATCAAAATTAATATCTTCAATTTGAAAAGTGTCTGAAATCATAAGGTTAGTAGCAGATACCTGAAAAGGTAATTCTAAAAATATATTAGCTTCAATTTCAGAATTTTTTAATATAAAATTATCATAAGTTTTTTCATCAGGGTTAAGAATAATGTCACCCTCAATTAAAAGATTATCTTTTGGAGGTAAATTGATAAAATTCAAAATATTAGAGTTTTCCTTATCAATAAATATTTTTGTTTCTTCATAAGATCCATCTTTAGATTTTGCCTCATCTACCTTGTCATTAATAATTATACTTTCTGAGTTATTATTATATGAGGCTTGAATATCTAGATTGATAAATAAAGGAATACCAAAAGAATTATTTACAGTTAGACCTAAACTAGGATTTGTAAAGAGAAACTCACCCTCAATCTTATCATAAAAATCTAGTAAATCTTTATCTAATTCAATTTCTTCCTTTTCTATCAAATATTTTTTATTTCCAAAATATCCATTGATTTCATCAAACATTAAATTTGAAAAAGTAAACGTTACATCAATTTCCTCATTTGATTTATAAAAAATATAGTCAGTTTCTGATTTTATTTTAAGTTTTGAAGTTACTCTTAGATTATTATATTTTTCTTTTATCTCATTATATAAATCAAAATCATAATTCTTAATGTCATAATCAATATTATATGAACCATTTGAATTAAGCTCTATAATATCAGAAATAGAATCATTATTTCTAATTGCAGGTATTAAATAATCGATCTCTACATCGTAACCTAAAAAAGAAGATATTCCAAAATTAAGTCGACCTTGATTAAAAATAATATTTATTAATTCTACACTATCATAAAAATTTAGATCTATATCAAAAATACCATCAAAAAAATCATCAATCTTACTTATATTTATTTCGCCCTCTCTAATAATAAGTTCATCAATCTCGAAAGATATTTCAATATTGTCTTTGCTTGGGCTTAAATCAATTGGTATCCCCTCAGAACCAACTGTATTAAAACTAGTGATCTCAACTTTTAGATCATTATAAATTACTTTATCCTTTATATCTTCACTAATATTATATACTTGATTCGGTATTATTCCTGTAGCTTTAATATTTAATATATCCTCATTTTTATCACTTATTATTAAATCAATATCTATTGGGAATGGTAAATTATTTTTAATTTTTAAGTTTACAAAACCTGAGTCTACTAAAACAGATTTAAAATTATCAAAACTACTAAACGAATACTCGCCACCATTTTGATTACTTTGTATAGATGGAAAAATTAATGAAGAATTATCTGGAATTAACTTAACAAAATTTAAAGAAGGCATATTATCAGATAAATCACTAAGCGTTATTTTTCTATCAAGTTTATCTAAACTATCAATTTTAATTTTTTTTGTTAATATTTTTTTTGAGCCAGAATATTCTAATTTATCAAGAGATATAATTTTCTCTGATTTTAAAGAAAAAGAATTTTGATCCTCAAATAAAACTTTTAAAATTTTTGTAGAATCTTCAACACCAACAGTAGGCTCTATATTATTTATAATATCTATTAATTTTAACTCCCCTGAGGCGAAAGGCAACTTATACTCTGGTTGAATTTGCGAAGTGTCAATATTAGACAAATCAAAATCTTCCTCTACACATGAAACCATTAAAAAAAAAGATGATAAGAAAAATATCTTTAAAAATCTAATTGTCTTATTCATAATTGGATGATATGACATAAAATTTTAAATTTTTATAAGTTTATTCGAGACTATTGG
Organism: uncultured Marinoscillum sp.; assembly: GCA_902626505.1. Taxonomy (GTDB): domain Bacteria; phylum Bacteroidota; class Bacteroidia; order Cytophagales; family MED-G16; genus MED-G16. The sequence goes on from CACOFQ010000009.1 coordinate 32,747, forward strand.
CTTTGCTTTGAATCCAACGTAAGATAAATATATAAGCCCAAATAAAATTGTGTGCATACCAATTTTTAAACCAAATAATTGACCGATTGATGCTATAATAAAAGGAAAAATAGCACCTCCAACAATTCCAGTTAAAAGTATACCTGTTAATATCGAATGATTTTTTGAAACTGAATTTAAGCCTAGAGAAATCATGACTGACCATACACCAGAAATTGAAAACCCTAAAAGCTTAAATGAAAGAACTGAAAAATCTGCATTACCATGGATTGCAAAGAGAATTAATAAGGCAGACGAAAGAGAGTAAATATTTAATAGTTTCTTTTCATCAATTAATCTAACAAGGAAAAGACTTACAACTGTTCCAATAGTTAAATTTCCCCAAAAGGAAGATATAACTTCTACACCCACTACTTCTGGGTCTAATAAATGATACTGATATAAAAATTCCGATGACCAGTTATTTATTCCTTGCTCTATACCAACATAACAAAATATCCCAAAAAAATAGAAGTATGTTTTCTTAGATAGTAAAAAATTAAAAAAAGTTTTAAAATCAAATTGTTCAGCTTTTAAATTATTACTTGGAATTTTTAATAGATATAAAAAAATCAAAAGAAATATTATAGCTCCTATAAAAAAAACATAAATCCAAATCCATGGGTCATTACTGAAAAAAGTTATTCCTAAAAGATTACTATTTTCCAATAGAAATTTATAGAATATTGGACTTAGAAAAGATGCTGAACCAAAAGCTAATTGACCTATGATTGAAAAGAAAGCAAAATTTTCACCTGAAACAGCTTGCCTTAGCAAAGGATTTATGGCAACCTGAAGTATTGCCATACCGGTACCGATCAAAAAAAAAGAAATTATAAATGAAAAATACCCAGGACAAACTATTATTAAGGCCGCACCAATTGATGAAGTTAAAAATGCAATAGCCATTATTATTTTTCCACCATACCTTTCAAGATAAATACCTGCGGGTATGGAAAATATACCATAGGAAAAAAAGAAAGAAAGAGGTAAAAAAGAAGCTAAAACTAAACTTAAATTATAAGTTTTAATAAACTGTGGTATAAGAGGTCCAATTATATTTGTAATAAAGGATATAACAAAGAATACGACCATTACAAAAATGACCAAAGAAATGTTAAAGTTAGCTTTCATTAAATATTCTATTTTTTCTGGAAAACTCTAACATAATCTATCTCCATTTTATCCTGAATAAAACTTTGAGAAACTTCGCCTCCCAAATTTCCTCCAATAGCAATATTTAAAAGTACATAATGAGGATTATCATAGGGAACATTACCATTATTAATTAAAGAGACAAACTCCTTATTATCTACTAGTATTCTTATAATTTTATCTGTCCATTCCATAGAATATATATGGTATTGACCTGATGAATTTGAAATATTTGTTACGCTTCCATGTGAATCATATTCTCCCTTTGAATCTGCAAAATGAAAGTATCCATATAATTCATTTTTATTCCATCCATTCTGTTCCATGATGTCTATCTCTCCACATCTTGGCCAACCTACACTTCCATCAGAATCACCAAAGTAATTTCCCACCTCATTAATATTTGTTCCAAGAGTCCATATCGCAGGCCATGTTCCTTCTGAGGATGGTAATTTTGCTTTTACATCAACCCTACCATATTTAAAACCATACTTCGAGTTTAGTCTTGCAGATGTATAATTTTTTGAGGAATTATCTACAGTATAATTTTCTTTGATAGCAACTATTTTCAACTTTCCATCACTAACAAATGAATTTTTTATATTATTAGTATAATGCTGTAACTCGTTGTTCCACCAACTTCCATTATTTGGAGGTATAATTTGATGGTGCCATTTATTTTTATCTAATTCTCCATCATATTCAAATTCATCGCCCCATACTAAGAAGTAATTATTATCAAACTCATTTATTATATTACATCCATCATCATCAACAACAAAACCTAACTCAGTATTTGGACATTTATCATTTGAATCAATTACACCATCACCATCAGAATCTTCTGATGACATATCCTTTATCTTAGTAAACTCTGCTACAATATCAGTATCTGAATATATCTCAAAATTAAATGGATTAGATCTAGAATCAATATCACCAGACCATCTTACAAAAGTAAAATTACCTTTACCAATAGCCTCAAAAATTAAATTAGTTCCAGCACTATATAAACCAGATTCAGTTAAAATTTCGCCTGAATTTTCAGGTATAATATATGTCCTAAGTTTAAATGTTTTCTGATCCTGACATGATAAAAATATTGTCATGAAGATTGAAAAAAAAAATAATGAATAATAAGATTTGATTTGGTTAGCTGTCATGATAGTAATTAATTTATTAAATTAAATTTTAACAAACCAAGTATTATGAAAAGTAAGTTATATATTTTTTTAATGTTATTAATAATTGGATGCACAAGGATCACCGAAAGTAACTTCTCAGAAAAATCAAAAATTGATATAAAGAGACTTAATCTAGTAGAAAAGTTAATTACAGAAGATATTAAAAAAAATAATTTACCAGGAGCAGTAGTACTTGTAGGAGATGAAAAAGGTATTGTTTATCATAAAGCTTTTGGAATTAAAAATCCAGATACTAATGAAAGATATACTACTGATGATATTTTTAGGATAGCTTCTATGACTAAAGCTATAACATCAATTGCTGTTCTTAAATTATGGGAAAATGGAAAAATTAGTTTAGATGATCCAATAGAAAAATATATTCCAGAATTTAAGAGTCCTGAAATAATTGAAAGCTTTAATGAAAAAGACACATCATATACTACCAGAACAGCAACAAAAAAAATTACCATAAGACAACTACTGACTCATACATCTGGAATTGGATACGATTTTATTGACGGAAAGCAATCAATAAAAGCAATTTACCATAAGAAGAAACAGTCATTCATGAAAAATGGAGTTATGTGCTTTTGCGATGAGGATGTTACAATAGAACAAGCAGTAAAAAATTTAGCAGATGTTCCGCTTCATCATGAACCAGGTAAAAAATATACCTATGGAATAGGTTTAGATGTTCTAGGGTATCTAATTGAGATTGTATCTAATAAAAAATTAGATGCTTTTTTTAAAGAGGAAATTTTTGATCCTCTAGAGATGAATGATACATATTTTTATATACCAAAAGAAAAAGAAAATAGACTTGTTCCCGTTCTTACAAAAAAGGATGATAAATGGAAAATATTTACAGACGAAAGATTTAATATAAATTATCCTATTGAAGGAGAAAAAAAATTCTTTGCTGGGGGATGTGGACTATCAAGTACAATTAGTGACTACTATAATTTTTTATCGATATTTCTAAATAATGGAAAATTTAAGGACAAAACTTTTATAAGTAAGCAAACAAATGATTTACTCTTTCAAAATCAACTACCAGGAATAGAAAATTTTTATCTTCTTAACTATGGTAAAGGAAATTTAAAATCTGAATCTTTTCCATTGGGGCACGGTTTAGCTTTTGGTCTAGTAAGAGAGGAAGACATGAGAATTGGAGGAAGAGGAAGCAAAGGCACGTTATATTGGGGTGGATATTATAATACATCTTATTTTGCTGACCCTGAAGATAAGTTTATTGGTTTAATATTTAAACAGACTCAAAACATATCAGATAATTCATCAGAATTATTTCAAAGAGCTGTTGTATCATCTATAGTTAAGTAATTATCATTAAATTTTTGATAAAAATGAGGTTTATAAATTGATAAAAATTATATTTTTTTTAATTTATAATAATTAAAATTATAAATTATATAATTTTTTATTTATTAAAGTAATATTTATGTAAAAATATATGCATTAAGTTAAAAATATTATAATTTAATGTATTCATTTATAGTTTGGTTTAAAAAAACAGACTTGGTTAGTTAGTTAGTTAGTGCCCCACTCATATGGGGCATTTTTCTTTTAAATTTAAAATTTTATATTTGCGGGCTTAATTTAAAAAAAATGAATTTCGACTTCAAAGAATTTATCTCAGCATCAATGATTTTATTCGCAATTATAGATATAGTTGGGAATATTCCTTTAATTGTTCTTTTCAGAGAAAAATTTAAAGTCATTGAATCAGAAAAAGCATCCATAATCTCTCTTCTGATCATGATTGTTTTTTTATATATAGGCGAAGCTCTTCTAAACTTACTTGGTGTAGATATAAACTCATTTGCAGTAGCAGGCTCCATTATAATTTTATTTCTAGCTACAGAAATGATTCTTGGTATTAAACTTTATAAAGATAATAATCCAAAAACTGCATCTGTTGTCCCAATTGCATTTCCTTTGATTGCTGGGCCAGGGACATTGACCACCCTTATTTCAATAAAATCTGAGTACAACGAAATAAACATCATACTTGCTATAATCTTTAACATGATATTAGTTTATTTTGTCCTCAAATCTTCAGAAAAACTGCAAAAGATATTAGGAGTTCAGGGTATAAATATCCTAAGAAAAGTATTTGGTATAATATTATTAGCAATAGGAATTAAGCTTTTCACTACAAATATCAAACTGATATTTGCTTAATTGTTTTTTCTAAAGTCTCAAGTTTAAAACTTCTAGATCCTTTAATCAAAATATCAGAATTATTAATTTCTATAGAGTTAAGAAAATTTTTAAGATCCTCAACATCCTTATACCACTTTGAATTATTTAATGTTTTGTGCACAAACTTCATTTTTTCCCCTACTAAATAACAATCCTTTATGTCTAGGGATTCAATTAAACTTCCCATTCTAATATGTTCTTCTTTAGAGTTCTTTCCCAACTCATTCATATCACTTAAAATCAAGATTTTATTTTTATTTTTGAATTTTGAAAAAGATAGAATAGCATTTTTCATAGAAGTTGGGTTAGCATTATAAGCATCTAGTATAACACAATTAGAATTAAAATATTTTTTCTCAGACCTGTTTTTATCAACCTGAAAATCACTTATTGCTTTTGAGGAAATACTTTCTTCAATATCAAAATACTTTCCGATAGTTATAGCAAATAGAATATTTTGAAAATTATATTCACCGAATAGATTAGATGTAAATATTTCTCCATTATCAAGTTGAAACTTAATATCAGGCTCAGATTCAATTAATTTAATATTTATAATAGAATTATCCCCTTCAATACTGATAGGTTCTTTGATTCTTTTTGAGAAATTATTTATTATTTTATCAAAAGTATTAATTATTATCCTTCCTTCATTTTTCAATAAATAATCAAAAAGTTCAGACTTACCTCTAACTACCCCCTCTAAAGATTTAAATCCCTCAATATGCGCATTAGAAATATTAGTGATTAGACCAATTGATGGTTTAGAAATATTACATAAAAACTTTATTTCACCAACAGCACTAGCTCCCATCTCGATTACCGCTACTTGATGGGTTTTATTTATTGCTAAAATACTTAGAGGAACTCCTATGTGATTATTTAAATTACCCTCTGTAGCTTTGACGTTGTACTTAGTTGACAAAACCTTTTCAATTAAATTTTTTGTAGTTGTCTTTCCATTAGATCCAGTAATACCAATCACGGGAATATTTAAATTATCTCTATGATGAATAGCTAAAGTTTGTAAAGTTGATAAAACATCCTCTACAAAAAAAAATTTATCTGATTTCCCTTTTAAAGAAAGATCGTCTACTACTGACATTATTGCACCTTTACTGAGTGCTTCTAAAGCAAAATCATTACCATTAAAATTTGATCCTTTTAGGGAAAAATAGATTGAACTCTCCTTTATATTTCTAGTATCGGTTGAAATACCATTTGATGATATATAACTAGAATATAGCTTTTTAATAGTTTCTGAGTTCATCACTTCACATTATAGTTAACATCGCAATTACCTTTACTGATTTCTAGTAATTTATTTTTTATAAGTTTTCTTTTTATTGCAGATAAGTAATCAATAAATAGTTTACCCTCAATGTGATCATACTCATGCTGAATAACTCTTGCCTGCATTCCTGAAAAACATTCTTTTTTTTGAATCCAATTCTCATCAAAATAAGATAACTCAATTTCACTTTTCCTCTTTACTTCCCCTCTAATTCCTGGAATACTTAGACAACCTTCATCAAACTCCCAAGGTTCACCTGATTCATCAACTATTTTAGGATTAATAAATACTTTCTTAAAACCCTTCATTTCTTCACTATCTAAAGATGATCCATCAACAACAAACATTCTTTTTGAAATACCAATCTGAGGTGCAGCTAATCCAATACCATCTGCACTATGCATTGTTTCAAACATATCTTCTGATAGGGTTTTTACATCAACTTTAGTAGGAACTATATCCTTACATCTTTCTCTTAAAACTGAGTTACCATAAAGAATAATAGGATAAATCATATACTTTTTCTTTTCAAATATGACTGTAAAATTAATGAAGCACTAATTTTATCTACATTACTTTTATTTTGTCTATACTTCTTATTTTTACCCATACTTAAAATTACATCTTTTGCGATTTTAGAAGTATATCTTTCATCATAAGTATCAATTTTAATTTGAGTGAAATGTTTCTTAATTTTTTTAATGAAACTTAATGTATAATTTGTTGCATCAGTACTTCTACCCTGAAGATCATAGGGTAAGCCAACTACTATTAATTCAATATCATTTTTTTTACTATATGAATCAATAAAATGAATTACTTCATCGGGACTTATGGTATCATAAGGTGATGAAATTATCTTAAGTTCATCAGTTATAGCAATTCCTACTCTCTTTTTACCAAAATCGAAGCATAGGATTCTTCCCATTAATTAAGAAAAGAAATATTTCTTATCTGATCAGCTACCTTCTCTTGAAGGTCAATTGCTCTAGGAAACAGAATTTCATTTTCTATTTTTGAGTGTATATCAAGCTCACCATCAAAGGCTTTTAATTCTTGATAAATTACCTTGAGATGCAGGTTACTAATATTTTTTAAGGAATAATTTTTAGTAAGTCCCCTTATACCCTCCATCTCAGAATCTTCATCTAAATGTTCTTGAGCTATATTCTTTAGAGATATTTTTTTCATTTCAAAAAATATTTTAGCATGATTTTTTGGATTACCATCTAGTTGATATAGTTTTTGAATATATGTGAAAATATATTTTTCTTCTTCAAGAATATGTCCAACAAAGTCTTCATAAAAATGAGGAAATATAAATTTGAGATCTTCAAAGAAACTATGATTTGATTTATCAATAGATAAATTTGAGATTAGGTTTCTTATATATGGTAATTTATTTTTTATGAAATAACTGTGATTATGTTTTAGATATTCAATAACTAAATTAAGAGGAGACGATTTTAATGTATTAAAATCCAAATCAAAAGATTCATCCATAGCTAATCTATAGCCATGAACTGAACTTACAGAAAGTCCTTTTTCTCTACAAATTTCTTTTATAGTAAAATCATATTTATTATAGAAATCTATTCCGAATGAATCTAATGCTTTTGCGTATCTAAAGTCACTAGAAATAACATCAAAAACTTTTTTATTATCCAAATTTTTTGTTTCAAAAAACATGGAGTTAAATCTAGAAATTAAATTTATTATTTAATAGGAAAAACGAATAAAAAGTTAAAAATTATCCATTCATTGACACAAGAAACTCTTCATTATTTCTCGTACCTTTAATTTTTGATAATAAAAACTCCATAGCTTCAACAGAATTCATGTCAGCTAAATACTTTCTTAAAATCCATAATCTTGATAGCTCATCTTTTTCCATTAGAAGGTCTTCCCTTCTAGTACCAGAAGCTGTCACATCAATCGCAGGATAGATTCTTCTATTTGATAATTTTCTATCTAATTGAAGCTCCATATTACCAGTACCCTTAAACTCTTCAAAGATTACCTCATCCATCTTAGAACCTGTTTCGATAAGAGCAGTTGCAATGATGGTTAATGAACCACCTTTTTCAACATTCCTTGCAGCTCCAAAAAACCTTTTAGGCTTATGCAGCGCATTAGCATCGACACCACCAGATAATATTTTACCAGATGAAGGTATAACTGTGTTATGTGCTCTTGCCAACCTAGTGATCGAATCAAGTAAAATAACAACATCATGCCCACACTCAACCATTCTTTTAGCTTTCTCAAGAATAATATTAGCCACCTTGACATGTCTTTCTGCTTGCTCATCAAAAGTTGAAGATACAACCTCAGCCTTTACACTTCTTGCCATATCTGTAACTTCTTCAGGTCTTTCATCAATAAGCAATATCATCAGATATACTTCAGGATGATTTTCTGCAATAGCATTAGCAATTTGTTTTAATAAAACAGTTTTTCCAGTTTTTGGTTGAGAAACAATCATTCCCCTTTGACCTTTACCAATAGGAGAAAATAAATCTAATATCCTTGTAGAATAGTTATCTTGATTAGTACTTAAATTTAATTTTTCTTCTGGAAACAATGGAGTAAGATATTTAAAGGGAATCCTGTCTCTAACCTCATCAGGAGTCTTACCATTAATTTTAGATACCTCAATTAAAGCAAAATATTTTTCATTTTCTTTTGGAGGTCTAATTTTTCCAAAAACGGTGTCACCTGTTTTTAAACCAAATAATTTAATTTGAGATGGAGAAACATATATATCATCAGGACTGGCCAAGTAGTTGTAGTCACTACTTCTTAAGAAACCATAACCGTCCTGCATCATTTCTAAGACTCCTTCACTCTCAATAACTCCTTCAAATTCTTTAACTTGATTTTCATACTCTGTATTTTTAGGCCTGTTATCTTTAGAAGGTCTCGTTGGTCTTCTTGAAGAACTAGCACTTTTAGCTCTTTCTGGAGATTTTGATGGTTCAGTAGATTTTTTTTCAGAATCTTTCTTTGGTTTAGAAATAGCTTGTTCATCAAGTATCTTGTATATTAAATCTTGTTTTGAGAGTTTAGAAGCTCCTTTAATTCCTAACTCTTCAGTTATATTTTTAAGTTCTGATAATAACTTATCATTTAATTCGTCCATTGTGTACATATCTGTGAAATTTAATTGATTAATATTAGATTGATTCGTGTTTTAGGGGTTGGCCTAATAACAATTGACTCCGCAATGATACCATTATTATAGATATTGTCAAAAAAAAAATTAATTTTTATTAGATTGAGCTTTAATAGGCTTTCATGCTAAATTAGCATAAAATTTCATGCTATGATTGAAATTAATAAGATTAGATTAAATATAGAAAAATATATTACTTCACTTAAAAAGAGAGGAATTGAAAATATTGAAGACATACTTAAAAATCTTATTAGTTTAGATGATGAAAGAAAATCTTTGAAAACAAATCTTGATAACCTATTATCTGAGGCAAATAAAATTGCCAAAGAAATTGGGAATAAGATCAAATCAGATGATAAAGATATTAAAGAGCTCAAAAATAAATCAGCAGAAATTAAAGAATCTAGTAATATTCTTTCTGAAAAATTAAAAAATAAAGAGTTAGAAATTAGAGATATTATTGTCAATATACCTAATACTCCTGATGAAAAGGTTCCTGAAGGAAATTCTGAAGATAATAATATTGAGATATCATCTAATGAAGTGGCAGTAGATAAAAAAATAAATTTAGTGCCGCACTGGGAATTGATTAAAGATTTTAATTTAATTGATTTTGATAATGGGAATAAGATAACAGGTGCAGGTTTTCCAATTTATACTGATAAGGGAGCAAAGCTTCAAAGAGCATTAATAAATTATTTTTTAGATGAAGCAGAAAAAAATGGATATACTGAGATCCAGCCTCCAATATTAGTAAACGAAGATTCAGGGTTTGGTACTGGGCAGCTTCCAGACAAAGAAGGCATGATGTATAAAATTGAAAATGAAAATTTATTCATAATTCCAACTGCAGAGGTTCCAATAACAAATATTTATAGAAAAAACATAATTGATGAAGACAAACTTCCTATTAAGAATGTAGCTTATACTCCTTGTTTTAGAAAAGAAGCTGGTTCATGGGGTGCACATGTTAGAGGTCTAAATAGACTACATCAATTTGATAAAGTTGAAATTGTACAAATAGAAAATGAAAAGAATTCAGAAAATGCATTAAATGAGATGTGCGACTACGTTGAAAGTTTAATTAAATCACTGGAAATTTCATATAGAAAGATTTTATTGTGTGCTGGAGATTTAGGATTTGCTTCAAGTATAACATATGACTTTGAAGTATTTGCTCCAGGACAAAAAAGATGGTTAGAGTGTAGTTCTGTTAGCAATTTCAAAACCTATCAGTCTAATAGAATGAATTTAAAAATTAAAAAAAATAAAGACAAAGTTCTTGCTCATACATTGAATGGTTCTGCTTTAGCTCTTCCAAGAATTGTAGCTACAATCTTGGAAACACATCAAAATAAAAACGAAATCAAGATACCTGATGTATTACATAGGTATACTGGTTTTAAACAAATTAATTTATGATTATTAGGAAGGGAGTTAAAAAAGATATTCCCCAAGTCCTAGATCTAATAAAAGAACTAGCTGAATTTGAAAATGCCCCTAATCAAGTTACAAATACAATTGAAAGACTAGAAAATGATGGATTTGGAAATCAACCAGTATACGATTTATTTGTAGCAGAATCAGAAAATAAAATAATAGGTATGGCTATAACATATTTTAGATATTCTACGTGGAAAGGAAAGAATTTATATATAGAAGACTTAATTATAAATAAAAAGTTTAGAAGAGAAGGAATAGGACTTAAAATATTTGAAGAACTAAAAAAATTTGCAAAAAACACATCTTGTGTTGGCATCTCTCTTCAAGTTTTAGACTGGAATAAAATAGGGATAAACTTTTATAAAAAGCTTAATATGAAATTCGATAAAGAGTGGATTAATTGTAATTTAAATTTAGATGAGAAGTAAAAAAAATATTTGCGTTATCGGGAGCGGATTTGCTGGGTTATCTTCTGCTACATACCTAGCTGATAAAGGTCACAATGTTTATGTTTTAGAAAAAAATTCTAAATTAGGTGGAAGAGCAAGACAATTTAGTTCTAAGGAGTTTACATTTGATATGGGGCCTTCATGGTACTGGATGCCAGATGTTTTTGAAAAATATTTTAATGATTTTAATAAAGATATTGCCGATTATTTAACCCTAAAAAGACTTGATCCTTCATATAAAGTCTTTTTTCATGATGAAGTAATTGACATCCCAGCAGATTATGAAGAACTTAAAAATTTATTTGAGAGTATGGAAGAAGGTAGTGCTGAAAAACTTGATTTATTTTTATCTCAAGCAGAAACAAAATATAAGGTTGGAATTCAAAACTTAGTTTATAAACCTGGGTTATCAATAAGAGAGTTCCTTGATAAGGAAACAATTATAGGGGCTCTGAAACTTGACATATTCAAATCAATGCACAACCATATTAGAAAATATTTTAAAAATGAAAAAATTATAAAACTTTTAGAGTTTCCAATTTTATTTTTAGGTTCCACACCTAAAAAAACACCTGCATTATATAGTTTAATGAATTATGCAGATATTAAACTTGGAACCTGGTTCCCTGAAGGAGGTATGTATAAAATCGTAGAAGCTATGGTTAAATTAGCTGAAGAGAAAGGAGTAAAATTTTATACTAGTCAAGAGGTAAAAAAGTTTTCCTACACTAACAAGAAAATATCTCATGTTATAACATCTAAAAAAACTTACGATACTGACTATGTAGTTTGTTCTGGGGATTACCATCATTTTGATCAAAATATTATTGAGGATAAATATAGAAACTATAGTCCATCCTATTGGGAAAAAAGAATTCTTGCCCCTTCTTCATTGTTATTTTATATTGGACTTGATAAGAAATTAAAAAATGTATCACACCACTGTCTTTTTTTTGATAAAGATTTTGAAAAACATGCTGAAGAAATATATACAACTCCTAGGTGGCCATCAGAACCACTTTTTTATGCATCTTTTACATCAAAAACAGATAATTCAGTAGCTCCAAAAAATCATGAAAATATGTTTTTATTAATTCCAATTGCACCAGATTTAGAGGATAATAAAATTATAAGAGAAAGATACTTTGACTTAATAATATCTAGACTTGAAAAACTTACAAATCAAAATATTAAAGATCATATTATATATAAGAAGAGTTATGGGATAAGAGATTTTAAAAAAGATTATCATTCTTTTAAAGGGAATGCTTATGGACTTGCAAACACCCTATTTCAAACTGCAATTCTTAAGCCTTCATTAAAAAATAAAAAATTAAAAAATCTATACTTCTGTGGTCAACTTACAGTTCCAGGGCCAGGTGTACCCCCGTCATTGATTTCAGGAAATGTGGTTGCAAATGAATTAGCAAAAAAAATAGATTAGTACTCTATCTCATAATTATCAAGCTGAATATCATCCATTCCATCTCCATCAAAAGGGTTTTCAATCTGTTCTTGAACATTAAACAATGAAATTAGAATAAATGATATAATAACATTTAACGCGTATACTAAAAATGTTGTGTCAAAATACTCTGAACCACCATCAGTAGCACCTATCTCAAAACCTAAAGCTGCATTTCCTAAATTGTATATCAAAGTTGGTGCATAGTAGAAAGGAAAAATATAAATAAATAATTCACAATAAGCTCTGATAGTTTGTGGAGTTCGGTGAAGCTTAATAGATATTGAATTTTCAACTCCCATTATTACATCTCGCATTAACCTATATACTCTTACAGAAATACTTCTACCCAAAAACTCTCTATTTTTATCAATAAATAATTTGATTTCATTAATTGAATCATTTAAGGCTTTTTTATTATTTGATTGTGAATACAAATACTTTATTAACTCAGACTTTACCTTTTTAACCTGACTTTCAATTTTTCTCTTTTCTACATCTGAAGCCTTAGAAACTGTAAATATATATTTAATAGCTGCGAGAGATCCCTTGGCTCTACCAAGGTGCTCAAGGGCTTTTTCTCTTCTTTGAAAAGCACTACCTAATGTAAAAACTAATGGAAAAACAACAGCTATAGAAATAAGAGTTAAATCAAGATTAAAAGACAAATTATACTTATATGCAATCCATGTTGCAATCAAAGAAATAATTACAGAAATTAGAGTTCTGAAATTTAGTGCAGATGTGTATTTTTTTAACATAACAATTATGAAAATTAATAAACAAACTAAGAAAATTCTATTAATATCAATTTTATATTTTCTAAACTTTGGAAATATTTTACATTCTCAAGAATCAGATCTTTTCTCAGAAGATATAAATTTAAAAGCTCAGCTTTCTTTTGACTTTAAGGACCTATATAAGAGCACTAACGACTCAACATTCATAAAATCTCAAATGATATACTCAGGAAATGGGATTTCTGAAGATACTATAACTGTCAGGATAAGGGTTAGGGGAAATTTTAGAAAAAAGATTTGCTACTTTAAACCGATAAGGTTAGAGGTAAGAAAAAAACAAGCTGAAAATACTATATTTCAAAATAATAGAAAGCTAAAACTGGTTGTACCTTGTCAAAATGAGAAAGGGAAAGATGAGCTTATTTATAAAGAAATGCTAGCCTATAAGTTTTATGAACACGTATCTGAAATTCACTTAAAAACTCAACCTGTATCTTTAAAAATTATTGAGATTAAAAATAATAAAGAAATTGAACATAATATGTTTGCATTTCTTGTAGAAGATGACTCTAAAGTTGCAAAAAGACATGATATAAAAAAGTTTCCTAAAAGAAGAGTAAGCCCACTGACTGTATCGGATTCATCTGCAATTAATTTTGCTCTATTTTCTTATATGATTGGAAATACAGACTGGTCAATGGCCTATCAACATAATACTGAAATGTTTTTTAACGGAAAAAAATTGATTGCAGTGCCTTATGATTTTGACCATAGTGGATTAGTTAACGCCTATTACGCTAAACCTAATCCAATGTTAAAAATAAATAGTGTTACCGAAAGGGTATATAGAGGTCTTTGCAGAAGAGATCCAAAAACTTTTTCAAACATTAGAAATTTATATATAGCAAAAGAAGAGGAAATACTAAATACTCTAAATAAATATGAAGGAAAATTTAATGAAAAAGAGTTTTTAAGATTAACTCAATATATTCAATCCTTTTATGATATCATCAAATCTGATAATGACTTTAAATTAAAGATACTTAGTAAGTGTAGAGGATAAAATGAGTAGAGAAGTTCAACTTTATAATGATGTAAGTATTTTCTGTAGTGAATTAATTACCAAAAAATATAGCACATCTTTTTCTCTTGGAATCAACACCCTCCATAAAAGTATTCATAAGCATATTTACAGCATATATGGTTTTGTTCGTTTTGCTGATGAGATCGTTGATACATTTCATGATCTAAATAAAAAAGAAATTTTAAATCAATTTGAAAAAGATACTTTTCACTCTATTAAAAATAAATTTTCTTCAAATCCAGTGCTTCACTCTTTTCAAATTGTTGTAAATAAATTTGAGATTGAGCATAATCATATTAAAGCGTTTCTTAAAAGTATGAGAATGGATTTAACAATGAAAAAGTTCAATAGAGAAGAGTATAAAGAATATATATATGGATCAGCTGAGGTTGTAGGTCTTATGTGCCTTAAAGTATTTTGTAATAATAAAGATCTATATAATAAACTTGAACCTTATGCAATAAGTCTAGGGTCAGCCTTTCAAAAAATTAATTTCTTGAGAGATATTAAAAGTGACTTTGAAGAAAGAGAAAGAGTTTATTTTCCAAACGTAAAATATAAAACATTAAATAACAGTCAGAAAATTGAAATAGAGGAAGATATTGAAAAAGATTTTAATCATGCTCTTGTTGGAATTAAACAACTTCCAACTATAGCAAAGTCAGGTGTTTACCTTTCATATAATTACTATAGAGAACTATTAAACAAAATAAAATTATTAGATACCGATCGATTAAAGCAGGAAAGAATTAGAGTATCAAACTTTAAAAAGTTTATAATACTTTTGTCTACATATATCAATCCAATATAAGTGACTTTATATTTTAAATTACTTCTTTTTACAATCTCCTTTCCATTACTTGCTTCATGGGATAAAAGATTTAAGTATGCCTCAAAGTTTAAATATCTTTTTCCCTCAATTTTAATAACTGCTACTTTTTTTATTATTTGGGATATAATATTTACAAAAAATGGTGTTTGGGGGTTCAGTGAAATTCACACATCAAATATTAATATATTTTATCTTCCGGTAGAGGAATGGCTTTTTTTTATAATCATTCCTTTTTCATGTGTTTTTATTTATGAAAGCGTAAAATATTTTTTCATTCTAGATAAATATGAAAATATTTCAAGAAATATTCTTATGGGGATTGGCATTGTCTTAATTGTAGCCTCCGTTCTTAACTTAGACAGAAGCTATACCTTTTGGAATTTTCTATTTTGCGGTTCATTCCTTATTTACAATTCATATAAAAAAAGAGGTTATCATGCTAATTTTGTTGTCTCATATCTATTTCATCTGATACCATTTATAATAGTTAATGGTATTCTTACAGATGGAAATTTTGATTTTAACTTTTCAACAGATCCTGTAGTCTGGTATAATAACGAAGAAAACCTTTTTATTAGATTTATTACTATACCTATAGAAGATTTTTTTTATAGTATGCTTTTGTTACTTATGAACGTAACATTTTATGAAAAATTTAAGTCTTAATCATTGTAAAAATTTTATAAGTAAATTTGTATTATGCTATCGTTGGATGTGACTATTGATACTAAATCTGGTTTCTGTTTTGGAGTAGAATTTGCTATTGAAATGGCAGAAGATATTTTACTAGAAGATGGAAAGCTCTATTGCTTAGGAGATATAGTTCATAATGACAGAGAGGTAACAAGACTAGAGAAAATGGGACTTGAAATTATTGACCATGACCAATTAAAAGAGATGAAAAACGTGAAGGTTTTAATAAGAGCCCATGGTGAGCCTCCATCTACGTATGATCTTGCAATAAAAAATAATATCACACTAATAGACGCATCCTGTCCAGTAGTGTTAAAACTCCAAAATAGAATTAAGAAGTCACATGATAAAGAGGAAAAAATATATATCTATGGAAAACATGGACACCCTGAAGTAAAAGGCCTCATGGGCCAGACTGGTAAAGATGCTGTAGTTTTTCAAGATATCGAAGAGTTAGATTTAGACTCATTACCTAAGTCACTAACATTATATACTCAGACAACAAAAAGTAAAGAAAAATTCTATGACATTGTGACTAAGCTTACTAAAACAGGTATAGAAATTAACGTAAATGATACTTTGTGTAGGCAGGTTAGTAATAGAGATACCCAACTACAAGACTTCTCAACAAACTTTGATAAGATAATTTTTGTGTCAGGGACAAAATCTTCTAATGGGAATGCATTATTTAATGTTTGTAAAAAAAACAATAATAACTCATATTTCGTATCATCTTCGGAAGAAGTAAAAAAGGATTGGTTTGGAAGAAAAGAGAAGGTTGGTGTTTGTGGTGCAACTTCTACTCCGATGTGGTTGATGGAAGAAGTAAAAGAAAAAATTTTAGAATTTTAACATATGCTAGTAAATATACTTATTGTTCTTGGAACATTTATTTTTATGGAAGGAGTTGCTTGGTTTACTCATAAATATGTTATGCATGGATTCTTATGGAGCTGGCACAAATCTCACCATAAAAAACATGATCACTTCCTAGAAATGAATGACTTATTTGCTGTTGTCTTTTCTATACCATCAATACTTCTTATTTATTTTGGATACTCTTACCAAGAGTATTCTATATTAAAATATTTTGGTATTGGAATATTTCTTTATGGAGTTGCATATGTTATATTTCATGATATCATTGTCCACAGAAGAATCAAAATTAATTTCAAGGCTTCAAGTTCATACATGAAAAGAATTATGAATGCACACTATGTACATCATAAAGTTCATACAAAAGAAGGTGGGAAAGCATTTGGCTTTTTATTTGCTCCAAAAAAGTATGATATTAAAAAAGACTAATCAATAAGTTTTGGTGGCCCAGGAGGAATCTGAGGCACATATACCCTATCTCCTTTTCTAACTAAAAATTCTTTTTTTACTCCTTCAATTAATTTTGGGTTTTTATAGAGATCAAGCATAGTCATTGATAGAGCTTTCGTTGCATAAATCATACCTTTATGACCAATTGACATACCGGTACATGCTACCACAGCCCATGAATGCCAAGGTCCATCCTTTGCTGCAGTAGTAGTTCTTAATCTAACAACTGGTACAACTTGGCTAACATCTCCCACATCTGTGGATCCACCTTGAGCCGGTAGTGTAGGCCTAAGTGGTTTTATTGTTCCATCCAGACCCTTTAACTCTTTTCCTGCCTCTTTTAAAATTGTATTTGCATAGTCAATCTCGAAATCTGTGTATTCTATTTCACCAAGAATTTCAAAATTATTTTGAATGATTCCGGCACCAAATCTGTTTGGTATAATTTCGTATATTCCTGAGATTAATTCCATTTCATAATCCACATTAGCCATCATCGAAGCAGCCTCAGCGATTTTTTTGGCTCTCTCGTAAAGTATATTTACATTTTCCTTATCGTTCTCCCTTAACCTCGTCCATATCTGAGCATACTCAGGAACAACATTTACAACATCCCCAGCTTTCTCGATATCATAGTGAATTCTTGCAGTAGGTCTCACGTGTTCCCTGTAATAATTTAGACCAGTGGTGTACAATTCCATAGCATCTACAGCACTATTTCCATTCCAAGGATCTCCAGAGGCATGGGCTGCGTCACCATAAAATTTTAATCTAAAATCTACAAGAGCCTTACTGCTTTGCGTGCTTGCCTCAATCTCATCGCCTGGGTGCCAGTCCATACACACATCAAGATCATCAAATAAGCCCGCTCTCACCATCCAAACTTTAGCAAAAATTGTTTCTTCAGCAGGAGTACCATAAAACCTTACAGTACCAGAGATTTCTCCAGACTCTATCATTTCTTTTATAGCAATTGCTGCGCCTAGACTAGCAGTGCCAAATAAGTTATGACCACAACCATGACCTGCAGCACCCTTGATTAAAGGCTCCTTTATTGGTTGTTTTTTTTGTGATATTCCAGGATTTGCATCAAACTCCCCCATTATTCCTATAATTGGTCTACCAGATCCGTATTCAGCAATAAAAGCAGTGGGTATATCAGCAACTCCGAGTGTTACTCTAAATCCATTTTCCTCTGCATAGTCAGATAAATATTTTGAGGATTTAAACTCTAAAAGCGCTGGCTCTGCAGCTTCCC
>CACOFQ010000010.1 GCA_902626505.1 uncultured Marinoscillum sp.
ATGCCTGCTGATAAATATAGTTATAAACCAACTCCTGAAATTTTATCTTTTAGAGAGGAGGCTCTTCATCTTGCGGGGGGTAATTATAGATACGCAGCAATGATTGCTGGTGGATACGATGCTACAAATTTTGATGAAATATTCAAAAGACCTGAGTTACAAACTAAAGAGGGAGTAATCGCTTGGGTAGATAAAAGTTACGATGTGATGATAAATCAAATTAAAAGTGAAGATAATCTTGAAGACAACACATACTATTACAGATGGAATTGTAGTAAAAATTGTCTTGCCAGAAAAGGTTTTGAACATCAATCACACCACAGAGGGAAATGGGCTATATATTTAAGGCTCGTGGGTGAAGTTCCTCCTGGTGAACAACTTATATGGAAAGATGAAGATAGTGATACACCAAGAGATATATCAAGAGAGGAGTGGATGATGACTCCAAACTATAAAAAGTACAAAAAAATAATAGATAAAAATTAATAAAATAATAAACCCAACATTTTTAAAGCCTTAAATACTACCCTTTTGAATTTTTTCTGATTAGTTGTAGATTGTAATGTTATATAATGCAAAAATGAAAAAAGGTTATTTTCTAATAATTTTAGCTTTTATTATGTACTTAATTGGCCATATATTTTGGTCAATTTCATTACTATATAACAATTCATTTTTATTTAATAAATCAACTGAAATATGGATTATTAATATCACATTTGGATTATTTTCAATTTTAGGTTTAATAGGATTTCTTAAATTATACAGAAAGTCTTAATTCAAATAAAAAAACCCAATATATCTGAAGCCCAAAATACTACTCTTTGAATTATTAATAGATAATTGTAGGTTTATTATATGAAAAAATCAAAATGGGTTATTTTATTCATAATTATTTTATTTATCCTATATATGTGGGCAGAGCTTGGTGTTGGTTTGTTTTTCCAAGATTCTTGGGGTGGTAATTAATTTAATAATTTTATTAAACTAAATACCTACAATTTCTAAAGCATCAAACACTACCCTTTTGAATTTTTCCGATATAGTTGTAGATTGAATTATGTTTAAATATCTAAAAAAACATTATATCATTATCCTATCATTTTTTCTTTTTTCATGTAATGAAATTGATAAAGATAGTTTTTCATTAGTATTTGATATAAAAAAAGTAGATCCTAAAAATAATACCTCAGTTATAAATTTTGTTTTGTCTAATAATTCAAATAATTCAATTGACTCAAAAAAATGGAGTATGTTCTGGAGTCAAATGTATGGAGATATTGATAATAATTCATTGCCAGAAGGTGTCACCTTTGAATCTATCAATGGTGATTATAGAAAATTAAATTTTGAAGGTTTTCAATTACAAAAAAACTCATCTATAGAGTTTGAATTTTTGATGAATGGTTTTTGGGATAGGTTAGTCTTAGGTCCTCAAGGGGTTTTTATTAGAGATGATTCGAGAGATATGACTTATGATGTGGAGACAGAGATAAAATGGAGAACTGCTGAAGGAATTGAAAAACTAAATTTACCTAATTCAATAAGTAGATATAATGATAACAAATTGACAAAACATCTTCATGGAAATATGATTGGAAATATTATTCCAACTCCTAAATCGATAAAAAAAATTAGTGGAAAGTTTGAGGTGAAAGATACATTTAATATCAGCTTTAATGGTAATGAATTTACTGATGTAATCGATCTCTATTTAAAGAATTCGAATAAATTCTTACAAATTAAGCACAATAAAAATAATGGAGATTATGATATACTATTGAATAAAGACGAATCACTTAAGGATGAAGAATACAAGCTCAATATTATTGATGAGGAAATTAAAATAAACTTTGCTGATAAATCTGGTTTATCACATGCCTTAAATAGTTTATTTCAATTATTAGTTAACTCAAAAATTGAAAATTCTGACTTTATTTCTAACTATAAAATTCATGATATACCTAGATTTAAATATAGAGGAATACATCTAGATATATCTCGAAATTATTATGGTCCCAAAAAGATTAAACAGCTTCTTGATTTCATGCATTATTTTAAATTAAATAAGTTTCATTTAAATATAACAGATGATGAAGGATGGAGAATAGAAATTCCAGGATTACCTGAATTAACTGACATAGCCTCAAAAAGAGGCTATACTTCTGATGAAAGAGATCATTTAAATCCTGCTTATGGTTCTGGTTCTGGAGTAAACAAGTTATATGGTTCAGGTTATTTAGAAAGAAGTGAATTTATTGAAATTGTTAAATATGCTAATAAAAGAAATATTGAAATTATACCAGAAATAAATTTTCCAGCTCATTCAAGAGCAGCAGTAAAAGCTATGGAATCAAGATATTTTAAATATTTAGAATTAAATGATACTCTTAAGGCCGAGGAATACCTACTTTCAGACCTTAATGATAATAGTAGATACATATCTGCCCAAGGTTATAATGATAACGTAATATCAATATGTAAAGAAAGTAGCTTTAAGTTCTTTGAAAAAGTAATAGATGAGCTCTACTTTATGTTTGATGATGCAGGGATTAAACTTAAAAGTTTCCATTTAGGTGGAGATGAATTACCATACGGAGCCTGGATTGGTTCACCAATTTGTCAAGAATTTGTCAATATTAATAACATTATTACCTTTAATAATCTTGTTGAAAATGCTTTTAGGAGGGTTATTGACCTACTTAATGACAGGGACGTAAATGTTAGTGGATGGGAAGATGTCTTACTTGTTCATGGAGAAGATGGACAAAACTCAATTGATATAAATAGGAATTTTGATGGAATAAAATTTACTCCATATGTATGGAATAACTACTGGGGCGGAGGAAGAGAAGATATGGTTTACAAGTTTGCTAATCTAGGATTCGATGTTATCATGAGTAATTCTTCTGCTTTTTATTTTGATATGACTGACGATCTAGATCCTGAGAATTATGGACTCTCCTGGTCAGGATATGTTAATTATAAAGACGCTTGGTTAACTGAGCCATTAAATGTCTATTCAAAAACATACCTTGAATCGGATTTTAAAAAATATAAAAATTCTAATTTCGTCACACTAGATAAGAAAATGGAAAGTAATTTCCTTGGTATTCAGGGTCAATTGTGGACAGAAACAGTGAGAAACGAAGAGATATTTGATGAATTAATGTATCCAAATCTGATTGTTCTTGCTGAAAAGGCATGGTCTCAGCAAGATCAATGGACAAAAAATTTATCAAGTCAGAATATTGATGAAACAATGAGTAAAGAATGGAGTTATTTTGTTAATACACTTGGACACAGAACTTTAAATCATCTATCATTATTATTCGATGGAGTTGATTTTGATTTACCTAAGCCAGGGGGCATTATAAAAAATGATACCCTTTTTGTAAATTCAGTATTTCCAGGTATGGAAGTTAGATTTACTAGAGACGGATCTATTCCTTCTCCAGAAGATGAATTATATATAAAAGAATTAAAAGTTCTTTCCTCAGAATCAATTGTTTTAAGATCGTTTGATCAGACTGGTCGAGGAGGAAGGCATATTGTAGTTACTAAATAATATTAACATGATGAAAGATAGATATATATCAGTAGATGTTTTTAGAGGGTTTACTATCGCTTTAATGATCATAGTTAACAGCCCAGGTAGTTGGGGTAACACCTTTGCACCATTACTACATGCTGACTGGCATGGAATTACCCTTACAGATTTTGTATATCCATTTTTTATATTCATTGTTGGGGTATCAATTGTTATATCAAATAAGAATAAAGGGACTTCATCATCAACAAAAACTATATTATTTAGATCTATTAAAATATTTTCACTTGGAGTATTTTTAGGTATTTTCACTGGATTTATGTATCAAGTAGTTGGTTCTGGATTATCATTTAGTTTATCTGACATAAGAATTCCTGGGGTTTTACAGAGGATAGCCTTAGTTTATCTCTCCTGTGCGATATTGTATAAATATAGTAATTGGGTACAGCAGTTAGTTGTAATGTTATCATTATTAGTTATCTATTATATTCTCATGACTTTTGTTAACGTTCCAGGAATAGGTCCTGGTTTACTAGAACCAGGTAAAAATCTTGCTGCTTATATAGATAGTCTTCTAATTCCTGGATCTATGTGGGAAGGCACATGGGATCCTGAAGGAATATTAAGCACATTACCAGCAATTGCATCGGGAATTGGGGGTATGCTAGCAGGATATATACTTACTACAAAAAAGTCGATGGAGAATAAAGTTATAATTATGTATTTTGTTGGGGTATTCTGTCTCCTTGACAGTTTTGTTTGGGAGTGGATAATGCCAATAAATAAAAATTTGTGGACAAGTACTTATGTTATGTACACAACAGGATGGGCATTTTTAATGCTTGCTTCATCTGTTCTATTGTGTGATATTTTAAAACTTGATTCATGGTTTAAAGTAGGAATTATTTTTGGTAGTAACTCGATAGCCATATATGCACTGTCTCAGATGTTAACATATTTCGCGTACGGGATGCCTGTATTTGATACCTCTTTTAACGGTATAATTTATGGTGGAATGGTTGATTTTGGTTTATACCCTAAAATAGCATCTTTACTTTGGGCTATTTTATATGCTTTTGTATGTTATACTGTTGGGCTCTATCTTTACCGAAAAAAGATATTCTTTAGGTTATAATTTTCAGTTATGAAAGTTTATCATTTTCTACTTTTATTAATCTTATCAGTTTTCCTTTTTAGTTGCAGTAAAGAAGAAGAAGTTAATTTTAAAAATCCTTATCAGTTAGAATTGTCTTGGCATGGTCAAGGTTATGGTTTAGCTACTAAAGATCACCTTTGGACTAAAAATGTTAATTTAAATAATGAAATAATTTTAGATATAGATGTAGATTATGGCCCTAATGCAAGATCCAATAATCAACAATTTGATATTGATATAACAAAACTATCAGATACTACTAATGTAAGAGTTATTTTGACTTTTGATTGTGATACTGCTACGATTATACACGAACTTTACGGACTTGTAAGAGATGGTATTCCAGATCATTTTAACATTAAAGAAGAAGTAATTGTAAATTTTTATAAGGATAAAAGAACATTAATATTAGTAGAAGCTTCTCCTATATGTAATCCAGAAATATCGATATTTTACGAATAAACAAAAAGACAACAATATTTCTTATAACAGATAAAAAATTAAACCCCTCAAAAGAGGGGTTTAATAATTATTCCTGAGCTGCTTGAAGTGCAGCAGATTCTTTTAAATCAGCGTATTCACTATAATAAGCTAGTAATTCTACTATTTTACCATTTTCCCACTTATAGTCAAAATGAGCTCTATTTGTATATTCTTCACCAGTTGTTTTACCAACACCTGACCAAGTAAACCAAGAGTTAGACCACACTTCTCCATCACTAAAATAGTTTGTGTGAACATATAGATCATCAACACTTATATTATCATATAATAGTTCGTGATGAGCTTTATATCCAGCAATAAGATTTTCATAGCCATTTAATTCTTGATTATTAACTCTAGCTATAACATCATCTGCATAGTAATCTGATAACTCCCAATCGTTTGCAACATATTTTTCAAAAAGAAGATTTATCGTAGATGATAATTCGTCATCTGATTTAACTACAGATTGATTTGTATTAGCGCAACTTAATAATAGTGCGCTTAATGTAATTGTGTATAAAAATTTCACTTTAAAATAATTTAAATTTAATAATGTATTAATTTAATTAAGACAATCTTAAATTACAAGTCATTGAAAAATGAAATAAAAGGTCCTAATGGACCTTTTATGATATTGATTTTTACTGTATAGGTGAAACTTTAAAGTTTAAAGTTTGATTAACCATGTCTAAAACACCACTTACCATCATCAGATTTCCATCAGTTACAGAATCTAATGAATACAGAACAAAAACGTTTCCTTGTTTCTTCCAAACACCTTGAAGTGTGGCTTGTTGAGTACCTTCACCTTGTTGAGCCCAAGCAAAACCAGTAAATTCTCCTTGACCTTCTGTATCTAAAATACTTGTAAACTTATATGATAGATATACTTTTCCGTAATCACCTGCATCACCTGATGATGTAATTTTGTAAGTGTCTCCATCATCGGTGTAGACAGCGTCAATAGTTGTTTTTACTTCAAATTCTCCTTCACCAAAGTTAATGTCTTGTGAAAAAGATATAAGTGAAATAAAACATATAATTGTTGTTAATAAATATTTCATAAATTAAATTTTAATTCTTTAAAAGAAAGTAAATTAAATAACGATTAAGATTCAGTCAATAGTTAAACTAAAAAAACATTAAAGAAAATACACCTATTGTAACTACATTGATTTTCATTTAGGAAGTTTGTAGGTTTAAGGTATGAAATACGCTTTCTATATTACTTTGCTAATCATTATTATTTTAAATAGTTATTTTGGTGTTTACAAAGAAACGTATTCATGGATGTATTCTGAAGTTATAAATGCTGTTTGTATGACAATTATCCTTGGTGCAAGTACATTAGAACTCTATTTAAAGAAAAAAATAAGACTTAACTTATGAGTTGGATAAAGAAAAATTGGTGGAAAATTATGATTGTAGCTGGAGTTGTTTTATTTCTAATTTTTCAACAAGAATATAGAAAATATACTCATGAAAGAGTTGAAAGGTTTATAGAGAAGAATAAAGAACAATGAGAATACTAATTATATTCATATCTTTTTTTTTGATTTCATGCGAAGATGATTTGGATTGTTGTACTTTGCCCCCACTTTATAATTTAGAGTTAAGATATGATGGAGATAGATTAGAATTTTCGCGAATTTCAGTTTTATCTAATCCTGCTTCTTCTCCCGCATTTCCTGAACACGCTTTTGATTTTAATTCAAACAATAAAAGCTTTGAAATTTATGGATTAAAAAACACAAAAGATGTTTATGTTACCCTATCTTTTTTTTGCACTGCTGACGGTGAGTTTCATACTGAAGAGCTGAAAGCTGATTTTCATGAAGATAAAACAACTGTATTATTAATTGAGAAAGTTATTGGTTGTGAGCCTACCGTCCAAGTTCTTTATGAATAAAAAAAGCCACCTTACCATAGGTGACTTTGTGACACTCTATGATTTGCACCATAGAGATAGGTGAACTCAAATCTACTTAAGAAATAATCAAATAAAAAACTAATAGTAGTTGGTTTGATATATGAAATGGAAAAAGAATTAAAAAATTTAACTAAAAAAACAAATACTTATATATGCTTTTTGTGTAGGTTTTACACTTTAAGATACATTAGTTATGGTTCTTTTGTGATGATTAATTTTTAAAATTATTAGGATAGATTGAGACTTTTTTTCCTGTACCAAGCTCTTGTCCAGTTAGAGTTGAATTACCGAGGTCAGGTAAACATCTTTTTGTGTATTCAAGTCTACAATTTGTATTGTAATCAGGGTTATAATATTTTGGCGTTGGTTGATCTACAGGTAATTTTAAATCAGGATCATCTAATAGAACAACTGATATTTCTTCATTTAATAAAACCATAGCATATTTTTTTGCTTTAACTATAGAAAGATTATTACTAGGTAAATTTTCTAATACTTCATATCCCGTCATAAATATAACATTGATATCATTATGTAATCTTGCACCTATATATACATGATTACACTTATAAAATAATTTCCCATCACTATTAAATGAAAATAAACTGAAAAGTATGATTATTATAATTTTTTTCATTTTAATATCATTATAAATTGATTAAAATTATAATTTATTATCTATTGATAAAAATTGAAATTAAAAAACCCATCATAAGATGGGTTTCAATATTATTTATTTGAGTGTGAACCATCACAGTAACCATTTTCGTTACTTGTATTTCCACATTGACACAACGGTCTGTCTTGTAAATTACTCATAATACATAGTTTAATTATATTGA
Source organism: uncultured Marinoscillum sp. (assembly GCA_902626505.1). Taxonomy (GTDB): domain Bacteria; phylum Bacteroidota; class Bacteroidia; order Cytophagales; family MED-G16; genus MED-G16. The sequence continues at coordinate 7,965 of CACOFQ010000010.1, forward strand.
TATTAACGACAAGAGTAATTCAATGTTTTGGATTTCAAAAATTTAGAATAATTCCAAATAAATTAGAAAATAAAAAATACTCTTTTTTATAACTCTTACTTTTTATTAATCTTTTTTATTAGATAATTTAAAATAATACCATAGAAGGGTAAAAAGAACAATAATCCAATTATTATTTCTTAAGAGATTTATAATAAGATCTTAATTCAGGGTCTTTATCAAATTCGTCTTTTTGTTGTTGGTGAGCTTTATATATCATATATACATATCCAGATATATAAAGTATAAATACTATAAGCCCGATAATAAACATTGATAATGGTACAGGTGTATTCATTTAGACAATCTTTTGTTTCTATTTTCTCTTCTTTGTCTTAGAGCAATTGAAAAACCTAAAATTGATGGTACCCATATTCCAACAAATATACCCTCTAATTTTTGACCGCTAAACCATAAAGATACTGAGTATAAAAAAGAGAAAAATGCTAAAATGATTGGATAATAATCACCCCAAAAGTCTAATATCCAAATTATATTTTTTTTCATATTAATTAATTTATAATAATTATAACTGTTTATTGTGCTATAATGTTTTAATATTTAAAAGTATCCATTAAAAAAAATAAAAATAGTTGTGTTTAATATTATATTTAATAGATTCTTATACATTTTTAAATTAAATAATAAAAAAAATTATGTTATGAAAAAAATATTTTTATTACTATGTATTCTTGGTGTAGTATTGCCTTATTATCAATTATTTCAGTTTTTAAATGGACCAAATCCAACATTTGAATTTTTTACAAGTGAAATTTATTCCTCTCACCCTACTTCTATGATAACCTGGGATATTACAGTTGCCTATTTTTCTTTTGTCACTTTTCTTATTTATAAGAAAATTAAGGATGGTTTAAGTATTACAAAATATATCTTAGCATCTCTAGTTGGATTTTCATTGGCACTACCCCTTTACCTTTATGATAACTATAATAAATAGATCAATATTTGATTGTTTCGTAATATGAGATTATATATAAAATTATTATTTATTATTTTTCTTTTTTACTCATGTTCTGAAATTGAGGATTTAGACATAGTCAATACTGATGAAAATAATAATAACACAACTAATAAAGAGAGAAAAATCAAAACAATTTTAAAAGATAATAATTATGATTTAAATCGTTTTTATATTGGTACAGCTATAAATACAAATCAATTAAATACTAATGCTGAAAATTTATTTTTAGATGAATTTACCTACTCTACTCCTGAAAATTGTGCAAAACAATCAATCATCCATCCAGAACCAGATATCTGGAACTGGACAAGGCTTGAATCATATTTGAGTTTTGCTGAAAAGAATAATATAAAAATCAGAATTCATGGACCAATAAGCCCTCAATCATCAAAATGGGCTAAGAATGATTCAAGGACTAAAGATGAATTACTTAATAATATGGAGGAGTTTTTATGTTCCCTTTCTCAAAAAATAAACAATTCCCCTTCAGTAAAATGGATGGATGTTGTAAATGAGACAATAACAACATCAGGTGAATGGTTTTTAGATAAACCTGGAGATGAAAATTGGGAGAATCCATGGACTAAAATTGGTTTTAATAGCGATGGGGTTCCGATTTACATTGAAAGAGCTTTTCATATTGCAGACTCATTGGCTCCAAATATTAATCTAGTTTACAATCAACATGGAGGAATGGAAAAAGTTATGTGGGATAAAGTAAAAGAAACAATTATTTATTTGAAGAATAAAGGATATAGAATTAATGGTTTAGGGTGGCAGGCCCATCTCAAAGACTGGAAAATTCTGTCTTTAAATCGAGATAAATTAAATTTTCTATCTGAACTAATAGATTGGACTCATAATAACAATATGGAATTTCATATAACAGAAATTGATTATGCAATAGATGAGGTTCCTCCATCAGAAACCTCTCTAAATAGACAGGCGAATGGATATGCTAATATTCTTAAAGTTTTAATTTCAAAAATGAATAATGGGGTTTTAACATATAATACTTGGGGTATTGTTGATAAAATTGATCACTTAGGTAGAGATCAAAATAAATTTTTATTTGATAAAACATATAAACCAAAGCCTGTATTGTTTCTTTTAAGAGAAACACTAGAGACAAAAAATACCAACCTTGTTATATTAGATTAAATAATAATGAAAAATGAAAGTCTTAATGTTTATAATGAACCACTAAAAATTTGTGGAACTAATCCAATTACTGGTGCTTACAGAGATGGATGCTGTAATACAGGAAATAACGATATTGGCACACATACTGTATGTGCAATAGTTAATAATTCATTTTTAAAATTTTCAAAAAGCATGGGTAATGATTTAACAAAAGATAATCCATTATATAATTTTAAAGGACTAAAAGAAGGTGACAAATGGTGTTTGTGTGTATCAAGATGGATTGAGGCATATAATGAGAATGTTGCTCCCCCAATTATACTAGAATCAACACATATTAAAACTCTTGAATATATAAGTATTGATATATTAGAAAAATTTAATATTAAAAAAAAATAGTATTTTATAAAATTAAAAACTGCCCCATTTATTCTTAATCATTAAACCAATTCCAGAATTAATGAGTATTAGTGAAATTGTACCATATAATATCCAAGATGAATTTTCATATTTAAAAATGACAGCTTCACCAAAGACACATAATCCTGAGCTAAATAAAATTAACCCAACTAGGGCACCTAAATATCTTTGTGTTTTCAATTTATTTTACAGGTACTTAAACCAAATATTCTATAAATAGCACACATTCCAGAAATAGCATTAAATAAAAGAATGCCACCTACAATCATTTGCATAATAGAAAAAATAGTATAACCATAAATAATAGGAGCAGGAAGTAAAAAGATTGAAATAATAAATCTTACTATCCTCTCAGTTTTATTTTGATTATTAACTATTATTTTCATTTATCAACAATCTCAATTTTATCTGCCAAAATCATATAAGCAGGAAATAATGGAAATAAACCAAGTAAGATATGGCCATACATTGCTTCATTTGGTATATAATCTACAAGAGTTACATAGTATGCACCAAAAAAATTAATAATTGAAAGACATATCATAATTTTAGGTACTGCTGTTTTAGCGACTATACTTCCATCTCTTGTTAAAGGAGGTAATCTATTTGGGTATGTTAAGGCAACCTGAATTAACCATAATGATACAAGAGAAAGATGAACTATATTATTATTTTCTATAAATAAAGATAACTGGTCATATACAATGAATAGTCCAAATATGAAATATCCTAAATTAAAAAATAGTCTACTTTTTTTAAACATTCCGTAAACTACTGCAACAATACAAAGAAGTGATACAATTGATTTAATTATCATAGTATTTATTTAAAAATTTTTTAAAAATATTTTATTAAATTAATTTTTTTTAAATAAATATTAAAAACTATTATGAAAAAACTGATTTACATATTTACATTTTTATTATCTTTTTCTTTATCTGCACAAGATCTATACTGGTACGATGTTTTTCTTGATGTGAAAAATCAAAATGCAAAAGCTTTTGAAAATGCTGTTGATAAATTCTATTCTTCTGTAGATTTTCCAGAGGGAGTAACAATGACCTTTTCAAATATCGCTTTGAAAGGTCAAGGTTTCAAAGAAACGCATATTCTTAGTTTTGTAAGCTCGACATCTACTTCACTTGCCGATTTTAGATCATCATTAAGTGGAGAAGAATGGGAAAAATACCTTGATGGGTTAAGACCATATATTAATTCAGCTAGAACTTCAGCTGGTAATGCCTCCAATTTATACAATGAAGAAGAATTTAATCCAATTGGACAAGCATGGGCTTTTAAAGTTAAAAACAAGGATATTCCTACTTTTACTGATGCTTTTAAAACAGCTATGGAAACGATTGAATTTCCTGGATTTGTCGGTTTAGCTAGAGTTACTCACGGTTTAAGTAATGGTGAAAATTTAATAATTTACGGCACATATAGTAATTTAAACGATGCTTTTACATTTGAAAATCCAAAAAATGAAGCTGAAGCTAAAGCTTTTGGTGAATTTTTTAATGTAACTGGAGATATTTCAGAATTTACTCAAACTTGGACAAGAGTTAAAATTAAAGATTATCAATAGATAAAATTTTTTATTAAATATTTAAAACCTCCTTTTATTAAGGAGGTTTTTTATTTTTATCTAAATAAAATTGATTTTGACTTTTGGGAGTATATTTTTACCTTAGAATCAAATAAAAAATTCTTAATAAAATAGGTAAAATGAAAAAAGTGATGAGAATGTTTAAATCTTTTTTAGCTAGAAAAAAAAGAAAGAAAACAAAAGAAGTAATAGAAACCATTGAAAAGAGACAGAAAGCTCATGCTAAGCACCAAAAAGAAAAAATCAAAAAGTTTCCTAAAAAGTATTCTGAGAGAGCAAAAGAATCTCTTTATAAGAAGTTAAAAGTTGAATAAAAAAACATCTATAAGAATTAATAAATTTTTGAGCGAGAAAGGATCTTACTCAAGAAGAGGTATTGACAAACTTATTCAGGAAAGAAGAATTACTGTAAATGGTAAAGTCATAAAGCTTGGAACCAAAGTTAATTATGATGATGAAATAAGAATTGATGGAGAGTTAAGCCATAATCCTAAAAAGAAAAAGAAAGAAATTTATTTATTATTTAACAAACCTATTGGTATTGAATGTACTACTAATCAAAAAATTAATAATAATATAATTGATTATATAGGTTATCCTCAAAGAATATTTCCAGTTGGAAGACTAGACAAAGACAGTGAGGGTTTAATTTTCCTTACAAATGATGGCAGTATTGTGAATAAGATATTAAGATCTGAGAATGATAATGAGAAAGAATATATAGTTTCAGTAAACAGAAAAATTAACTCAGAATTCATAACTAAAATGAGTAGAGGAGTCAAATTGAAAAATACAATAACAAAACCATGTAAGATTAAAAAAATAAATAATTATACATTTAAGATTATATTAACACAAGGCTTAAATAGGCAAATCAGAAGAATGTGTAGTTTTTTTGATTATAGAGTTAAGTCTTTAATACGAACAAGAGTAATCAATATTCAACTTGGAAATTTAAGAACGGGTAAGTTTAGAAAATTTTCAAATAACGAAATTGAAATTTTAAATAATCATCTTAAAAAAACGAAATAATTATATGTTGACATTATAAATTTTTAATATTACATTGTTGCGAAAATGAATATTTTTAAATTCGTTAACCACGAATTTAGAGTAAACCAAACTATATCTAATGAAGAAAATATTTTCAATTTCGATATTATTTTTATTCTTTTCATGTTCAAAAAACGAACCACTCCCCTCAATAATTGATGAACCTGAAGAAGAATTATGTCCAACATGTATTTGGAATGAAGAATTTAATGGATCGTCATTAAATAATGACAATTGGAATTTTGAAACAGGATATGGAGATAATGGCTGGGGTAATAATGAGTGGCAATTATACACAAACAATAATGCTAAAGTAATTGATGGAAGTCTTATAATTACAGCAAAAAAAGAATCAAATACTATCGGAAAAAGAAACGGAAGTATAACATCATCAAGATTAACAACTCAAGGAAAAGTTACAATAGGTCCTGGTATGAGAGTAGAAGCTAAAATTAAGGGACCTTGGGGTCAGGGAATTTGGCCTGCATTCTGGACTATTGGAGCAAATTTCCCGGATGTAGGATGGCCATCATGCGGTGAAATAGATATACTAGAATATGCGGGAGGAAACCCCTTGTCAAATGATAAAAATAAAATTAATCTATCAACACATCATTGGTCTCATAACGGATCTCATGCTTCATATGGCAATAGCATTACACATACAGAATCATTATCAAGTAATTATAATATTTATGAACTCATATGGACAAATGATTATATAGAAACAAGACTTAACGGCAAAAGTTTCCATGTTATTGACATTAAATCTGGCAGCGTTTATGAACCATTTCACGGGAAACATTTTTTTATTTTAAATATTGCAGTAGGTGGTAATTTTTCAGGAGATCCTAATGATGAAACTATTTTTCCACAACAATTAATGGTAGATTACATAAGAGTTTATAATTTATAAGTTTTAAGTATGTATAGTTTACTAAATGTTTCATTATTATATCTTTTATTGGGTTCTATCTGTATACTTGTATATTTCAATATACCTAGTAATTTGAATTCAGAATTTATATCAAATTGGATCTTAATACTAAGTTTAATTTATCTTGTTTTGGGAGGTTCAAGACTAATAAAGCATTTTAATTCAAAGAAATAATCTTTTTCAATGAAAAAAGAAATTGCTTTATTTGGGGGAACCGGATTAATTGGATCAGATATCTTAGATGTTTTAAAAGATGACAAAGATTACTCATTGATAAGAGTAATAACAAGAAGAGCAGTAGAATTAAATAATAAAAAATTTTCAAACATTATTATTGATTTTAATAACTATAAATCAATTAAAGATTCAATAAAAGGATGCAGAGCTGTTTTTGTAAGCATTGGCACTACGCAATCAAAAGTAAAATGGGATCTTAAAGAATATAAAAAAATAGACTATAAAATTCCTATTGATATTGCAAAAGCATGCATTGAAAATAATATTAATAAATATTTAATTGTTTCTTCAGCAGGAGCTAATATTAATGCTAAAGGATTTTATCTTTCTTTAAAAGGTGAAATAGAAAAAAATATTATAAGCACAGGTATAAAAAACATATATATTTTTAGACCTTCACTTTTAATTGGGAAAAGATCAGAATATAGATTCGGAGAAAAAATAGCACAAGTTATTATGCCGATATTTTCATTTTTATTACCAGATAATTTTAAGCCAATTAAAAGTATGTACGTAGCGAAATCAATGGTGACAGAATCAAAAAAGACGATAAATAAGACTAATTTTTATCATTTTACTGAAATTATGAATATTTTAAATGATTGATATTCTTAAAAAGCTCTTTTATTATTTTCTTCTATTTAGTGGGTTAATTTTGACTACATCTCATTTAGGAGATAATTATATGGGAATTAGTGACGAAGAAGGTTATTTACTTACGATAGGAATATGTTAAATTAAAAAATGATAGAATATATAAGATCATTTATTGATCAAATAAGTTTTGAGGCATTACAAGTAAATATTTTTATTTGGATTGGATGTTGGATATTATACTATACTATATCTAAGTTTTATAATATCTCAAATTTTAAAATACTAAAATCAAAGTACAATAATGATTTTACACTTTTTATCTTTTTTATTATTTCTTTTTTTATCGTAAGATATTATATGAAAGTTAAATTTGTTGAAGAATATCTTAACTTTCAATAATTATTATATATATGAATTATCTAAAAAGGATATTATTTAGTTTCATCCTATTCTTTCAATTTGGAAATTCATTTTCCCAGATTCATGAAGAGTTATTATCATTCAAAAGTGCAAATCCATTCTCTTTAAATGACATTATTGATAACCTTGAAAATCAAGAAAAACAAACTGTTTATGGTAAATTAAAGATTCCAATAGATACTAATAATTTAGAAAAGAAATTTCCTTTAATAATAGGAGTTGCGGGAAGTTTAGGATGGGCAGATCATCATTATGAATACCTTAAAATGTATAGAGAAATGGGAATAGCAACATTTGAACTTAATAGTTTTAATAGTAGAAACATTAAATCAACTGTAGGATCACAAGTTGAAGTAACAACAGCATCAATGATTCTTGATTCGTATCGAGCATTTGAAAAATTATCAAATCACCCAATGATTAATAAAGAAAAAATATCAATTACTGGATGGAGTCTGGGTGGTGGTGTAACTTTATTTTCTGCTTGGTTACCAATAAGGAATGCAATCAATAAAGATTTGAAATTTAAATCTCATTTAGCTTACTACCCTCCTTGTTTTATTGAACCTGAAAGTTTAGAATTTTCAGACTCTCCTATTCATATTTTAATTGGAGAATTAGATAATTGGACACCTGCAATACCATGTGAAAATCTTGTAAAAAAACTTAAATCAAATACTAATATTGATATAACTGTATATGAAAATTCTCATCATTCTTTTGATAAAGATTCACCAGTAGTAAGAAATGAAAATGCATATAATTTTAGTGATTGCATATTCCAAATGACAGATGATGGAAAAATTTTAATGAATTATTTAAATATTCCAATGTCAAATTCATTTTTACAAAAAATAGGATTTATGTTCTGTGTTAGCAGAGGTGTTGATTTTGGTGGCAACCCTACTTCAAGGAAAAAGTCCTTTATATTTTCTAAAGAGTTTATGAGGAGAACTTTGTTATATTAATTAAATCTAAATTTTAGGTTTAATATAAGCAAAAAGTGCTAATGCAAAACAAATAAAATCTGGTGCAAGAGTTTCCATTCCTGCATTCATAACATCTAAACCAGTAAAGTAATAGAATACACCAAAAAGAGGTAAGTATCCAATTATAAATGCTAAAAGGACTTGTCTTTGACTACTCAACTCAAATTTAGTTGCAAATAATGCTACTAACCCCATCATTAAAAATGCTGGTGCCATTCCATAATGCATTAGTATAGCTATTTCCATTCCCTCTGGAGTTGTGTTAAAAACTTGAGGTACGAGAATGTCTACAGCAAAAAATATTGCTATTGCTTGTAATGTACAATATGCTCCTATTGCGTATAAAGGTATTTTTGGTTTCATAAAATATATATAATTTAAAGTTTACTAAAAAATTAAATATAATCTATAAAAATTTAATTTAACTCTAGCAGAACCTCATTTCTTCTCCCCCAAAATTTATAAGGTGCATCATATCCTAAATAAATTGGATTGCCAAAATAGGATATTTTATTTTGATCTAATATTTCTCGTAACCTATTAAAGTTACTATTAAACTTTTCTTGATTGTTATAACCAGAATAAGAAATTGCAGCATACTTTTTTTTATCAATTTTTTCCATCTTAATCCTAGAATCATCTGGAATAGATAAATCATCTAATTCATACTTAGAAGGCATAACAAACTTCATAGTGAAGCGATCTTCACCTTCATCATTCACTTCTTGCATGTGAACAGGCGCTGTCATTGCAATTTTCTGATTTGAATCATTACCACCAAAAATATATCCAGCTAAAATTCTAAACATATTATTATTGTCTTTGGATGTAACAGAAGCATAAATTACTGGGTCGTATTCCCTAATCTGTATGTTATTAATTTCTTCTAGAATAGTGAATTTTTGCTCTTCAGTTTGTGCCATAGAATTATAAAAAGGAATTATTATTAGAATAAAAAGTAAATGTCTCATATTAAAAAAACGACTACTAAATAATTATGTTACATAATTAGAATTCAATAAATAACATATTTCTTTTATATATTCGCCAATTATAAAAACTATGAAATATATTTTCTCAGAAGAATCTTTAGATTATAAAAATTATAGATTTGGATATTCTGTAAATGCATTTCCTGAAAATAAAAATGATATAGAAAACTGTTTTTCAAAAGGTTTTCTTCCTTACACAGGTGATAATAAAAATAATAAAGAGATTTATTATTTAGCAAGAAGTTTAAGGGTTAACTTAAACTTATACCAAAGATTATCTGAAAACTTAAGAGTGATTAAAATCGCTGAAAAAAGTCATAACTTAAATTTTTCTTTTAAAAGAAAAGAATCCTTTCAACACTGTAACGATTTTAAAAACTTTTGCCTTAAATATTCTGAGGAAAGATTTATTAATAATCCTTTATCTGAAAAAAGATTAGAACTAATTCTAAAAAGAGAAAATTATAATCATATTTTTACTTTTTCTGACGATAATAAAATAGTTGGATATGTTCTTGCATACGTAAACTCAAATATTATACACTTTTGGTTTTCATTTTATAACACAGACTTACTTAAAAAATTTCATGTAGGAAAATATATGATGGAACAAATTATTTATTATGCTAAAAAACAAAACATGAAATATGTTTATTTAGGAACTTGCTACGGTGAAAAAGCATTATATAAGGTTAGAGATTTTAAAGGAATTGAGTTTTTTGATGGGTCAAAATGGAATAATCAAATTAACATATTAAAAGAAATGTGTAAAAAAGATATTATTTAATATAAGTATTTGAAAATAAATTTTATGTTCATAAATTATAAATTAATTAAAAAAATAAAAAGATGACAGAACAAGATATAATTAAGGTAAGAGTACACGACGGAATAGTTGGGCTATTATATATAGGATCCATTGCTTTAGCACACGAGTTTGGTTTCAGCTATATATATATTGCATTAGCAGTTGCTATACTTCAAATTTTAAGTCCATTTACTAAGTTTTGCCCTGTTTATACAATTGTAAATAAACTTATGCCTGATACAAAGCCCATACAAAATGGCAGATGATACAATTAAAAAAGATTCTAATTATCCTAAGAGAGTTTTTGAAGTAATTCAGGAAGAAACCCACTACAAAGAAGAGTCAGAATATTTTTATTATACTGACCCTTCCTTTTTCCACTAAATTTTAATTCTTTTTCTTTTGTTTTTCATCATTATACTATACGTTTAGGTATGATAAAATGTCACTTAATTAAGGAATATATCGAAAAAAAAACACACGTAATTAAAAGATATAATTTAAAAATTATTTGGAGAGATGCATTAAACAAAAATGAATACCAATCGTTCTATATTCATAAAGAATAGTTTTAATGAAATTTATTGATTTGGTTGGTCTTCTAGGAGCTTTTCTGTCTGGCGTCACCTTTTTCCCTCAAGTTTATAGAACATGGAAATTAAAATCTGCTAAGGAAATATCTTTAGCTATGATTTTGATCATACTACTAAGTAATGTAGTATGGCTATTTTACGCTTTTAACAAACAAGATATTGCAATTATATCAGCAAACTTTTTTGTCGGTTCCTGTGCGTTAACCATATTATATTTTAAGTTAAAGTTTAAATAAAACATTTGAAATATTTATTTATAATTCTACTATTAATTATTTCTTGTTCAGAAAAGGAAGAATATATTCTTGACATTTCTTATTATGAGAATTGTGACTTCATAGAAGAAGAAATTTATGAAGTAGATCTATTTGAAGGTTATATTACATTGGAAATGAATTCTGCCTATGTACCTGATTTTAATTTTACAGACTCTTTACTAAGTGATTATTATTATCTAAAATTTTCTAATGATAGTCTTAAAGGAATATATGTGATTACAGACGCTAATGTTAGATATAAAATTAATAAGGTTCAGCCTTATGACTCAGTTTCATTTATAGAATACCCATTTAGTTTTAATATTTCAGGTGAAAAAGCATGTGTATATCTAGATTTGTTAAAAACTGAAAATTGTGATTGCTAGTTTATAATTTTGTTAGCATTATATTTTTCCATCTCACCTTAATTCCTCCACCGTCATGAATTTGTAAAGCAATTGATCCGTTTGCTTTACCAATTTTTTCATCAAAAAGATTAATAATCTCTTGATTATTAATCCAGGTTGTAACCTCATTTTTATAAACTTTAATTTTCATATTATTCCACTCACCCATACTAACAATATCATCATATTTAGAATCTGGTTTAATTAGCCATCCCCTACCGTATGATTCATATATACCACCTGAATGTAAACCAGGAGGAGCAACTTCTACTTGCCAGCCAGTAATTATTGTTCCTTCAATTGTTGATCTAAAGAAAACACCACTATTTCCATCAGATTCTTGAAAAAATTCTAATTCTAATATATAATCTTTATAAAACTTTTCTGTAGCTAAATATCCATATTTTTTTTCAGGTCCACTTTCACAAATTAATTCGCCATTATTTACATACCATTTTTCAGTACCATATATTTTCCAACCGTTTAGGTTTTTACCATTAAACAATGAGATTTTTTCATTTCCAGAAGAAATATTAATAAAAACAAGTAGAAATAATTGAAAAAAAATCATTAAAATAAAATCAAAAATTAATATTAAAACTCACCCCAAAAACTTCTTTCAATTGAATCTCAGGTAAAGCATTATCATCGTATAATATTTGAATAAGAAGATTTGTAGAAAAATATTTATTTATTGACATTTCTAAACTAAATGTATAATCAACATCAATATTAAGAGGGTCTTCAAGGTAATTCTGAAATAAATTCAGTTTATTTTCTAAAATTATATTTTTCATTATTTCCTTTTTAAAATAAGCTGAAATAATACCCCCAGCTTCAAATCTCCCCATTTTACCTTTTTCTACTCCAAAATAATTTTCACCGTCTAATAGATTTTCGGTAAATATAGAATTAACTCTTATATACCTAGCAGATAAAAGAGCATAGTTAAACCAAAAGTTATCGTCTTTTTTATAAAACATTCCTACTCCAATTTGTGTGTATGCAGGTGATAAAAACTTTGTTGTCAAGTTCCTATCCTGAACACCACTTTGATTCAATGTATACTCATAACCATTGGACCACTGAGACTTTAAGTTAAATAATGCAGAGTATGACCATCTTCCTTTATTTTTTAGCGCTAATAATGAATACACTTCTAATCTATCTTCATTCTTTTTTATACTTTCATCTTGATTTTTAACTAGTCCATAAGCACCATCAAGTCTATTGATCCATTCTAAATCGCCTTTTTTTAAATTAAAATCATAATCTAGTAATAATGTCAGGGACACGTTATTAACACCTCCTGCTATCCAGTTACTATAATGAGATTGATTTAATAAGGTTGTTATTTTACCTTTTGAGATATAATATGAATCTGGTGAAATCCATACTGAATCTTCAAATTTATTAGAAAATCCACTGATTGATATTAAGGAGAAAAATAAAATAAATAGTCTTTTCATAGTATTTAAAATAAAAATAAAATAAGTTCTACATAAATATTCTTTAGCCCTGCCAATTACCAAAATGAAAGGTGCCAGGTTTATCTATTCTTTCAAATGTATGTTCACCAAAACAATCTCTCTGTGCCTGAATTAAATTCATAGGCAATCTAGATGATTTAATAGCATCAAAATAACTCAAAGATGCAAGTAATGAATAAGCTGGTATTTGATTATTAATACAATAAACAGATACTTTTCTAGCAGCATTTACGGTATCATTAATAATTGATGAAATATCTTCATCAAATAAAAGATTACTGAGGTCATTATTCTTTTTAAATGCTTTCATGAAATTTTCAAGTAGTCTAGCTCTTATTATACATCCACCTCTCCAAATTTTACAAATTTCCTCATAATTCAGATTATATGACTTTTCATCTGAAGCTACCTTTAACTGGGATAAACCTTGGGCAAAAGAGATAATAAAACTGAAAATTAGTGATTTCTCTAAATCTGTAGTATTTATGTTTAAATCATTTATTTTATTATTTCCATAAATACTTTCAGCTTTTTCTCTCAAACTTTTAAATGAGGATATTATTCTCATAGAAACTGAAGAATCAATTGTTGGTATGCTAACTCCAAAATCCATTGCGCTCTGAGAAGTCCATTTTCCTGTACCCTTTTGTTTTGCTTTATCAAGAATCATATCTACTAAATCATTACCTGATTCCTTGTCAGAAGCCTTGAATATATCTCTGGTTATTTCAATGAGGTAAGATTCTAAAATACCTTCATTCCATCTTTCAAATACTTCATGTATTTCTTTATTTGATTTTTTCAATCCATACTTCAGTATATGGTAATTCTCTGATATTAACTGCATTATTGCATATTCTATGCCATTATGAATCATTTTAACGTAGTGTCCGGATGATGTATTACCTAAATATGTAACACATGGATCTCCATCTACCTTTGCAGATGTAGCTTCAAAAATAGCCTTTAAATTACTATAACACTCCTTATCTCCACCAGGCATAATACTTGGACCAAAACGAGCTCCTTTAGAACCTCCTGAAACACCTGCTCCAATAAAGTTAATGTTCTTATCTTTTAAATATAAATACCTTCTATCAGTATCATCATAGTGAGAATTACCCCCATCAATCAAAATATCTCCGTCTTCTAAATAAGGTAAAAATCTTTGTATCATTGAATCCACTGGCTTACCTGCAGGAACAAGAAGCATTATTTTTCTAGGTCTCTTTAATTTTTTAATAAATTCTTCATCAGATTTCGTGCCATCAACCTCATAATCCTTCCCTTCAGTTTTTAATAGTTCAATAGCCTTATCTTTAGAAGACAAACCTATAGTCGAATAACCATTAGAAGCTACATTTAAAATAAAGTTTCTACCCATTACACCTAGACCAACTAATCCAAAATCAAACATATCATTGAAATTTTGACAAATATGATTAATTTTTTTAATAATAAATACTATAAGAATTATTTGTTTAGATATGTTTGTAACATAATAATGGAAAACAAAATTGTAAATGTTTTAGTAATATTTGGAGCCACAGGAGACCTAGCAAATAGAAAAATATTTCCAGCAATAAACGAGATATATAATTCTAAAAAACTTCCTGAAAATTTTCAAATAATAGGATGCGGTAGAAAAGAAATAAAATCTAATATTTTTAAAGAATTATCCTCTGATTTATTAGAAAAATCTAAATATCTCAAATTAGATCCTACATTAGATAATGATTATAAAGTATTAATAAAAAATTTAAATAAATTTCAAAATGAATATGATAACATAAACGTCATTTTCTATCTTTCGACACCACCTAGTGCCTATAAACCAATAATTAAGAACTTAGTTAAAAATTCTTTAAATAAAGAAAGTTCAGGTTACAGAAGAATTATTATAGAAAAACCTTTTGGAAGAAATTTAGAGTCTGCAAAAGAATTAAATACTATCCTTACAAATGGGTTTAATGAAAGTCAAATATTTAGAATTGATCATTACCTTGGAAAAGAAACAGTTCAAAATATATTAGTATCGAGATTCACCAATCTAATATTTAGTGCTTTATGGAATAAAGAATTCATTAGCTATGTAGAAATAACTGCTGCAGAAAGTATTGGAATAAAAGGAAGAGGAGATTATTATGATAATTCAGGAGCAATTAGAGATATGTTCCAAAATCATCTTCTTGAACTACTTTGTCTTGTTGCAATGGAAGAACCAAATAAAAATTCTCCAGAAAGTATCAGAAATGAAAAAATTAATGTTTTAAAGAAAATTAGAAAATTAAATTTTCAAGATGATATAGTGAGAGGGCAATATACTTCGTCTAAGACAGAAAATAAAAAATTTAAAAGTTACAAAGAGAATGAAGGAGTTAAAGAGAATTCTAAAACAGAAACCTTTTTTGCATGTAAACTTTTTGTAGATAATGATAGGTGGAGAAATATTCCTTTTTTCATTAGAACAGGTAAAAGATTACCAACAAAAGTTACAGAGATTGTAGTAAATTTTAAAAAAAATATAAATGTATTTAGCCCTAATAACGAGACAAATATGTTAATATTTAGACTTCAACCTGATGAAGGCTTACTAGTGAAATTTAACCTTAAAAGTCCTGGAGAAAAATCAAAAATTATTAATAAAAATATGGAATTTCATTACAAAAACTTAGGAGATGATATAATTGATGATGCATATGAAACATTAATACTTGATGTATTTAAAGGAGATACTATGTTGTTTTCTAGAAGTGATTTTGTTGAAAAAGCATGGGAAATTGTGGATCCCATTCTAAATGAAATAAGTAAAAATAATATTAAACTATATGGTTATAAGGCTGGTTCCTGGGGACCGAAGAAATGTGATGATTTATTTAGGAATCAAAATACTTGGAGATACCCATGTAAAAATCTAGTAAATGATGGTGAAATTTGTGAATTATAGTTCATGAATATAAATATATATAAAACAAAAGAAGAGCTTTCAGATAAATTGTCTGACTATATCATTCAAAACCATTTGAATGGATCAATAGCATTATCTGGTGGTAGTACTCCCCTCTTATTGTTTAAGGATTTATCCAAAAAATTAAAAGAGAGAAGGAATTTAAATACAAAATTTTTTTGGGTTGACGAGAGATGTGTACCACCTGAATCTGATGAGAGTAACTATAAAATGGCTAAAGAAAATCTTTTTATAAATAATATTTTTAATTCTCAGAATATATTCCGAATTAAGGGTGAGATTGAACCAGAAAAAGAATTAATTAATTATAATAACATATTAAGTGAAAACTTATTGATAGATAAAAAAATTCCCTCTTTTGATTTAATTATTCTTGGCTTGGGAGATGATGGTCATACTGCATCATTATTTCCACATGAATTTCTAAATTTTAGAAATAAAGAAGATTGTATAATAGCTAGCCATCCATCATCTGGGCAAAAAAGAATTAGTTTATCAGAAAAAATAATTAATAATGCTAAAGAAGTAATATTTCATGTTACTGGATCTGGAAAAAAGTATGTGATTGATGAAATAATTAATAAAAGAGGAAATTATAAATCTTACCCTGCAAGTTATATTAGCCCAAAATCTACTAATTTATCCTGGTACCTAGATTTCGAGGCCTCAGAGATGTTAACAAAATAATAAATGTGTTAAAAGTTTTTAAAAATATAGGACCTGGTATAATTGTGACATCAGCATTTATTGGACCAGGAACAGTCACATTATGTATTTTGTCTGGAATACAATTTGGTTACTCTCTAATTTGGTGTATTATATTTTCAATTATTGCAACGTGTTATCTTCAGGAAATTAGTTCAAGACTAGGAATTATTTCAAGAAAAGGCCTTAGTGAGATCATAACAGATATTGACAATAGTTTTATTAGAAAAATAGCAGTATTATTTATCTTCTTATCTCTATTTATTGGAAACACTGCTTATGAGTCTGGAAATATAAGTGGTACATCTATGGGGCTAGAAACATTTATTGGTAGTACAAGCCTTTACATACTTAATAATGAAATTAATTTAAACCCAATTTTTATAGGTTTCATACTCATACTAATTGTCGGAAATGGCTCTTATAAGGTATTTGAAAAATTTTTAGTGGTACTAGTTTCAATAATGAGCCTTACCTTTATTTTTCTTGCTGTAATTTCTAAACCAAATATTTCTGACCTATTAAATGGATTGGTTCCGTCAGTAGACGACAATAACTTTATTTATGTGATTGGTTTAATTGGTACAACTGTAGTTCCTTATAATTTATTTCTACACTCTTATGTCTCAAAAAACAAATGGAAAAATACAAAGGATTATAAAAACTCTTTATTTGATACTATAATTTCAATAGTTATTGGAGGAATAATTTCCTTATCAATAATTATTACATCTGCATCAGTATACACTTTGTCTAGTCCTATTGAAGTACAAAATGCTGTAGAATTAGGAAATCAGTTATCCCCAATCCTTGGAGACTTCTCAAAATATTTTATATCTATTGGACTTTTTTGTGCTGGAATTACTTCATCTATTACTGCTCCAATTGCGACTTCATATGCACTTTCTGGAATATTTAAATATAAGGCTAAATGGGAAGACCCATCATTTAAAAAAGTTTCTTATACTGTAATAATAATTGGTGTATTATTCTCTTCTTTAAGTTATAAACCTATTGTTATTATTAAGTTTGCTCAATTCATAAATGGTTTATTCTTACCGTTAATTGCTGGATTTCTACTTTGGTCAATAAATAAAAGAAAAATAATGGGTGATTTTACTAATTCTAGTATTTACAATTTATTGGGTATTATTATTATTATTATATCATTATTAATAAGTTATAGGAGTTTAATATTATTATGACAAAAAAAATCGATATAAACTGTGATATGGGAGAGTCCTATTATGAAAAAAAATTAGGAAATGATTCAAAAATTATGCCTTACATCACATCTTGTAATATTGCTTGTGGTTTTCATGGTGGAGATCCAAATACTATTATAAAAACCATTGAACTAGCTATTAGATATGATGTTAAAATTGGCGCTCATCCTTCTTTTTTTGATTTAGAAGGATTTGGGAGAAGAAAAATGGATTTAGAGTTAAACGAATTAGAATCAATAATTCTTTACCAGGTTTCTGCCTTAAAAGGAATTACTGAATCTTATGGCAAAAAACTTCACCATGTAAAACCACATGGTGCGCTCTATAATATAGCAAGTGTTAATGATGATATAGCTGAAACAATTGTCTTAACAATAAAGAAAATAGATCCTAATTTAAAGCTATACGGTCCATCAAAAATGAAATGGAAAGAAATATCTAAAAAACATAAAATTGAGTATGTATCAGAGGTTTTTTCAGATAGAAATTATAATGATAACTTAACGTTAGTTGATAGAGATAATGAAAATTCAATGATTACTGATATTAATAACTCTATAAATCATTTATCAAGAATGATAGAAAATGGGAAAGTAAAAACAATAAATAAAAAATTTATAGATATCGATGCAGAAACAATCTGTATACATGGTGACCAGCCCAATGCCCACATATTTGCAAAAACTATATACAATACTTTCAAATCTAAAATTGTAAAATGATAAAAATAGTTCCCTCAGGAGACTCTATTATTATTATAAATAATTTAAATAATCTAAAAACTTCAACACTTACTGATTATTTAGAGAAATTAGAATTAAACGAAATAGAAGATATTATCAGTCTAAAAAGTTCTGTAGGTATTCTATTTAATCCTCATAAAATATCATCTAGTGATTTTATTAAAAAAACCAAAAATCTTCTTTCTAACAAGAATTTTACTAATAATAACAAAATAAAAACATGGGAAATACCAATTTGTTATGATAAAGATTTTGCAATTGATTTATATGAAATTTCTACTAAATGTAAAATAGATGTAGATCAGGTAATCAAAAAACATAATAATAAGACCTATGAAGTCGATATAGTAGGATTTTTACCTGGATTTCTTTATCTAGGAAAGTTAGATGACTCCTTACATATCCCAAGAAAAAATAATCCAAGGACTCATATACCAGAAGGATCGATAGGAATAGCTGGAAATCAAACAGGTATATACAATATAGAAAGTCCTGGCGGATGGAATATAATAGGAAGAACACCACTTAGACTCTTTGATAAATTAAAGAATCCACCAATTAAAATAAAACAGGGTGATAAAATAATCTTTAAGGAGATAACAAAAGAAGAATTTTATAATTATTGATATTGAATAATACAATTGAAATTTTAAGAGCAGGAATTTATTCATCTATTCAAGATTTAAGAAGAGTAGGTTTCAAGAAATATGGTATACCAAAAAGTGGTCCTATGGATGAATATTCTCATATATTAACAAACTGGTTATTAAATAAAGATATTTATTCAGAAACCATTGAAATAACACACTACGGACCCAAAATTAGAATAAATTTTAAAGGTAATATTGCAATATTTGGTTCAAATTGTGATGCTCAATTAAATAATAAAAAAATAAAAATAGGAGTTTCAATAAAAGTTAAAAATGGAGATATATTAGACATAAAAAAATGCATAGATGGAAACAGAGCCTATCTTGGTTTTTCAGGAGAAATGAAATTAAAAAAAGTATTTAAAAGCTTATCAACATATGAAAAAATTAGAATTGGAGGAATTTCAGGAACAAAGCTTAATAAAAATGATACTATTTATTTTCAAAATATAAAAAATCCTAAAATCAAAAATATACCATCATCTTTCATAAAAAGATATGATCAAAATAATATTATAAGAATAATAAAAGGAATGCATTTTAATAAAGTTGATAATAAAAAAAAATTACTTAATAATGACTTTAATATTTCTCCAAATAGTGACAGAATGGGTTTAAGACTTACAAATAATTCAATTAAACTTAATTGTAATGATGAAATTGAAAGCACAGTTGTTACTAAAGGAACCATTCAAATTCCTAGAGACGGTAACCCAATTATACTAATGAGTGACTCTCAATCAACTGGAGGTTATCCTATTATTGGAAATATTTGTAAAACTGATATTTCAAAAATTAGTCAGATAAAACCTAATAAAAGAATTAGGTTTAAAATCGTAAGTCTAAGTGAATCGAATAGAGTTCTTCAATACGAAAGAAAAAAATTTGAATCTAAACTAGGTATTGACTTATCAGCCTAACTTATTCTTCAACGCATTAAATTCTGATTTTAACTCTATTAATCTATTTAAAGCATCTTTACCAGGTTTTTGATCAGCCCTACTTAACATTGACTGCAAATATCTTATTTGGTCAATTAACATAGGCTGCATGTAAGTGCCTTCCTTTGTGTTAAGTTCCCTATCAATTGATATATACTTTTTATTTTTTGGCTTCTTTTTTAACATTTTAGAAACCTTATCCTCAAAAAGCCTAACCTCAGTCATAAAATCTCTAATTTCAAGTAAAATCTTTTCCTGTTCCTCATAAACTTCAGATGTTACATCTTTAATTCTTGGATCTGAAATTATTTCAAAATTTTCAGTGAAAGAATTACCATCTATAGTTAAAATGACTTTATAATGACCTGGTTTAGCCATTGGACCATTTCTGTATGAAAACCTTGCATTTTTATTCCAAGACCCTCTGTGTCTCATGTCCCACTTAAACCTATTTACACCATCAGATTTTGATATATTGCTATTAGAAATGAAAGTAAATTCATTTGTTGACATCTCATAATTCTCAATATTTGTATTATTGTCGATAGACTTATAAGAATTAATTAAATTATTTTCATTGTCCATAATCTGAATTAAAATTTCACCTACTGACTCTTCTGTTATTTTATAATCAATATCAACGGAAGTTCTTGGGTAGCTAACATGATTACTATTTGATGGTCGATTTCTATATCTTATAGCATTTGCAACAGGATATAAAATATCATTATCATTAGAACTGAAGCTTCGCAGATAATCAATATTATCCATTATCCAAAATGATCTTCCCATTGTAGATAAAACAATATCATTTCTATGAATTTTAATATCAGTTATTGGTGTTACTGGTAAATTTTGTTGGAATGAGTGCCAACTATTTCCATCATCAAATGAAATAAACATACCAAATTCTGTTCCTGCAAAAAGTAGTCCTTCCCTCTTAGGATCTTCCCTAAGTACTCTCACTGGATAATCAACTGGAATTCCTTTAGTTATAAGATCCCAAGAATTCCCATTATCATAAGTTCGATATATATATGGTCTCCAATCACCTAACTGATACCTAAGAATTGTTACAAATGCCTTAGAATGATTGTGTTGTGAAGGTTCAACAGAATCAACTCTACCTCCTTTTATATTTTTATTTGGAGTAACATTTTTCCAACTTTTTCCAGCATCAGTTGTTATATGTACAGGTCCATCATTTGCTCCAACCCAAATAATGCCTTTTTTTAATGGTGATTCTCTAACAGAATAAATAGTACTATAAAACTCCTCACCAGTTATATCTCTAGTTATGGGTGAACCAGAAATAACTTGCTTATCTGATTCAAAAGCTGTTAGATCAGGAGATATTGTCTCCCACGTAACTCCGTCATCATTTGTAACATGAAGGAACTGTGAGGCGTGGTAAATAACATCAGGATCATGCGGTGATACGTGTATTGGCGAAACTCTCTGAAATCTATATTTAAGGTCTTTAGGATTGTGGCCATACATATTAGATGCACCAACGTAATACTGCTTTTCTTGTCCAGTAATTTTATTAAACACTCCAAATCTTCCTTTACAATTTGAGTAGACAATATTTGGATTCCCTGGTTTTGGAACAGCAGGACCTGTCTCACAACCACCTGTATTAGTAATATAAGCATTTGGTCCAGCCTGAAGACCATAAGGAGGTAAACTAGGTACGGATACTGTTGAATAATTATCTTGCTGACCACCATATAGCCAATATGGATACTGATCATCAACTTCTACTTGATATATCTCTGCAGTAGGTTGATTAAATTGAGTGGTCCATGTCTTCCCAGAATTAAATGTAATATTGGCACCGCCATCATTTGACTGAATCCATACTGATGTATCTGAAGGATTAATCCATATATCATGGTTATCACCATGAGGTGTAGAATAAGACTTCCAAGTTTCTCCAGCATCTTTAGATATCATAAACCTATTAGCACTTGAATATAATATATCAGAATTTAATGGGTTAGCTTCAACATTTAAGTAGTAGAATGGTCTATTAACAAGCTCTTCCCTATTATTCATATGTTTAAATGATACACCTCTATCTTCAGATTTATATAAACCTCCCTTATTATCAGACGCTTCAACCATGACAAATAATCTATTTGGGTTTGATTTAGATACTGCAAAATCAATTTTTCCTATGTACTTACTATCAAAACCTAAATCTATTTTATTCCAAGTCTTTCCAGCATCAACAGATTTATATGCTCCTCCATTAGTTGAACCACTAATAATAGTCCATGGTTTTCTCTCTGCTCTCCATGAAGCGGCATATAAAGTGTTAGGGTTATCAGGTGCAAATTCTACATCAACAATACCAATAGAGTCTGATAAGTAAAGTATTTTATCCCATGATTTACCACCATCTATACTTTTATATAGACCCCTATCTTCATTATTTTTAAATGGTTGACCTATTGCAGCAACATATAAAATATTTGGATCATCTGGGTGTATTTCTACTGCACCAATTTGACCAACATTTTCTAGTCCTATATGATCCCAAGATTTACCTGCATCTTCAGATTTATAAATTCCTTTTCCAACAATAATATTTGATCTTAAACCATCTGAACCAGTTCCTACATAAACAATATCAGGATTTTTTTGATATACGTTAATAGCACCAATTGAAGGTGACTTAAAATATCCATCTGATATGTTATACCAGTTATTTCCAAAATCTGATGTTTTCCAAACTCCTCCTCCTGTTGTACCCATATAAAATACATTTTTTTGTGATTCTACACCATGAACTGTAGTAACTCTACCTCCCCTTGTTGGTCCAACATTTCTATATTTCAAATTTTTTATAACATCCTTAATATTATTATTTGATTCAATGAAAGAAGCATCTGAATTAAATGATATTGTTAGAATGAGAATGATTTTTAATAAGTTTTTCATACTATTTTGTTAATTGTTCATAAACTGCGTTTGTTATCATAATATCTTGTACTGCCACTCCAGTTAAGTCAGCAACTGTAATTTCGTCATTATTTTTTCTTAATTTTTTATTTGAAGAAATTATCTCTCCAATTTCTATGAGATCATTTTTATTTATAAGGTTTCTATCAAGAGCATTTTTAGTTTCTCCTCTCTCTAAACATTGAGGAATACTATCAACTACCACGGCATCAGCTATATTTAAAATTTCTGAATCTAATTCTCTTTTATCAGGTGTATCAGATCCCATAGCCGTAATATGAGTCCCTTTTTTTATGTCTTTCTTATAAATAAGTGATTCATTAGCATTTGTTGTTGTAACAATCAAATTTGATTTTTCACATAATTCTTTAGAATTATCAGCAACATTTATGTTGAAGCCATGAGATTTCATATCTTCAATATACTTAGAAATTTTTTCTTCAGATCTCCCTAAAACTATAGCTTCTCTACAATTAGTAACCATTTTTAGATATTCTAATTGCATCCTAGCCTGAATTCCGGTACCAATAATACCAATATTTTTTATATTAGTTGGTGCTAAATATTTAGCACAAATAGCACCTGCAACAGCGGTTCTTACATTAGTTAAATAACCCTCATCATGTAAGACACACTTAAGGTAGCCTGTTTTATTATCAAACATTACCATAACACCATGACTTGAGGATAAACCAACTTTATAATTTTGTGAAAACCCTGATGCAATCTTAATAACATAATTGTCCTGATTTTTTATGTATCCATACTTAATATGAACATCTCCAGGAGGTTCATCAAATAATAACTCTCCCACTGGTGGAACAACTGAATTTCCTTTAGAATATTCAACAAAACCTTTCTCAATAGATTCTAATAAATTGATATTTTTAAGTGTATTTACAATTTGATCTTTTGTATAAAATTTAGAATTCATAGTATCTTATTTAATGTATCTGAACCAATATTACCACCACAAATTATAATTGCAACATTTTTATCTTCTATAAATGACTTCATCTTTATTGCTGATGCGATAGCAACCGCAGCAGATCCTTCAACAAGGATCTCATCATATTTTAATGCATTTTTTATTTGTAATGAAATCTCATCTTCTGAAATAAGACAAAATTCATCAATTAATTCTTTACACATATCAAAAGTAATTGATCCTTCTTCAACTCCACCTGCAGAACCGTCTGAAAGAGTATCTTCTGATTCAGTATTAATGATTTTCCCATTTTTTATTGAATTTATCATAATTGCAGAGTTAATTGGTGAGCATCCTACTACTTTTATTTTGGGATTTACTGACTTTAAATGAGAAGAAACCCCTGATATTAAACCACCACCGCCTACTGTTATAAAAACAACATCTATTTCACTGTTTTGTTCCATTATCTCTACGCCAATAGTTCCTTGTCCAGAAATAATATCTAGATCGTTATATGGAGAAACAAATGTTAAATTATTTTCTTTAGACAAACGAATAGCTTCATTCTCAGCGTCAAGACAATCATCTCCAAATTTTACAACTTTAGAGCCATAAGACTCTATATTTTTAACTTTTGATTTCTTAACATTTTTAGGAACATAAATTGTTCCAGTCATATTTTTTTGTGATAATGCGTAAGATACTGCAGCACCATGATTTCCCGATGATGCAGCTAAAACATCTTCATTATTACTAATATTCAATATTTTATTTAGAGCACCCCTAGCTTTAAAAGAACCTGTTTTTTGAATGTTTTCAAGTTTTAAAAAAATATTAGAGTTGGTTTCTTTTGATAATCTTTCAGAAAATTTTAATGGGGTCTTTACTATATAATTTTTAATATTATGTAGTGATTTTATTGATGAAGGAATACCAAAAGTCATACTTATGAAAACTTTGATTGATTTGTTTTCTTCATCTTTTTAAATGGAATTAATAACAAATCAGAAAAAGAATCTATTTTCTTATCATTAATGTGAGTATCTATTCCGTAAACTATGGACTTTGAATTGTCTACAAATGAAAAAGTTCCAAAAACCCTATCCCAAATTGAAAAAATATTCCCATAATTTGTGTCAGTTAATGGAAGTTGAAAATGATGATGAACTTTATGCATATTAGGAGTTACGAATATGTAAGAAATAATTCTATCAATATTTTTAGGCAGACTAATATTTGCATGCGTTATATGTGCAAATAATACAGATAAACTCTGGTACAACATAACCATTCCTATTGATGCTCCTGAAACATAAACACCAAGAATTGTAAACATAATTCTAAATACTGTCTCACCTGGATGATGTCTAAGACCTGTAGTAACATCAACATTTTTATCACTATGATGAATTACATGGAATTTCCACATCCATGGAATTTTATGTTCAACAAAATGGACTAAATATGCACCAACTAAATCTAAAATTAATATTGAAATTATTACCTCAAAAATTAAAGGAAAATCAAATAAATGAATAATACCAAAATGATTATCATTAACTATTTCAGTTGATTTAAGTAATAAAAAAGCAAATCCAAAACCTATGATTGCAGTTGTTGTAGTAAACAAAAGATTCAAAAAAGCATGTCTACCTTTTTTATATTTAAATGAATAAAGAGGTATTATACCCTCTAAAATCCAAAATATAACAATACCACCTAGTAAAATACCTGTTCTAAAAATTAATGGAACATCAGCAAAAAAATCAATAATTTGACTCATGATAATGATTTAATTACATTAAAGGTTCTTTCTATTTCTGACTTTTGATTATAAATATGTACAGAATGTCTCATTAACTCTTTTCCAACTGATCGTGGTTGAAGTCTTTCTTTATCCCATAATGTTTTTTGTAATTCAGGGCCAGTTACTCCATTTACCTTATATGTAGTCAATCCAGCACATAAATCTTCGTTATGTGAAGATACTATTTCTACATTATCCATTTCTTTTAAACCATCTCTTAAATATTTACCTAATTCTTTAACTCTACTAAGCCATCTATCTTTACCTATCATATTAAAAAAGTCTATGGAGGCTTCTAACCCAACTCTAAGGGATGGGTTTCCAGTCCCTGACTGTTGTAAACTAAATCCTTTGTCATCTTGATTATCCCAATTATAACTTGAAAGTGTTGGCCATATATCAGCAGATATTTTCTCATCTAAATATAAAATACCACTTCCAGGAGGAGAGAGTAACCATTTGTGAAGACTTGAGTAGTATGCATCACACTTTAAATCCTTGAGATCAACATCTATTTGACCTACTGCCTGAGCACCGTCAATAACTGTAAAAATTCCTTTAGATCTCGCAAATTCACAAATTTCTTTTATCGGCATAACAGTACCATAAACAGAAATAATATGAGGTATTGCTATAACTTTAGTATTTTTTGTTACTTCATTTAATATTGAATCAATTATATCTTGTTTATTATTAGCTGGAACTGGCATTATAGCTTCTTTGTAAATTATGCCTTTTCTTTTTGCAAGCTGTCTCCATGCTGCAAACCCACCTCCATGTTCTTGATTAGTATTAATAACTTCGTCACCCTTTTTTAGATCTAATCCGTGAGCAACAAAATTCATACCGAAAGTAGCATTTTGAATAAGAGATAATTCCTTAAAATCACAGTTAATTAGTTTGCCTAATTTTTTTCTAATGGATTCGTAAGGGTCGTAACCGGATAAAAGATTTGGACCTTCTCCTTTGTAATCAGTTTTAGCACCATTTATAGCATTATTTCTCATATCTGAAATAACAGCATTAAGTACATAGTTTGATTGAACTCCAAGAGTGCCATTATTGAAATAAGTGTCATTTTTATCTGTTGGGAAAAGATTTCTTACTTCAGACCAATATGTCTGAGCAGATTTATTCAAGAATGATGAAATATCATTTAAAGACTGGTTATCATTAGATTTACCAATAAAACTAACTGCAGGAATTGATGATATTCCTAAAGCTGTATTTCTAAGAAATTTTCTTCTAGAATTCTTCATTAAATAAATATAGTATTTTGATAATCAAAAAACTTCTAATTATAATTATTTAAATAACTTTATTTAAAATTTAGTCTATGAAAAATTTAAAATATTATTTACTTTCCGCATTACTTCTTTTTTCAATTACTAATCTTATTTCTCAAGATATAGGTATTGAATTAGACAGAAATGAAGGAATTATTGAAGGGGTATTTATCAAAAAGGATAATATCGTATTCGAGTTAGATTCATCAAATAGTAACATTAAAAATATTTATATATTCTCTTACGATTCTCTATCTGAAAGATTTTTCTATGATCCTATTTATGAATTTAGACCAAGAAGATGGTTAGAGTTACATAGTGGAGTTAGACTATATATTAATTCATATTCAAGTGTTGATTATGCAAAGAATTACAGTGATAATAGTTTTGCTGGCATTGTAGGCTCAGTAACTAAAGTAGATGATGTAGAGATAGAATATCACAAAAGAATAGGTAACAATAGAATTATTGGTATTGTTGGTAAAATAAAGTCTGTAAATGATATACCAATCTCATACCACAAAAACTATAGTGAAAATCAGAGAGGTGGTTACATGGGAAAAATAAGTAGTATTGATGATATAAATTTCGACTTTCATAATAAACACACTTATTCTGATCTAGGAAACTACACTGGTAAATTAAAAGAGATCAATGGTGTTAAATTTGAATATAACCAAAATTACTCGGGTAATATTAACAAAGGTTCTGTTGGAAAAATTAGTAAAATCGGAAATATAAAAATTGAATACTTTAAAAATTATAGCAGTAACTCAGCGTCTGGGATTGTAGGTAAATTTAAATCTATTACAGGGGCAGACAAGAGAGTAATTATTTACTAAATAAAAATTTATTTCATTCCTATTTTTTCTACTATATAATAAAATAGTAGTATTAAAAGTATTGCGGTCACTCCCATTGCTACTTTTAACCAGAAGAACCAATTTGAGATGTCTGCTTCGCTCATCGAGGAGAATTCATTCATTTAATGTTGAGTTTTTCTAATACATTTTGAGCAAATAATAATATTAAAAATATTACTACTAATGATATATAAAAAGGAATATCAATACTATAGTAGCTTTCAAGAGTATATCTTAAAATAAACCATATGGCGATAAGACTAAACTCTATTATTATTCTTTTCTTTGATGGTAATTTCATGACTCAAACCTAAGCAAAAATTTAAATTTATGATATTTAGCAATACCTAAGAACCTATATATTAATAAAAATTAATTGGGGTCACATAATGTAAAACTTGGAATAGGGAGGTCAAAGGAATTGGCATCAACTTTAAAATCAGAACACTCTGTAACTTTACTTACATCCCAGCCACTAAGATCTTGATTAAACCAATATGCTCTCTTGAACATACCCCTCATATTGGTTACATTACTTACATCCCAAGAACTGATATTTGAATTAAAGTTTTCTGCTTTATCAAACATATATCCCATATTGGTAACATTACTAACATCCCAAGAGGAGATATTAATACCATCTGAATCATCTAAATAAAATAAAGCATACATATTAGTAACTTTGGTAGTAACTAAGTACTGAAGATCAGACGCATTTGTAATACTTATATAATTCTTAATATTAGAATCATCAACTATGGTATAGGATTCACCGTTTAATGTGTAAGTTTCCCCTACCTGTGCATTATCTTTTGCTACGACAGTTATTCCATTGTCTGCAAGATATATCAACCCACCACAATTCTTTAAATCAGGTCTTGATAGTGTCCACGAACTAGCATCAAGATCGAAATGAGAACACTCTGTAACTTTACTTACATCCCACCCACTAAGATCTTGATTAAACTTATATGCCCTCTTGAACATGCCCCTCATATTGGTTACATTACTTACATCCCAAAAGCTTATATTTGAATTAAAGTTTTCTGCTCTATCAAACATGTATTCCATAGTTGTAACATTACTAACATCCCATGAGGAAATATCAATACCACTTGCATTATAATTATGGAAAAGCGCATACATGCTTGTAACTTTAGTAGTAACTAAGTACTGAAGTTTAGATGCGTCTATTTCATTTATATAATTCTTAATATTAGAATCATCAACTACGGCATAGTTTATACCGTTTAGTGCATAAGTTTCCCCTACCTGTGCGTTATCTTTTGCTACGACAGTTATTCCATTTTCGGCGAGATAAATAAATGTGCAGCCATCTAAATTAGGTCGAGGTAGTGTCCAGGAATCAGCATTAAAATAAAAATTAGAGCATTCTGTTATATTACTTAAATCCCAACCACTTAGATCCTGATTGAATCTAGTTGCATTATGAAACATGCCCTCAATAGTTGTAACATTACTTACATTCCAAGAACTTATATCCTGATTAAAGTTCTCAGCAGCATAGAACATATAACTCATATCAGTAACACTACTAACATCCCAAGAGCTAATATCATGATTAAATGAAGAATTCTGGTGGAACATTGATCGCATTGTAATAGCATTACTTACATCCCAAGAACTTATATCCTGATTAAATGGTGTACCAAGAAACATAGTACTCATATAGACCACTTTACTCACATCCCAAGAGCTTATATCTTGATTGAATGAGGTAGCTCCATAGAATATACCTCTCATATCAGTTACATTACCTACATTCCAGTTACCAATATCTTGATTGAATGATGAAGCATAATAGAATATGCTATACATATCAGTTACATTGCTTACATCCCATGAGCTTATATCTTGATTGAATGATGAAGCATAATTAAACATGCTATTCATACTTTCAACATTGCTTACGTCCCATGAGCTAATATCTTGATTGAATGATGAAGCATTTTTAAAAATTCCTGTCATAGACTTGACTTTACTGACATCCCAAGCACTTATATCATTATTAAAATTTGATGCCAAATCAAATGTATAATACATAGACTCAACATTACTTACGTCCCAGGAACTGACATTAATATCATCAGCCTTGTTATTATGAAAAAGTGACCCTAAAGAAGTAACTCTTGAGGTAACTAAATACTGATATTCAGAAGGAATTGTAGAACTTATATAACCAGCTATACTTTCATTATCAACTACAGTATACGATATTCCCTTTAGCTTGTATAAAGAACCGACTTGGGCATCATCTTTTGCCTTAATGGTAACTCCATTTTCAGCAAGATAAATTACGGGGCATCCTTCTGAATTGACATCTGTATCTTTAGGGGTGTCAGGACAAATATCTTGATCATTAGTTATTCCATCACCATCAACATCTTCATCACATACATCTCCTATCCCGTCTTCATCAGTATCAAGTTGGTCAGAATTAGGAATATTTATACAGTTATCTTTATCATCAGTAATTCCATCACTATCTGTATCTTTTTGAGAACTTGAACATCCATTTTCATCAACAGATTCCCCTTCAGGTGTTTCAGGACACTGATCTATATTATCTTTAACACCGTCACCATCAGTATCTTTTTGTGAAGCGGAACACCCATTTTCATCAACAGATTCTCCTTCGGGGGTATTTGGACATTGATCTTTATCATCTGTAACTCCGTCTTCATCTGTATCAATTTCTGAGGTACAGGTTGGTTTTGATTCTGCTTTAAAAAATGAAGCATTATATTCTTTATTTTCTTCTTGATTAAAATTTGTAGCAAATAAGGCATTACCTTTAACTACATACTTATAAAACCACTTGTTATCTATTTTACCATCTTTCATCCAAGTCCAAACAAAACTTATAGAATCTGAATAATTATATAGAAGTTCACTTGATAGAGACCAGTTTTCACCTTCTTGATTCCATTTTACAAAATCTTTTGCGATATCTTCTCCATCAAGAGGTATAATAAAACAGGTAAAATAACTGTTTTCATCCTCAAAGCTTAGGTTAATATTATTATCTAAAAACCAAACATAGGAGTCGCAATCCTCAGTAGAAGCATCACATCTCCAGTAAACATTATTGAAATTTGAGGTAAAACTTGAACATCCATCTGAATTTACATCTGCACCACTTGGTGTGTCAGGACAAAGATCTTTATCGTCGGTAACTCCATCACCATCAGTATCTTTTTGAGAAGATGAACAACCTGTTTCGTCTACAGTTTTTCCTTCTGGAGTATCTAAACATAAATCTTTATCATCGGTAACTCCATCACCATCAGAATCAAGTTGTGATGTAGCACATCCCTCTGAATTTACCGCTGTGCCAGCTGGAGTATTAGGACATTTATCAAGCGCATCAGTAACCCCATCTCCATCGGCATCTATTAGCTCAAACTCGGCTGTAATAGATGTATTAGAATTTATCTTAAATGTAAGTGGGTTTGCGGTTCCACTTCCAGTTCCTGTCCATTGTTTAAAGTTATAGTTAGCAGAAGGAGTAGCTGCAATAGTTACACTTTCACCCTCATTATATGTTCCAGAAGAAGGGGTAACTGTTCCAGAACCTGCCGGAGTTACCTGAGTAGTAAGAGTATAAGTCACAGGAGGGACTTCTTCTTCACATGAAATTAATAAAAAAGACAGTATAAATAAGTAGTATAAATTCTTCATATTTCTAATTTAGTTAGATCATTAATAAATATCAACTTGATAAAAAGGACTTAAATCAAATATTTATAAAAACCTTTTTATGATCACGTATGCTAAAAGCATAAAAAATATAATTATTGAACCCCAAATAATTGTTGATACCAATTTTATTTCTTGAATACTTGAAAGTAAAAAAAAAGCTGCAACTATTACAATAAGCATACACACAGACATTACATTAGCAACTCCTTTAGGTTCTTCTTTCCAACCTAATATCTTTATAATAGGACTTTCCCAAAACTTCATAAACTAAATTTAATACTTATAAATTTATTTTTAACTAATGATAAGTGGTATAAACTATAATTATGTTCTATAGAATATAAATGCAAGAGCAGTTATAATAGCAATAATTCTTACTAAGAGCTTATATTTTTGTGGGACAAAGTGTCTAAGCATATTTTAAATTTAAAAATACCTTACTAAAAAATCAAATTGTTAAGAAGTTAAAATTTACTTTTATAAAAATCACAATATAAAATAAAGATGACATAATCTTTTACTTTAAAATTTCGTATGAATTTTTATAATTAACAATTAAAATAAACACAAATGAAAAATATTAGATTTCTTCTTGCATTTATTTTCTTGTCTTGTAATAATTATACTGATGATAATTATCAACCAATAAATAATGCATCTGGTGACTTAATAATTTATGTTACCTCATCGAGTAGTAGTAGTTATAACTCCACTTCTTCAAGTAATAGTGATTATTATTTAAGTGGGAATGATAATAATGGATCTGTTTCAGGGGGTGATCCTACAATAACTTTTTCAGTTGGTGATGAAATATTTTTTGATATAAGTGCATCTGGTCATCCATTTTATATTAAAACTGAACAGGGAACCGGAACACTTAATCAAGCAACAAATGTTATAAATAATGGTGAAACTAATGGAAGTATTAGATGGACACCTTCAGAGCCTGGTACTTATTATTATCAGTGTTCTGTACATAACAATATGTATGGCGTTATAACAATAGAAAATTAGTTATTAATATTTAAACTAATACTTTAAAGCTAGTTATATCAATAACTAGCTTTTTTTTATTTGAAAAATACTCGCTTAAAGACAGTATCATAAGAAGTATTAACATAAAATTAATTAGTATCTCCCCAGGAATGAAATATGTTATATCATTTAAAATACAGTAAATATTAATAACCATTATTATTTATAAAATAATGTATCCGATTTTATAAAGCATAAAAAACTAATATTTTAAAATTAAGGTTTTGAGTTTTAATTATTATTAGATAACATATTTATTGTAATAATTCATCAGTTGATTTAATCATTTTTAAATAATAAAATCTTATAATTAATATAGAGAATATTAACATCCCAATTTGTAAAGTAATTAAAATAGTAGGATAAATAGTATTTAAAATTCCAGAAATATGCTTAAAATAGATACCATAGAAAGCCCAAATCACAGGAAATAGATACCATATAGCCTTATTTCTTATAAATGTTATCATAGCAATAATAGTCGCAACTAGTATTATAAAGGAAGTCCATAACTCTTCAGATATTCCAAGTCCACCCCATTCAAAAGAAACAAGTAAACCAGTAAAGTTTGCTACTGTGGCCACTGTTATCCACCCAAAATAAATATTAAATGAAAACGAGGTAATATTATATAAATATGATGATTTAAAGTCTTTGTAGCTACCCTTGATTTCTTTAGAGATGAGGATAAGAGTATATAATAGAGATATCATTATTATAAGAGAAAGAGAAAAAAACTTGTAGTGCCAAGCAAAGATCCATGATATATTAAATAAGCAATTAACCATGAATATTATAATAATCTTTCTAATAAATGTTTTCATATTATCTGGAGTTCTAAATGAACTTATCAAAAAAATAAAAAGACTAAGGTATATGACTCCCCAAATTGAAAAAGTAAAACCGGTAGGAGTAAATAAATTATCTAATAGGCTGGAAACCTCTCCAGTAGTAAGTCCTCCAATAGGAAGAGCATTTGCTAAATAGTTAACATAAATAACAAGAAAATAAAGAATTAGTGAGGTGTATTTAACTATATTAAAATCTACGGTTTTAGATAAAATCATATTTCACCTTAAAATTTATATCCTATCATAATACCACCTCTGTAGGGTATCCACTGTCCACTAAAATTTACATTAGAATCTAAATCGTATCTAATTCCTGTTTTTTTCTCAAAACCTTCATAGGTTGCTTTTGACCATCCTCCACCTACATAGGCATCAATGAGCCACTTATCTTTTATCTTCCACTGATAACCAGTACTAATTCCAGCAAATATTATATGCCCATACTGATACTTATTTTGGGAAGCATAAGATGAATTTTTAGATAACTTGAACATCCCATAACCAAAATGAGTGCCAACATAAAATCCATCATTAACTGATTTAGTATAATACCTTATCTCTGGAAATATTTGATTAAAGACATATGGCCTCTCTGAATACTTTCCAATAGAAACTGAGTTCCAAAATGACATAGTAGCATCTAACTGAAAACTCATTTTTTTTGATACAGGTACTTCTATACCAATACCAGGAATACCAAGTAACGATGTTGCGCCATTTAGCTTGAGATATGTCTGGGCATAAGAACCAAATGATATGAAAAATAAAGAAGTTAATAATTTAAGTTTCATCAGTTAAAAAAATACCACCTAACACCTAAATCTAATACTTTTTTCTGAGCTGGATAATAAGGGGTCACAAAATATCCTTCAAATCTATCAAATTGATTAAAATGAGTCATTTTTAGAAATATGCGTAGATTTTTTACTTGCATATTAAAGAATATGTTATACCTAAAGTATTCCTGTAACTCAAATGAATTTTGGGCAAAATAACTCTGTAAACTAGGTTCATAAGCATTTCCAAAATACTTTGACCTATAATACATATTCAAACCAAATTGTACAGGAATTGTATTTTTAAACCATTTACCAGCAAAATAAATTCTAGAATAATTAAGATGTTTTGGAACATTAATGATACTATTAGCCTCTTCTGAGAGGATATTATATGTATATCTATTGTCGATATTTATTATTTCGTTAAACAAACTAATTTTAAAATTGACACCAAATTGATTATTAATTATTGTCTCACCATTTTGAACTGGTATTTTATCTTCAGATAAATAAATGTGATCATTAACAGTTATAAATCTAAAAAATGGACTAAATGATATCTTTTCATTTATAAATGAAACTCTACTGTCTAAAACATTAATAAACGTTGAATTAAAATCATTATTCCAATTGTGATGATTCCCAGAGTATTCATTAAAAATTAAGTTTGGTTCATACAATCCACTGTAATAAGAAACATTTAAAAATCCAACATCCATATTTCCTCTAAGACTATAATCACCTGTTGATTTAATCTTTATATCACCATCTAATTTAATTTTGTTTTTCAGGTATTTAAAATTAGCACCAACAAATAATCTGTTAATCACAGATGACTCATTATCAGTAGTATATCTGTAATTTATATTTTTAAAATTTGCGTAAATTTTATATCTAATACTCTTTAGAGAACCTTTTAATCCAATTCTATTATTTAATGTTTTAAATTTTAATGAATCTGATGTTTTATTATTATCAATAAAGAAGTTATCATAAAACCCACTGTTTAAAGATAGATTTTCGTCACTATAAAATAAACCTTGATTATTGTAATTAAAATCATTGTATACTTCTAATCCATTGAGAATTTTATAATTTAAAAAAATATTAAACCTATTCCTTTGCTCAATATTTTCTATTTCTGATAGTCTTG
This sequence comes from uncultured Marinoscillum sp., assembly GCA_902626505.1. Classification (GTDB taxonomy): domain Bacteria; phylum Bacteroidota; class Bacteroidia; order Cytophagales; family MED-G16; genus MED-G16. Next base: position 43,563 of record CACOFQ010000010.1, read on the forward strand.
TTTGAAAGTCGTCATAGGTATAAAATTCCAAGGGTAAGGTTTCGGGATCAATACTAACCCCACCATAACCAAATATGTTGTACTTAAATGTTACAAAGTCAGAATAAAATGTAAGTCTTTTATTTTTTGAGGAATGGTAAGAAAAAATTTTAAATAGTGATGATGATATATTTTTATCTCCCTTATTCTTTGAAGGGGATATCTGTTTATCTGATGATATCCTATGAATATCCAATCCTATATTCCAATTTTTATTTATGTTTCTCGTAAAAATAAAGTCAACTAGAGACCTGCCATTTCCACCAAAAAATAAGGACAAATCAATAAATGGAGAGCGACTATTATAAAACTTAGGCACAGATTTTGTGAAATAATAATTATCAACAGAATTAATTCCACTTGATAGTAAAAAATTATCATCATAATAAGAGAAGATATTATAAAGAGGTGTACCAACATTTCCAAGACTTTGGTAGGTAAAGTGATTAATTTCATCACCATATACCTTTTCAAAATCTGTAAGTGAAGAGTCAGGTGATACAAGGATAGAATCTCCATCACTAAATTTTTCTTTTAATAAATATTTAGTTGTTTTTAGACTATAAATAACTTTTGAAGAATCATCTAGAATAGTTCTCTGACTTTGATTATTTTGACGTGGATTTGGATTTTCATCAATAGTTTGTTCCCCTATTTGCTGAGAATAACTATTATAAGAAATAATAAAAGAAATAATAAATAAAAATTTCCTCATAAATTCTCTAGATAATCAGTAAGGTCATTATTAAATAAAAACTCAATATGAATTGGGATATAATATACATTATAGCCAGATAAAATATCAGAGAATTCACATAATTTAACAGCATCTTTCTCAGTTGTTACTAATGATATATTATCACTTAATTTTCTAGTAATTACCTTTAAATCATCTTCAGTGTAGTTATGATGATCTTTAAATTGAATTTTTTCAACTACATTATATTTTGAAGACATATACTCATAAAATTTTTCTGGATAAGCAATTGATGAAACTAAAATTGTATCTTTATTAATTCTTGAACCAAATATTTTTTTTGGTCTCTTATATTTCACTGATGAAAAAAGAATAGGAGTTTTAGGTCTTAGATAATATTCTGATTTGGTCTTAAACCTTTTTAATTTCTGACCTACTATATTTTTTGGACAGTTAGAATAAACCATTAAATCAGCTCTATGCGCATTATTTTTTGATTCTCTAAGCATTCCCATAGGGAATCTATCATCATAAAAAAATGGTTTTTTAAAAGAAGAAACCAAAACATTGATGTCTTTTTCAAATGTTAAATTCTGGAAAGCATCATCCATTATTGCGTATTCAATATTATTATTATCACAATAATCCAGAGCTAAATTTCTATTTTCTGAAACAATTATAACTGCATTACCAAAAAATTTTTTGTTGTATTGAGATGGTTCATCTCCAATAGTCAGGTAATTATCCTTTTTTGTTGCTACTACCATTCCTTTAGTTTGCCTTTTATAACCTCTACTAATGATAGCAAAACGCAAGTTTTTACTAATAAAATAATTAGCAATATATTCAACAGTTGGAGTCTTTCCTGCACCACCCATGATTAAATTACCAATAGAGATTATCTTTGTCTTATAATTTTTTGGTCTAAGTATATTTTTTTTATATAAGAAGTTAGTCAGACCACTAAAAAACCCAAATAATAATGAGGGTATATAGAGTATTATTTTTTTAAGAGAATACATAAAACATGAAATTAAAGAAAATTATCGAATGTTTAGAGGAATGGGCACCACCAATTTATCAAGAAAGCTATGATAATTCAGGATTAATGGTTGGTGACTATTCATCAGAAATTTTAGGATGTCTCATCTCTCTTGATTGTACCGAAAAAGTTGTAGATGAAGCCATTAGTAAAAAATGTAACCTTATCATTTCTCACCACCCTATTATCTTTGGAGGAATATCATCTATTAACTCATCGCATTGGGTAGGAAGAGTAATTCAAAAAGCAATATCAAATAATATTAACATCTACGCTATACACACTAATCTTGATAATATAAAAGAGGGAGTAAATAAAAAAATAAGTGATTTACTAAATCTTAAAAACACTAAGTTCATACTTCCAAAATATGGATTTAATAAAAAATTAGAGGTTTATATACCTGAAAAGGATAAAAATCATTTTTTGGATAAGCTATTTGACGTAGGTGCAGGTCAAATTGGAAATTATAAAGAGTGTTCATTTCAAGAAAAGGGTTTAGGAACATATATTCCATTAGAAGGATCTAAACCAAGTATTGGAAATAAAAATTTTAAGGAGGAAATTGAAGAAATAAAACTTGAAATATATTTTGATAAAAGTATTGAAAGTAGTTTAATAAATACTATTGAGGAATTTCATCCATATGACGAACCAAACTATTACATTCAAAATAATAATATAGAATCAAGAGATGTGGGATCTGGAATGATTGGATCAAGAGAGATAAATTTTCATTTATTATTAAAGGAACTAAAGAAAAAATTTAATTGTGGATCAATAAAACACACCAAAGTAATTAATAATAAAATAAAGAAAATTGGAGTTTGTGGTGGATCAGGAAGCTTTTTAATAAAAGAAGCAATCAAAAAAGGAGCTGACGTACTCATATCATCTGACTTTAAATACCATGACTTTTTTGAAGCAAATAATAAGATAACATTAATCGATATTGGACACTATGAAAGTGAGCAATTTACAAAAGATTTAATTTTTGAATTTTTAAACAAAAATTTAATTAATATTGCACTTCATTCATCAAATGAGAATACTAATCCGATAAAATATTATTAATCACATGGAAAATAGCATACAAAAAAAACTTGATAATCTTTTAAAGTTACAAGAGATTGATTCTAAAATTTTTGATATTAAAAAAGTTAGAGGTGCTTTACCTGAAGAAGTTCAAGATCTTGAAGATGAGCTAGTTGGAATCAATACTAGACTCGATAATTTCAATGCAGACATAGAAGATAAAAATAATGATATTGAGGAATTAAAAAATAAAGTAAAAGAAGCAAAAAAACTCATTAAAAAATATAAAGATCAGCAAATGAATGTTAGAAATAACAGGGAATATGATGCTATCTCTAAAGAAATTGAGTTGCAAGAGTTAGATACAAAGTTATTTGCAAAAAAAAGTGGTGAGAACGAAGTAAAAATTGAAGAAATTAAAGAAGAAATTAAGGCTACAAAAAAAGTTATTAAAGAAAAAAATGAAGTTTTAAAACGAAAAAAGGCAGATTTAGATACACTTTCTCAAGAGAGCCAAGATGAAGAAAAAAAGTTAGCTACTCAAAAAACTAAAGCTTCAAAAAAAATAGAATCCAATCTTCTACTTTCATATGAAAAACTTGTGGAAAGACAAAGAAATGGACTTGCAGTTGTAAAAGTTTCTAGAGGAGCATGTGGTGGATGCTTTAATGTAGTACCAGCACAGCGTCAAGCAGAAATTAAGGAGAAGAAAAAAATTATTCTGTGTGAGTATTGTGGTAGAATTTTAGCAGATGTTATAGCAGAAGTAGTCGAAGAAAAACCTAAGAAAAGAACAAAAAGAAAAACTACTGCGACAAAGAAAAAAGTAACCGCAAAAAAATAATTAAATCTCAATATGTTTTCTTGAATTCATCTCAACTATATTGAATTCATCATTAATATAATCTATTATATATAATCCAGTGTTTGAGTGTATATATCTATCCATTTTAGTTAAATCATTATCTATAATTTTAGATAATAATATTCTTAACGCTCTACCATGAATGCACATAAGTACAGTATCGTGATTATCATTTAAGACTTTATTAAAACCATTCACTAGCCTTTCTGACATTTCATTTGGTGATTCTCCTTCATCAAATTTATTATCTAGATCCCCAGCTAACCATGTATCAATAAGCTTTTTATAGTCCTCCAGATCATCATTTTTACCTTGATTTACTCCCCAACTTATTTCATTGAATTCTATTATTTTTTCATAGGGAGTACCATTATCTACAAACCTACCAACTGTCTGAAAAGTTCTCTTGAGAGCAGATACATATATTTTATCAAACTTTATATTTTTATAATAATTATAGAATGATTCAGATTGTTTCTCACCTGTACTATTAATATCACTATCTACCTCTGATCCTTGAATTATACCTCTTTTGTTATATTCCGTCTCAGCATGACGGATAATATATAGTCTCATCAAATAAAGAATAGATTAAGAGAAATGATGTAAAATATACAGAATAATGTTTGTAAAACTATAGTCTGAATATTAGCATTAACTAACTCTCTCTTCTCATAATTCTTTAACAACTTCATGAAAATGGATAAACCAAATAAGTACAATAAAGCATTTCCTACTAAAAAAATATTTGAATTAAAGTTTTCGTGAACATTTAATAAATTATTTAAGTATACTGATGAATAAAATGCTAAAGATAAAATAATTAAATAACCCCATCTGGCAGCTTTCTTTCCAAACGTGACAACTAGATGATTTTTTCCTGTACTGGCATCACTTACAGCATCAGGAAATTGATTTATATATAAAATATTAGTAGTTAGAAAACCAAATGGAATACCAAGGGACAAAAGCATGTAAAACTCACTAGAAAGAAATTCAATAGTCTCTGTAGATATTGCATATCCAGTACCAAGTGTAAGCAATGGACCAAATGCAAAGAATATTGCTAGCTCTCCTAGTCCTCTCCTGGCAACAAGTCTTAGAGGTCTTGCTGTATAAAAGTATCCGAGAAATAAACCAGATAGACCAACAGCCAATGCACCTTCAACGTTAGAAGTCGCTCCTGTTACATTAAAAATATTATAAAATAGAAAACCTGCAATTATTAGTGAGGAAAATAAGAGTGATAATGCTACTGTTTTTGTTTTCTCTAAAGTAATAATCCCTAGTTCTATTGCTCTACTACCACCAGTTATTGCTGCTCCAGCAGGTTGAAAATATTCATTGTTAGCTTCATCTGTACCATCGCTAACATCAAAGTAATCATTAAATACGTTTGATGATAAGTGTAATAAAAGAACACCAAATATTGCTAATAACAAATTAGTAACACTAAATAAACCATCACCAAGTCCTGCATAGTAAGCAGCTATAGCAAGCATTGGAAATATTGAGGCACTTGTAAATGGAACCCTAGTTATTGCGACACCTTTAATTATTTTTGTTAAAAAGTTAATCGATACGTCTACTTTTTCATCAATTAAAACTGTTTCACCACAGTAACCAGTTTGAGGTTTATCTTTTCCATTACCGAATAGTGGAGTTATCCTTATTTTGGCATTAATTTTTGTTCCGTCTTTCTTCAAGAAGTATGTTTTACCAATAAATTCACCAAATTTATCAGCAGTTGCTAGCCAATTACCAACATTTTGGATCACAATCTCACCAGGTGAGAAAATTGAAACTCTTTTCTTTCCAATAATTTCTTCTTTCTTATAACCAAAAATTTGTTCTGCACCATTATTCATGGTTAGAACTCTACCCTCCATATCACAAGTAATAACACTTTTCATAACGTTGTTTATTTAATTTTATTAATATCAATATCTTATATACTTAAATAAGATATTTAAGTTCAAATATTTCAGCAATTTATCACTTTTTTTTATTGTTTTTATCTAAAATTTTAATCATTCCATCTAAAGTTAAGGTTGGTAATATATCATTAAAATAACCTTTAAGAGGCTTTGCAAATTTTGATAATCCGCCAGTAGCTATAACTTTAGTATTTCCTGTTAATTCAGACTTGATTTTTTCCAGCATTTCCTTAATTAAACCAACATATCCAAACATTATACCACTTTGAATTGAATGAATAGTGTTTTTTCCAATTACCTTATCTGGAACTTTTATCTCTATAGAAGGAAGTTTTGCTGTATTCTTATATAGTGAATTTATTGCAGTCTGAAGTCCCGGGACAATGTTAACACCAAGAATTTCATTAGATTTTGAAATTACTGTAAAGGTTAGTGCAGTACCAAAGTCTACTACAATCACGTTCTCATCATACATACTTGAAGCCTCAACAGCATTACTAACTAAGTCTGTACCTATTTCATTTATATCATCAATATTTATTTTGATAAGATTTACTTCTTTTGATTTAATAATATAAATATTTTCTGACAGCATATCTTTACAAGAAAGCCTTACAATATCTGTTAGTGATGGGACTACACTACTAATTACAACTGACTCAACATTTGAAGGGTTAAATTCATTTAGAGATATTATTTTTTTCAGTTTATTTTTGAAAGACCAGTAAGTAATATTCTTTCTTGAACTTAATCTGTAGACCTTTTCCCAGTTATTATCAATAAGTAAACCAATTACAATATTAGAATTACCAATATCAACCGCAACCTTAATCTTTTTCATCAAATATATTTAATTGATCCGTGTCTAAATCTAACTCTAAAGTTTCCCCAACATCAAAATTATTTTCTTTATTATCTGTAGAAATATCCTTATTTGGTTTCTCCTCTACTCCTTCTACTTCAACTATACCCTCTACTTCTTTTCTTTCAAGAAGAGAAAATGTACCTGATCTTATTTTATCGATTGAAATTTTATTTCCTATAGACTTCCAACCTTTTACATCAATAAAAGAGTCTAATTCAATTTCAGTAGGTTTTAGTTTTTTA
>CACOFQ010000011.1 GCA_902626505.1 uncultured Marinoscillum sp.
GTACCCAAAAGCAAAACATAGGGAACAATCTAAATTGATTTATCAGCTATTATCTAAATATCATTATAAGAAAGTAACTTTAGATGATTCTTTATCAGAAAAAATATTAAAGAAATACATTTCATCATTAGACCCTAACAGAGAATATTTCTATTCTTCAGATATAAATTATTTTAATCAATATCAATATCAGATGGATGATTATGTTATTTCTGGTTATTTAGAGCCTGCTTATGAGATCTTCACAGTTTATAACGAAAGGGTAAAAAATAGAATTGATTATGTTTTTTCTATTCTTGAAAACGAACCAGATTTTACTAATAATGATGAGTTAATATTTAATAGGAAAGATGCTGAGTGGTTTGATGACATAAATCAAATGAATACTTATTGGGAAAAGAAAATTAAAAATGCAATTCTGAATTTGAAAATACTAGGTAAAGATTGGGATAGCAATAAAGAAACATTAAATAAGAGATATAAAAGGTTTTTAAAAACAATCTCACAATTTAATTCTGAAGATGTATTTGAAATGTTTATCAATTCATACGCTGAACTATATGATCCTCACACAAATTATTTTTCACCAGTAAATGCAGACAGGTTTGAAATTAATATGAGTAAAACTTTTGAGGGAATAGGAGCTAGACTTCAGCAAGATGTTGAGTATACCACAATTTTTCAGGTTATGCCTGGTGGCCCTGCATATAGAAGTAAAGAGTTAGAAAAGGGAGATAAAATCATAGGAGTAGGTCAAGGAGATAGTGATGTTTTTGAGGATATTATAGGTTGGAGACTTGATGATGTTGTCTCAAAAATTAAAGGTCCTAAGGGTTCAGTAGTTCAGCTACTAATATTAAAAAAAGAATCAAATATTGACGATTACCCTGATACTGTAAGATTAGTTAGGGACAAAGTTGATGTTGTTGATGAAGATGCTACCTATGAGGTAATACCTTACAGAGCAAACAATAATTCATATAATCTAGGTCTAATTAAGATTCCAAGTTTTTATATAAATTTTGAAGATGCTCAGAAAGGTCTACAAAATTACAAGAGTGTCACTAGAGATGTTAAAAAGTGCATAGACTCTTTAAAATCATTATCAGTTGACGGAATTATAATTGATTTAAGAAATAATGGGGGAGGTTCATTACAGGAAGCAATAGATCTAACTGGTCTATTTATTGAAACCGGCCCTGTCGTGCAGATAAAATCTGCATCAGGAAGAATAGAAGTTGAAAAGGATTTTGATCGAAATATTCATTATAAAGGTCCTTTGTTAGTAATTAATAATTCTTTTACAGCGTCATCTTCTGAAATTTTTTCAGGTGCACTAAAAGATTATAATAGAGGTTTAGTTGTTGGTGAATCTACCTTTGGTAAAGGAACAGTTCAAAATTTAATTGATCTTGAAAGATTTTTCCCTAATTCTAGTATGCAATTTGGTCAACTTAAAATAACTTTAGCAAAATATTATAGAGTTAATGGTGGTAGTACTCAAAAGATTGGAATAGAGCCTCATATAGAGTTTCCTAATATATATGACAGATCAATTTATACTGAGAACTCAAGAGATAATGCACTAGATTGGGATAGAATTAGAAATGTTTCATATGATAATATCAATTATATAACTGAACCTTTAGTGGATCATCTTACTTCTGCTTTTAATTATGATATTAAAAATGATTCTTCATTTATCAATTATTTATCATTTGTTGAAGAAACGAGAAAAAATAGAAATAAAAAATCTATATCTCTTAATTATAATAAAAGACTTAATGAAAAAAAGAATAATGATTCAAAGTCAAATAACTTAAATACTTCAGTAGAAATATCTGAGATATTCCCTGTAAAGGAAGAAGATCTATTAAAAAAGATTAAAAATGATTTATATCTGAGGGAAAGTATTAAGTTATTTGTGGAGATGTTAAGCTTCAAAGAGAGCTAGTTCTGGCGATTATCCACAAAATATCTTAATAAACACCAATTTTCATGTTGAAAAGCCAGTATAAAAAGTGTTGATAAATTGTTGATAATTTCAATATTTTTTTTTTGATTCATTATAAAAAAATGTCTTACTTAGTAACATCAAGCGAGAGATATTAAAGTTTAGATTCGTCTAGGCTTGAGGCAGAAAGGTAGAAAGGAACTACGGTTCCAATATACAAAGTTGCAACAAGCTCTCAAAGAAAAAACTTAATTTATTAAGTGGAAACTTTAAGGACTTTATAACTGTAGCTTGACGTTTGGAAAGCACTACGGTGATTTTTAAATGAAAAGGGCGAAAAATTCGATAAGGATTTACGCCCTTTTATTGTTTATAGACCTTCCTACTCTTATTATGTGTTAAAATATTTAATTAAGAGGAAGAAACATAAGAAGACAGTTAATTCTTATATAAAATTTTATTTCTTATAGAAAATAAAACTATATCATTCTAGTGATAAAATCTTGTTGATAATTTGTTGAAAACTTTATTGACTTTTTTTTGTGAGAAATTAAAATACTTTGTTATTTAGTAACACTAAACGAGAGATATTAAAGTTGAGATTTATCTCGGTTCGTTTCAAAAATGAAGAAAGTACTACGGTACTTGAAACAAATGCGAAACAAACTCTCAAAGCGGAAACTTAACTTGTTAAGCGGAAACTTCAAGGACCTTATAACTGTAGTTTAGCGTTTGGAAAGCACCACGGTGATTTCAAAATGAAAAGGGCGAAAAATTCGATAAGAATTGACGCCCTTTTATTGTTTATAGACCTTTCTAATTAATTATTATTCCCTTTACACCATTTGAAGATAAAATATCAGTAAAATCCTTAAGGTCACCATTTATTATTTTATCATAAGGTTCAATGAATCTTTGGTAGTCACTCTTTAACTCATCAAGTCTTTTAATCATTCCGTCATTGGGTTCTTGATCATCGGTAGTTATTCTATCATATAAATGTGTAATATGATTCATCCACTTTCTTGGATAATTAATTTCATCTTGTGAAGTTTCTATTTTATTCTGATATAAATTTTCTTCAATTTCTCTTAATTTAGATATTATACTATTACCACTTTCTTTTATCTCTTTATGAAAATCTTTCTCTTTTGTTAAGTTTATGAATGTATTTATTTGATCAGAGATATTTCTCATTTCATCTAACTTTTCTTGAGATTCCTCAATCATATCCTTGACAATCATAGCTGAATTGAATTGTTTGACTAATTCTTCCCTAGCTATGTTCCATCTAGGATCTATAGATACTTTAAAATCTTGATTATATTTTACTCCTTCTATTTCCAATTCTATTATGTAAATTCCAGGTAATGCATCAGGACCATATCCACCTCTTGCACTATAATACATCGATACGAAATCTTTCTGAATTTTGGGTGCTTCATATGCTAAATCCCAATAAAAAGTATGAACCCCATCATATATTGTTGTAGAGTCATAATCTACATCGTGTAAATATTCGACACTTTCTTTTAGGTTTATTACATCATTACCTTCTTGATCTTTAATTCTCATATTTACTTTATCTAATTCTACATTATTTGGTAAATAAAATGAGATGTCATTATCAAATCCTATTCCACCTGATCTCCAACCACCTAGAGAAGTTCTTAAAGCTCCCTCAGGTTTAAAAATATGAGGTGTATTTTGATTTGAGGTTATTTTATTAATTTCTTGTAGAATATTGATTTTATCAAGTAACCAAAACCCTCTTCCTTGAGTTGAAATTGCAAGGTCATTTTGAGTTACTTCCATGTCTGTAATAGGCACATGAGGAAGATTTAATTGTAATGAATTCCAGTTGTCACCATTATCAAATGATACGAACGCTCCAAATTCAGTACCAGCATATAACAAACCAAATTTTGAAGGATCTTCGGCTACTGTTCTTACAAAGTGATCACTAGGAATACCATTATTTTTAGATATTAATTTCCATGACTTTCCATAATCATTAGTTAGGATTATATATGGTTTTGGATCATCATTTCTATAATTATAGACAGCTACAATAGCTCTTCCAGCTTGATGAGATGATAACTCAATTTTATTAATAGTTCCTTGAAATGGAATTATTTTATTAGGAGTTATGTCTTCCCAGCTTTCACCCCCATCTTTTGTTATATGAATCATTCCGTCATCGGAACCAACCCAAATTTCACCTTCATTATGTGGAGATTCCTCTAGAGCAAATATGGAAGAGTAGACTTCTACACCTGTTGCATCATTTTGAATTGGTCCACCAGGTATGTCTGCTTTCTCAGGATCATTTTCAAGAAGTTTTCTCGTTAAATCCGGACTTATTACTTCCCAGTTTTTTGCTTTATCTGAGGTCATATGTACAACATTTGACCCAACATAAACATTATCAGGATTATATTTAGATACAAAAACTGGATAATTCCATTGAAATCTATAAAGTAAATCATCTTGCCTCGTACCTTCGGTAAGGTGAACATAAGGAGTTCTTTGATATTCCTCTCCAGTTTCTAAATTTTTATATGTAAACTCACCACTATAACCTGTAGAATATATAATGTTAGGGTTAGTTGGGTGAACGGCAATATCTGAGCACTCAGTACCACCAGCATTGAACCAATTTTCAAAAGGTGTTAGGGATGGAATACCTCTGCTTGGTACTGATATTGTTGAATTATCTTGTTGTCCAGCATATAACCTAAATGGAAACTGATTGTCGACAGTTAGTCTGTAGAACTCTGAGGTAGGTTGATTGTATTGGGTAGACCAAGTTTTACCACCATTTAATGTTACATTTCCTCCACCGTCGTTACAATTAATCATAATGTCTGTATTATTTGGATTAATCCAAACGCCGTGGTTATCACCGTGCGGAGTCCTAATTCTCTCATCAAAAGTCTTGCCTCCATCTATGGACCTATAAAATCCGGTATTTGATGCGTAGATTATATTTTCATTTGTAGGGTCAGCATGAATATGGGAGTAATACCATCCTCGTTGTCTTAATTTATGGTCCCTATTAATTCTTTTCCATGATTTACCACCATCATCTGACCTGTAAAGACCACCTTCCTCTTCTTTTTGAGCTTGAATCATAGCCCACAAGCGATTAGAGTTAGCTGGTGAATATTCTACTTGTATTTTACCGACTAATCCTTTAGGGAGTCCCTCAGTAAGTTTTTTCCAATTTTTTCCTCCATCTTTTGACATAAATACACCACCTTCATCACTTCCATCAATTAAAGTCCAAGGCTTTCTCCTAACTGTCCAGAATGAAGCCAATAGCTCATTTTCATTATCTGGATTTATTTCAACATCTCTAGCCCCTGTTATATTACTTATGAAATGAATTTTTTCCCATGATTCACCTCCGTTTATACTTTTATATACTCCTCTTTCTTCATTTGAACCAAATATGTTACCCAGAGCAGCTACATATAGAATATCAGCGTTTTTAGGGTGTACTTCCACTTTTCCGATAAGTCCAGCTTTGGGCAGGCCTATATGTTCCCATGTTTCACCCATATCTGTAGACTTATACATACCATTACCTGTTGATATGTTACCCCTAGGATCTGCTGAGCCAGTACCCACATATACTATATTTTCGTCAGATGGAGCTACTGCTATAGAACCAATAGATCCTACTGTTATTTGACCATCTGAAACATTTTTCCATGTATTTCCAGCGTCTGTGGTCTTCCAGACACCTCCACCGGTAGTTCCCATTAAAAATGTATATGGTTTCGTGACAAAACCAGAAACTGTGGTAGATCTTCCTCCTCTATAAGGACCAACAAATTTCCATTCAAGTGATTCGTATAAATCTTCAACAGAAAAATCTTGAGAGTAGGAGGGTGTTCCAAAAAAAGTTGAGAATAAAATAATTTTTGTGAGTATCAGTCTTAATTTCATAATTATATTTTTTTCTAAATTAAATTAAGAAGATTTAATTACTTAAATTTTTCATATTTTTCTTTTTTATGTAATTTAGTTATGTCTAAATAATTGTTTATAAATTACTGTATATCAATAAGTTACGATATATAATTATAATTAATAATTTAATATAAATATTTTTACATATTCTTCAATATTTTATTCAAATTTTTATCATTTTTTTCATCAGTAAAAAAATAATTAGGTAAGCAGATATCTTATAATGAATAAATAATCTTTATCTTCAGACTCAAAAAAATATTATGGTTAGAGAAAATTGGGGTAGTAGATTCGGATTTATAATGGCTACTGCCGGATTTGCTATTGGTATGGGTAATATATGGAGATTCCCCTATATAGTTGGAGAGAGTGGAGGTGGTGCATTTATATTAGTATATCTCATTTTGACAGCAATTATTGGAATTCCTCTACTAACTGCTGAAATAAGTTTAGGTAGAAAGGCACAGTTAACACCATTAGCAGGAATGAAGAAATTAACGTCTCCATCATCATTTTGGAATATAATTGGATGGGTTGAGCTTCTAACAACGATTATTATTCTAGGTTTTTATCTTATGATAATGTCGTGGGTAACTGTCTATTTGAAAGAATATATCACTGGAGAAGCTTTTCAGTACACATCCGAGACAATTCAATCTCATTTTGTAGACCTCCAAAAGGATCCAACAACATTAATATCCTATAGTGCAGTTATTTCTGCAATAATGGCTTTTGTTGCTGCTAGAGGACTTCAGGGTGGTGTAGAACTTGTTTCTAAGGTTTTTATGCCTGTATTATTGATCATGTTTATTCTTCTAGCTTTTGGCTCAAACACATTCGAGGGATCATCTGAGGGTTTATGGTGGTACCTAACTCCTGATTTTTCAAAAATAAATTTTGGTGTTATTCTAGCTGCTTTAGGGCAGATTTTCTTCTCTGTAGGCATTGCTTTGACTGCAGGTTTTGTTTTCGGAAGTTATCTGGACAAGAAAAAAAGTGATATACCTGGTAGTGTCGGTATTGTAGTATTTTTCGATACTGCTATAGCAATAATTGCTGGTCTAGTAATTTTCCCGGCTCTATTTGCTTTCGGAATTGAGCCTAATTCAGGTCCTGGCCTTCTTTTTGTTACAATGGCATCATTATTTAAAGAAATTCCTTTTGGAATGTTTCTTGGTGGTTTATTCTTCTTCTTAGTGTTTATCGCTGCATTTACCTCAATTATAGGACTACTAGAAGCAGTCATATCCACGGCAATAGATTCATTTAATATATCAAGAGTAAAATCTGTTATTTTATGTGTTACCATGACATTTGTACTATGTGTACCAAATATTCTTGGATTTAGTACATGGAGTGAATACCAGTTATTTGGTATGAGTATTTTTGGATTCTTTGACTTCTTGTCCGCTAAAATACTATTACCATTGGGAGGGTTGTTGATTTCAGTATACGTAGCTTTTGTATGGGGATTTAATAATTTTATGGAAGAAACCAATGAGGGCTCTGACAACATAAAAGTTACTCCTATTTGGGGTCCGGTAATGAAATTTGTTATACCAATCATAATTCTTGTAATCCTTATTTATGGGCTTGCAGGAGAGAATTTAGCATAAAATTTAAAAATATGGATAAGATAGATTCGTTAAATCAGACAGCTGATTTTCATAGATTATTTAATCACCCAATACTCCAAAACCCCACGATTCCTGACAAGAAAAGGTGTGAGTTGAGAGTCGAGTTAATTAGTGAGGAGTTAAATGAATTAAGAGAGGCAATTGCTAATAATGATCTTGTAGAGGTAGCAGATGCTCTGTGTGACATTCAGTATGTACTTTCTGGTGCTGTACACGAGTTTGGGATGAGTGAAAAATTTGTTCGTCTTTTCAATGAGGTACAGCGTTCAAATATGAGTAAAGCCTGTGAAACTAAGGAAGAAGCTGAAGCAACTGTTAAGTTTTACAAAGAAAAGAAGAATACTGATAGTTTTTATGAGGAGAAAGAAGGAAAGTATCTAGTGTACAGGGAAGGGGATAGGAAAACTCTTAAATCGATAAACTATTCGCCAGCACAATTGAAGAAAATACTAGAAGATTAGATATTAGTATTTACGTTATTGAGGTCAGCGAATGATTCACGAAGCCTCTTAATCATTGCATTTTCACCCTCTAGAAGCCATTTTCTTGGGTCATAATACTTTTTATTTGGTACGTCTTCACCCTCAGGATTTCCAATCTGAGAATTTAGGTAGTCTTGATTTTTTTTATGGTAATCATTCACTCCCTTACAGAATGCCCACTGCATGTCAGTATCTAAGTTCATCTTAACAGCTCCGTAGCTAATAGCCTCTCTTATTTCTGCCCTAGAAGAGCCAGATCCCCCATGAAAAACAAAGTTAATAGGGTTAGATTCTGTATTGTGCATTAGAGAAACATACTCTTGTGAATCTTTTAAAATTCTTGGTGTAAGTTTAACATTTCCAGGTCTGTATACACCATGAACATTACCAAAAGCAGCAGCAATCATGAAATTAGGGCTTATTTTAGTTAGTCTCTCATAAGCATAATTAACTTCCTCAGGTTTCGTGTATAGTTTAGACTCGTCGACATCTGTGTTATCTACACCATCTTCTTCTCCGCCAGTTACCCCTAGCTCTATCTCAATTGTCATACCCATTTCATTCATTCTGTCAAAGTAGGTACAGCATATGTCTAAATTTTCTTCAATTGACTCTTCTGATAAGTCTAACATGTGTGAGCTGTAGAGTGGAATGCCTTCTTTCTTATAAAACTCTTCTCCCTCTTCGAGAAGTCCATCAATCCAAGGCAGTAGGTTTTTAGCGCAGTGGTCTGTGTGGAGAATTACTGGAACATCATACTCTTTTGCCATGAGGTGTACATGATATGCCCCAGATATAGACCCTGCAATTGCAGCCTTCTGATTTTTATTGTCTAGATGTTTTCCGGCATAGAACGATCCTCCACCATTAGAAAACTGAATTATTACAGGAGAATTTAGGTCTTTTGCAGTCTGGAGAACAGCATTTACTGAGCTAGTGTTCACTACATTAACTGCAGGGAGCGCAAAGTTATTTTCGTTTGCGTAATTAAGAAGTTCGGTGACTTCCTCTCCGTACAATACACCCGATCTGAATTTCATAATAGTCTGGTTTTTATATTTCGCAAGCTACTTACTAGACCCATTAATTACAAAGAAAAATGCTAATAATTGTACACAAATATCTCTTTTGAGCGGTTTAGTGCATCGAAACGAATTTCAAGTTTTACCCTTTCTTCCTCAGCTCTGTATGGTACCTCTGAACAGTTCGGATGAAACATGATGTAGTAGAAGTATATTGTCTGCCCCCTCTCGTAAAGCGTCAAATTATCTGGCTTGCCGAGTATATCTATTATCTGATTTTGACGGTACCTAAAAAATTTCTCTTTATTTTCTGTGATAAGTCTTACCATTTTCATCCTATCACCATTACACCCAAACTTATCAAGTTCCCATTTTTTATAGTCTAAACCCTCAATGCTTGGTATGGTGGTCTCACAAGAAGTTAGAATAGAGAGAGATAGGGCTGTTTTTAGAAAAAATCGTAGCATTTAGTACAAATTTATAACATTTCCAAAAGTTTTTTTAAAAAAAGCTTAAAAGAAATTTCCGTTTAAAAAAACTGTTTTTTTTAAAAAAAAATGTATTAAATTGTGTTTCTCTTTTGACGAAAAGAGATGTATTAAATAAACCACTAAATAACACTTAGTTTGAAATCATTTTTTGATAAATTATTTCCTGCTACCTCTTTGCTGTTTTCGCGCTTGGCGATCTGGTTTATTTTCATGTTCTACTTCTTACCTAATCAGTTATTTGCAACTGACTACAATATCAAGGTAACGGCGACAAATAATCAGGATTATATTTTCAATAGTAGTGGTTTAAATCTTGTAAATGAGACTGATCCAGCTTTCATTGTAAAAGTTGGAGATAAGCTTATTTTTGATGTATCGGAAGTTGCTGGTAACAATCATCCCTTTGCAATAGTAAATGATGTAACAGGTGGCTATAATCCAGCAAATAAAGTTAGTGGAGTTTCTTTTAACGGAGAACCTGCAGTAGCAGAGGTAGTTTGGGATCTTACTGGTGCTACCCCCGGTCTATACTTCTACATTTGTACCAATCACCCAAATATGGTGGGTGAAATCACGGTAAATGCTGCAGTAACTGGAACCGATACAGATAATGACGGCGTTCCAGATGTAGACGATGTAGATGACGATAACGACGGAATTTTAGATGTGTTCGAGGGCCCAGGTCCTGATGGTATCGTAGGAACAGCTGATGACGCTGACTTTGATGATGACGGAGTTCCTAACAGGTTAGAGATAGACTCTGATAAAGATGGGTGTTACGATGTTGAAGAAGCTGGATATGGTGATATTGATAATCCTTCGGATGGTAGAGTAGGTATTGCAAGTGATAAGATTGAAGCTGATGGAACAGTAAATATAGAGGGTGGATACTATAATTCACTTGATCAGATTGATGATTTAGATAATGACAATATAAAAGACTTCTTACAGAAAGGATCTGCTCTCAGAAAGACTCTTGACCCTATATCGGTAAATGTTTTAGAGTATTCTAAGGTAACGTTTAACGGCGATGGAGCTACTGTCGATGACCTTGGTACAATTACTTTTAATTGGAAAATTACTAAAAATATAGATGTTGCTAACCTCTGGCAAGATATTAATGTCTACATAAGCGAAAATCCAAATCATCCAGGAATATATAGTGGAATTAATACTAATGAGTTAGTTATAGATTCTGTTACTTCAGGGATGGAAAATTTTGGTTACAGGCTGGACATGGAAACCCCAGCGTTTAAATGTGATAATCTCGTATCAACTGCTGCTGCGAGGTTAAGTGTATTCAAGTTAGATTCAGATGGTGACCTAGTGCCAGATGAAACAGATCTTGACGATGACAACGACGGTATAAAAGATGTGGATGAAGGTGCAGGTCCAGACGGAATTGTCGGTACAGATGATGACGATGATTATGACGGAGACGGAGTTCCTAACAGGTTGGAGATAGACTCTGATAAAGACGGGTGTTATGATGTTATAGAATCTGGACTAGATATTTCAAATGATGAGAATAACGATGGTCAAGTTGGTATTCCATCTATAAATGTAGATGGTAATGGACTAGTTCAAAATACTGGGGCTAATGAAGAAATTTATGTTTATGGAACCCCTGCAGACCTTGACGGAAACGGTACCTACGACTTTTTAGAGGCTGGAAGTGCTGCCACAGTAAAGTCTCATCCTGAAGAAAAACAATCTGTAGGTAATAACGCAAAAGTAATATTTGTAGCTGAAGGGGAATCTGTGTGTGAGGAAGTTGGTTATGAGTGGGAGGTTAGTACTGATGCAGGTGATTCGTGGTCTAAAATTGATAATTTCGAAGCAATGGGTCAGCAGTCTGAGATTATGATTGTTGGTGGAGGTTATCCTAGGAGAGCTCAAAATCAGAATAGTAAAACATTTATAGAACTCTATGTCAATGCTGATATACCTGCAAATAAGTATAAGCTTAGGTGGACATTACCAAACCAACCGGCTTCTCATTGGAAAGCTTCAGAGTATTTACCTGCTACTCAAAAAGGTACTTATATCCTAATAAATAATAATAATGGCTGGTTTAACCAATATATTGGTAACCCTTCAACTTTATACGGAAATAAGAGTTATAAACGAATTCAGGATGATTGGCTAGACGACATGACGGGAGAATTTGTTCTTGAATTAATAAAAATGGATCCAGGTGATGATGGCGTATATAACCCCCCTTGCAATAATTGTGATGATATTGAATCGGTAGTTGTGGATAGATTTGGAAAAAAATTAGTTAATGCTCCTCCTTGGTTTACTCCGCAAGGTTTCTTTAAGAGAAAAGATAATTTTTATGCAGATTCCACCTTCAGGTTAACAGATTGGGATATATGTGCAGAATGTATGGAAGATAAACAAAATGCTTCTAACGATGCAGAAACTTATGATTTTGGAAATCATAAGTTGCCAAATACATCCATTTATTCTGGGATATATGACGACACGTTAGTTATTCATTCTATAAGGCCGTATATGGACAGGTACCAGTTCAGAGCAATTGTTTCTTCAGACTGTTTTGCTTGTGACGATGGTACTCCTACTAACTCTGGAGAAGTAGTAGTTTTTCAAGATACTGATGGAGATGGTATCGGAGATGTTGACGATTTTGATTCTGATAATGACGGTATAGAAAACTCTAAAGAAGGTTTATTGACTGATGATTTTGATGGAGACGGAATTCCAAACTATTTAGACTTAGATTCAGATGGAGACGGATGTCTTGATGTTATTGAGGCAGGGTTCCTAGATCCTGACGGTGACGGAGTTGTAGGGGATTCTATCGATACTGACGGTGACGGTGCTTTGGATGCTTCAACAACTGTAGATGATGAAGGAAAAATTCAATCGCATTCGTACGCAAATCCTTTGGATGTCGATGGAGATAATAATCTTGACTTCCTCCAGTTTGGAGCTGACATAAGAATTTTTAGTAATCCTGAAAGTGTATTAATTGATGAAGAGGAAGACACAATTTTTGTTGCTACGGCGACAGAAACTACGAATTCTTTACTTTGGTGGTGGGATCAACCTGACGATAATAATAATTCAGCAAACCAGAATCATGCGGTTACGCAGACTAATGTTGGTGCGCATATTTTAGTTAAGGATGCAAAAGAGTCGAGTGTCTCAGGTAGAGTTATTATCGAATATCCTTATCTTTCAGCTCTTACAGACCAAGAGGCAAGTGATCTTAGTCTAATTCCACTCTCTCAGTTTAGGGGTCACTCCTATTACATTTCAAGCTCTAATTTTTATGGTGAAGCTGCTAAATCATTTGCTGAGAATATCGATGGCGGGTACCAATTTACACCAAATGATGCTTTCGAGTTAGAAAAAATAAGGGAAGATGCTTCAGCTAAAGTTGGTAATGGTAGATGGATTTATCTCAATTATTTCCAAGATTTATCTTCTGAGGAATACTCCGAGCCAGATGGTGGTTGGGTGTCAGGTTTTATTCCAAATTCTGCCAATTACCAGTGGCAAGTAAGTATAGATAAAGGAAATTCGTGGACTGATATATCTGAATCATCTGCAAACTATTCTGGAGTCACAAATGATACATTAAGAGTAAAGTCAGCTCCGGCAAGTTTTGATAGTTTATACTACAGACTTAAGGCTACACCTAAGGCATATAGCTGCGCGTCTGAACCTAAATTCTCCGAAACAGCAATACTTAGTGTCTCCTCCGACCCAGATAATGACGGAATAACCAATAGCAAAGATCTCGATGACGATAACGACGGAATCCTGGACGAAGACGAAGGAACAGGTGATACTGATGGTGATGGCATTCCTGATAAATTAGATCTAGACTCAGACAACGATGGTTGTTTCGATTCC
Source organism: uncultured Marinoscillum sp. (assembly GCA_902626505.1). Classification (GTDB taxonomy): domain Bacteria; phylum Bacteroidota; class Bacteroidia; order Cytophagales; family MED-G16; genus MED-G16. The sequence goes on from CACOFQ010000011.1 coordinate 13,450, forward strand.
CAGGAGGCAGGATTCTCTGGGTTTGATAGTGAAGGATTCTTGTGTAAGGATGCTAGTTGCGTAGATACCGATGGAAAAGTTGATGGTCACAATTATAATACTGAACTAGCAGACCTTGATAATTCAGGAGTTCCTGATTACCTCGAAGCTGGACAATCTCCAGATATTACATCTGTAAAAGATCTTGTTAGCGGTGTTTCTGTAGCTGCAAATAACTCTTCACATAGTCTTACTGTAGAAGCAACAATCGGAGATATAACTAATAAATCATATTATGTTAATTGGGATTCCAATGAGCCTAATGACAGTGGGGGTGAAGATTTTGCTACTATAATTAGGGATAAAGGTACTTGGAATGATGTCAGAGGCTGCTGTTCTACATACCATTCTATTGTTGAATTCAATACAATAATGAGTAAGGAATTTTCAAACATGAAATTAATGGGAGATTATAATGGACACACTTACTACCTAAATACGAATTACTGGGCTCCTAACGTTGCTGCTCAAAATGTTAGGAATTATTATAGCGGAATCGGTGGCTATCTAGTTATTATTAACGATGCCTCAGAAAATGCAATTATTGCATCTTTCCTTTCGGGCCTTACTAGTACAGCTTCCTCTCAAGTGAATATTGGTCATTATCAAAATAAAACAAGTGGCCTCAATGTTGAGAAAGACAAAGGATGGGAATCTTATACATACCCTTCTAAAATGGAATTTACGTGGCAGGTGAGTAGCGATGATGGGTCTTCATGGACAGATATAAACGCTCAAAATGATACGGAGACCTTTACTTCGGAATCTGGGTCTGGAGAAAATTTATTTACAAATGGTTCCTTAGATGGTACTGTAAATAGTGATGTTTCACCGACTGGTTGGACTAGGCTTGCTTCAAACCTATCATCTGATATCAATAATCTTGAAAATGAGGCTGTGGGTGGTATTTACAATGTTACTGATGGTGTTAATGTTTCAAACTCTAATGACGGAGGTACTTGGGTTGGATTCCATGATAGAACTGATTATAATTATGAGGAAGGAATATATCAAAATGTTTCCCTAGAAGCAGGTGAAACCTACACTATAAGCTATGAGCAAGCTAATTTTGGTGCTGTTAGTAGTTTCGATAATAGTTTTAAACTTAATAATAGTGGAAAAATAAGAGTTTTTATTGACGCTGGTACGAATGCACCAACAACTCTTATTGGAGACGGAGGCGAGATGGTACTTGGAACTGGATGGAATAACGCGAGCGTAAATTATACTGCTCCGACTACAGGAAATTATAGTATTGGATTTGCTGTACAAACTACATCTACATCTTCTGGTTCAACTGGAGCATATCTCTCTATTGATGGTATAAGTATAAAGGAAGCTAATACTTCATCTACATCTACAATTACCTATAGTGGATACACCTCAAAATCTCTAACTATAAACCCTGCAATATATTCAATTGATGATTATAGGTATAGAGTGATTGCAACAAACCCTGGATTTTTATGCGCTGTAAATGATACCTCTGATGTAATTATACTGAAGGTAAGAGATGACTTTGATGGTGACGGAGTTGAAGATGGTGAGGACGTAGATGATGACAATGACGGAATTTGGGATTCAAATGAAGGGGATGGATCTACAGATACAGATGGAGATGGTATTCCAGACACAAGGGAGTTAGATTCTGATGGAGACGGGTGTCGTGATGTTGATGAGTATCATGGTTTAAGTCCAGATAGAGATACAAATGATGATGGTATTTATGATTATACTGGAGTTATAAATAATGATGGTTCTGTCCCAGGAACTTCCAGATGGACTACTGGTAAAGACATTGATAATAATGGAATTAAAGATTTTCAGGAGGCAGGTTCTGCCATAACTTCTATGTCTTGTCCTGAGGAGGATGTAACAGCTGTAGAAGCACAAAACTTTAGTGTCATCTCCACCGCTCTAGGAGGAAGTGACCTTCCGAATGTAGATTACCGTTGGCAAGTAAGTAAAGATACTTCTAAGACATGGACAGATATTGCAAATGAAAGTAATTCTCCATTAATAATAACTGGTATTGGATACGGACAAACAAGTACAAGTTTAGATGGTTACCCTAAATTTATTGAGATATATGTGCTTGAGGATGTGAATTTAAGTAATCAATATTTCTATCTTCGAAGCCTGCGGCAGAATGGTCATGACTGGGGTGGTATTGATCAGAGATTAGCTGGTGGTGTTTTTAAAAAAGGTGATTTTATACTCATTTGGGGTAATAGTAGTACTAAGACCACGGCGATAGATGGTTTCTTTGGTGAGGGAATAAGTGATCAATATGCTTATTCTTCATATTATGATGAACTTGATAACATGCGAGGTGGTAATGATTCATATGCAATAGTTGAATGGTCAGGGAATTGGTTTGATACTAGAAAAGTAGTGGATAGGTTTGGAGACGGTTATAACACATTAAATTATGATAAGGGATGGGTTTACAGGAAATCAGGATCTCAACCTGTTGCTAACCCAAACTCCCCATATTATGATGAAAGCCAGTGGACAAATTGTCCAGAGTGTTTAAAGGATGCGTCTAAGAATGAATCTGCTCCGACGCCATTCCCTCTGAAGTCATTCTCTGGTGAAAAGATATCTTACGATGAAACTAAGGGTGATTCTCTATTGGTCTCTGGAACTAATATGTCCATGTCAGGCTATCAGTTTAGGGTTATTGCCTCAACTCCATCTTATGTATGTGGTGAGAACGATACTTCTTGTGTAATTTCATTAACAGTACTACCTGATTTTGATAAGGATAGTATACCTGATCGTGATGATTTAGATGACGATAACGACGGTATTCTTGACCAATATGAAGGAGATAATGATGATGATAATGATGGTAAACCTAATTCCCAAGATCTTGATTCAGACGGAGACGGCTGTAATGACGTCACTGAAGCAGGATTTGATGATCCTAATAATGATGGTATTGTTGGAGACCTACCAGTGACAGTAGACTCAGATGGTAGAGTTCAAGGTGGAGATCCCCTAACTTATTTGAGTACATACGACGATACACCTCAGGATCTAGATAATAATAATACTTACGACTTCTTAGATAAAGGATCTGAGATAACGGTGACTTCTTCTCTTTTATACTTCTTGTCTGAAGGTGGAGATAATGCCACATACTTTGTGAATTATGATGCTTTTGGAACTGTAGTATTAAAATGGCAGATTTCTACAGATAATGGTGATAATTGGCAAGATTTAACGGAATCCTCTACGTATGTAGGTGTAACAACTAACACGCTAAAGGTAATGAATATTAATGGCTCAATGGACGGCAATAAGTTTAGGCTTGTTGTCACTACTCCAGCATTCGCCTGCCACGAAGAAACATATTTTATTGCAGATTTAGATGTTGACGAAGACGTGGATGACGACGGGATACTAAATAAAGACGATTTAGATGATGACAACGACGGAATTTTAGATGAAGACGAGGGTGGTGCATCTTCAGTTTTAGACACCGATGGCGATGGTATTAGAGATAGATTTGACCTTGATTCTGACGGAGATAACTGTTACGATGTAACTGAAGCAGGATTTACTGACGGTAATGACGACGGCCTGTTAGGTGCTGAATCTCCTCCTAAGGTTGATGGTGATGGACTGGTTACGTCTGGTCTACTTAATGATGGATATAAAGTACCTCTTGATAGAGATTCTGACGGAAATAAAGATTTTCAGCAGTATGGTCAGAGTATAGTAGATGCAGTTCTAAATAAATCTAACCTTGTATTGTTAGAGTCTGAAACAGGATCATTTACTATTGATGCGTCAGTACCTGGTGGTGACTTAATCACCTACCAATGGCAATTTGCTTCAAATCAAGATGGAGTATATTTCGACGTTCCTGAACAGGCTCCTTTCTCTGGGTCTCAGACGAAAACTCTTACCATTACACAACCTAGTGTAGAATATAATGGGTTTTATTTTAGGATCCTTGTTACAATTCCATCGTTCGTATGTCAAATTGTTCCATTAGATCTAAATGTACCAATAATTGTTTTACCAGATAATGACAGAGACGGAGTTGCAGATAAGGATGATGACGACGACGACAACGACGGTATTCTTGACAAACACGAGGGTGATGGTGATTTTGATAATGATGGTATTCTAAATAAATTTGATCCAGACTCAGATAATGACGGATGTACTGACGTTATTGAAGCAGGATACCTAGATCAAAATAGTGACGGTAAGTTAGGGCCATTAGACTCTCTCCATTTAGGTGTATATCTTGATGATGATCAAGAATTACCATCAATTTTATCTAACGGAAGAGTGAGTGGTCATTCATACGAAGAAAATATAAATAATATAATTGATTTAGATGATAACGGAACCCCTGACTTTTTAGAGGTAGGTGCACCAATAACAGATTTAACTTGCCCTGAATCTGTGACAGTTAACGAGGGCTCTGACGCCTCCTTTACTACGGATGTTTCTGTAGCTGCAGGTAAATTAGTCTACCAGTGGGAGATAAGCAATGACGAGGGAACTTCATGGTCTGATATAAATGATGCTGGAATCATGTTCCTAGGTCTAGGACAAGGAAATAATTGGAATAAATATCCTAGATTCATTGAACTTTATGTAACAAAAGATATACCGGATCTAAGTAAAATATGGATTTATAGCTATAATGATGGATCATCAAGTAATAATCATTATTTCAGATTTCCTAGTGAGTCTGCTAGCAAAGGTGATATAATTATTATATATGATAATTCATCTTATTTTAATAATTATTTTGATTTAAATTATAGCTCATACGATAAGAACTTTTATTGGAATAATTTTTACAATTACAATTACGGAAATGACGCTTTTGAGATTAGGTATGGAGAACCTAACACTGACAAAGAGCTTGTTGATGTTATTGGGGAAGTAGGTGTTGACGGAGTAGGTAGACCATGGGAGTATTATAAAGGATGGATAAAGAGAAAAGATGACACATACGCAAAAACTAAGTTTGATATATCAGACTGGGAAGTATGTAAAGATTGTTTAGGGGATGTTCCTACTAACGCTGAAGCTATAAGACCGTACGTCCAGAAAACTTTCTCTTCCGATGAAGTTGCAGTAGGATCTAACTCAAACACACTTAATCTAAGAAACATATCATTTAATAGTTACAATGGATCATGGGTAAGAGCTAAAGTTTCAAATCCTGGGTATGCTTGCGGTGTTGGTGACACCACATGTATAGCAAAAATAGTTGTGATTCCTTATGACTCAGACTCTGACGGAGTCCCTGACAAAGACGACGCTGACGATGACAATGACGGTATCCTTGATGTTGACGAGGGGGGTGAGACATTAGACACTGACGGCGACGGAATACCTAACAGGATCGATCTAGATTCAGACGGAGACGGTTGTGATGATGTTGTAGAGGCGGGACATGAAGATCCGGACGAAGATGGTATTCTAGGAAATGGAACACCTACTGTTGATGAAAATACAGGTAAAATTGATGGTCACTCATACTCAGAACCAGATGATAACGACGGTGATAACACAAAAGACTTCCTACAAAACAGTGCTAATACTTTAATTAGTGTACACCCTTCCGACATTGTACGACAGGGTGGGGTTAATGACGATGCTATATTTGTTGTTGAAACTAATGGAACAAACCTAGAGTATCAATGGGAATACAGTGACGATGACACAGCTACATGGAAACCTCTTGTTGATGCTGGTTATTATTCTGGTGTAACTACAAGCACTCTATCTGTAACTGGTATAACTGAAGATATTGATGGTTTCTACTACAGAGTTAAGATAACTACTTTATCTCTTGTATGTCAAGAACCTATCTACTCTTATGCCGCTATGTTAACTGCAAAAGACGACTCGGATGGAGATGACATTGATAACGATAGAGATAGGGACTCAGATAATGATGGTATATCTAATGATGCAGAAGGAGGTCCAGATGTAGATACTGATAATGATGGAATTCCAGACATATTAGATCTTGATTCAGATAACGATGGTTGTTATGATGCTGTTGAAGCTGGGTACGACGATCCAGACGGTGACGGTATACCTGGAACTGGAAAACCTGAAGTGGTTGGACTTGGACTTATATTTGTTGATGGACATAACTATAATGATCAAAGTGGATGGGATAGTGATGAAAATGATGTAAATGACTGGCAAGAATTTGGTGGACCTCTGACGAGTATTTCTCACCCTGGTAATGTATCAGGATCAGAAGGAAAGAAGGTGACATTTTCTTCGGGAGGAGTTGCATTATCTACTGTTGGATTTCAATGGCAGGTGAGTATTGATAATGGTAATTCTTGGAGTGATGTACAAGAGCAGTTGCCTTATCAAGGAACCAATACTAAAGATCTAGTTATTGAACCTCTTAATACAAATCTAAATGGTAACTTATACCGCGCAGTGATCAGTACACCAAGCTTCGCGTGTGGGCCAGTAAGAGAATCAGAACCTGCTAGATTGTCGGTAGACCCTGATAATGATGGAGATGGTGTTGTAGATTATTTAGATTTAGATGACGATAACGATGGGATTGAAGATGTAGATGAGTTTATTGATGATTTTGATGGAGATGGTATTCCAAATAAATTTGATCTAGACTCAGATAATGATGGATGTGATGACGTTATAGAAGCAGGATTTTTAGATCCAAATGGCGACGGAATTCTTGGAGATTCAATTGATATAGACAATGACGGTATTAAAGATGTTGCTGCATTAGTAGATCCTAAAAATGGTACAGTAACTTCTGCGGTTGGGTATTATGACCCTAATGATCTTGATGAAAATGATGTATTTGATTTCTTGGAGGTAGGTTCTCAAGTTGTAATTAATGAGAATCCACAAGCAAAATACGATGTCTCTGAATTCAATGAAACAAAAATATATGTTGATGCTTCAGCAAATGGAACAGTAGCTTATCAGTGGCAAGTTAGTAGCGATAATTGTGATGAAGAAGATAGTTGGGTTGATTTACAAAATTCTCCTAAATTAATGATATCAGGTCTTTTTGAAACTAAAAATGGTGGTTATGATGGAATTGAACTTTATGCGATCGAAGACATTGAAAGTTTAAAAGGTTATGGACTAAGTCTTAGTAGAGGTACTTCAGCAAATGCTCAATTTAGATTTGATGATACTAATCTAAAAGCAGGTCAGTATTATATTCTATACTGGGGAAATAATTGGGCAAATTTCTTCAGTAATGAAAACAATGCTTCTTATAAATCTAGATCTCAGGGTACGGTAAACAATTTAGGTAGATTCGGACAATATAATATTACATTATGGGACGTTAATAAAAAAATTGATTTGTATGGTTCAACATCTGAAGAAGCTAGGGACTCTGAATGGGATACTGAAGAAGGTTGGGCATACAGAAAAAATGGTAGAGGACCTTCAATGACCTTTAATATAGATGATTGGACAATCGTCAAGAGAGCCTTTGCGCTAGTTGGTAATACTACTAATGGTAATGATATAGCCCTAAACCCTTATCCAATATTTAAATTTACAAATCCTCAGAGATATCTTGGCGTGGATACTGATACGCTTACAATAGAAAGAATTCCTATATCATTTGATAATCTTAACTATAGAGTTAAAGTTTCTACCCCTGCTTTTGCTTGTGATACTGTCGTGTACTCAACATGTGCAAATATAAACGTAGACCCAATGAATGATACTGATGATGACAAAATACCTGATTTTATAGATTTAGATTCAGACAATGACGGAATTGAAGATGCAGATGAGGGTTGTGATATTGATACTGATGGAGATGGTATTGTTAACTGTTTAGATCCTGACTCTGACAATGACGGTTGTGATGATGTTATTGAAGCTGGGTTTACTGATGAAAACGGTGATGGACAACTTGGCCCTAAAGATTTATATGTTGATGTAAATGGTAAAGTTACAAGTGGTGTCGATGGGTATAATACTCCTCTTGATAATGATGAAAATGGAATCCCAGATTATTTAGAAGTTGGTGATCAACCTATTGTGATTGAGGATCCTATAACAGTAGACGTCATGCAGTATACGGATACAATTTTTGTTGCTAATGCAACAGCTTCGGGTGTGATAACTAAGAAATGGCAACAAAGTGATGATAATGCAACAACATTTAGGACACTATACAACACTCCTAGTCTAATTATTACTGGAGTTGTTGAGGGTAATATTTCTTATGAAAGACCTAGGATAGTTGAGTTTAAAGCAATTAGAGATGTTGAAGATGTAAATGATTACAATTTTGTAGCTTATAATAGAGATAGCAACGGAGATGGTTTAATTGATCAAAATGACGCGTACGTGAAATATAATCTCACAGGTAATCCAAATTCACCACTTAAACTTGATTCTGGAGAATTTTACTATTTAACTGACAATGAAAATTATGCTAAAGTATTTTTAAATAATAGTGGTATAGATACCGACGAACCTGCGGATGATGTTGGTAATTTTGATTGGGATAAAGTAAAATCATATAGTTACTCTTCGATATATAGTACTGTAGGAGCTGGAAAATATCCTCTCGGTTTAGTGATGAAAGACCCAGAAGGATCACAAGAGTTAAAACTTGTTGATTACTTTGGTGCTAGCGAAGATGGAACTTCAAGCGCAGATGATAATTACAATAGAGGTTGGAAGTATAGGAAAGATACTACACAAGTATCACCTGTATATTACAGAGAACAAGATTGGGAGAAATGTCCAGAGTGTACAAATTACAAACGAAATAATTTAGCTCCAAATGAATTCCCAGTTGGTTCTTATAATGAGCCAGTTATAATATCAGGGGTTGGTACTGACACATTATCTCTAGAAAATATTCCAGCTTACATGGACGGGTACTTATATAACATGGAATTTATTACTAAAGGTTTCCAATGTGATAATGAGATATTTACTAATAGTGCAACTCTAAAAGTATTCCTTCAAGATACTGATAATGATGACGTTGTAGATGGACGTGATGATGATACTGATAACGACGGTATCCTTGATGTCGATGAAGGCATAGAAGATTTAGATGGTGACGGTATACCAAACTTTAGAGACCTTGATTCTGATGGGGATGGTTGCTTAGATGTGGTAGAAGCAGGATTTGAAGATCCTGATGGAGACGGTTACCTAGGAACTTCTCCAGTACAAGTAAACCCATCTAATGGTAGGGTTATTAACCAAGGAGGTTATTCATCACCTCCAACACTCGATCTTGATAATAATGGAATATCAGATTTTAGGGAAGCGGGTTCTGCTGCTCAGATTACGAAGCAGCCTACAGATCAAGTTTACTCAGGTGATGTTGACAAAGACGCAATATTCTACTTTGAAGCTACATCAGAATCAGATATGCTTTTCCAGTGGCAAATATTAATAGATACTCTTGGGACAGACTGGCAAGATATGGCTGAAGCTGGAAATTTCTCAGGTGTTAACAATGACACTCTTTTCGTAAATAATATTCTCACATACAGTGCATATTGGTTCAGAGTTCGCATAGCTACTCCTTCTTTTGCTTGCGGAGACACATTATTTACAGAAAGTGTAAAATTAGTAGGTTCAGAAGACTGGGATAAGGATGGAGTCCCTGATGATATTGATTGGGATGATGATAATGACGGTATAATTGATGAGGATGAAGGTGAAGATATTGACACTGATGGTGATGGTATTCCTGACTCAAAAGATTCTGATTCCGATGGAGACGGCTGTAATGATGTAATAGAGGCTGGTTTTTCAGACGCAGATGGTGATGGGTACTTAGGTCCTGTATCTCCTCCAGAGGTAAATGGTTTAGGTTTTGTAACTAGTGAATCACCAATAGAATTAGGCTATATCAATGATCCATTAGATTGGGATGATGATGGGATTGACGACACCAAGGATCCAGGTTCTCAGGCTATTCCTAAAACGAATCTTGTTGATTCTTATACTCAAGCTGGAGCAAATGCTACGTTTAGTGCTTCTTTCACATCACTTGGACCTATTACATACCATTGGGAAGTTAGTTCCAACGGTGGAAGTACATGGACAGATATTCTTAAAGACACCGTTGTAGTAGGTAATGACACTACAATATATTCTGGTATAACTGATACAACACTCGTTGTATACAATGTGAAGTATGAGATGCACGACTACCAGTACAGGATTGTGGCAAGTACTCCTTCATATGTTTGTGGTATTGATGTAGCATCAGTAGCATCTTCAATAAAATTAGCAGATGATCATGATAAAGACGGAATAATTGATATTATCGATCTAGATGACGATAACGACGGTATATTAGACTCTATCGAGGGAGGGGGAGATACTGACGAAGACGGCATTCCAGACTGGTTTGATCCAGATTCTGATAATGACGGCTGTTATGACGTTGTAGAGGCTGGATTTGAAGATCCAGACAACGACGGGGTACTCTGCACGAGCCCAGTAGTTGTGGACGCTTTGGGTAAGGTTGTATGTTTATCAGACGAAGCGTGTGAATATGATCCATATACTAACATGTCATGGTCTAGAAACAGTAGTGCTAGTTATATTACAGATTCTGAAAAATCACCAGGATACTACAGATTAACCTATGAAAATAATAATATCTGGGGATCAGTATTCAGAGATGGTAAAGTAGACCTCAGAGGTGACTTTGTGATAAATGCAGACCTATACTTCGGTGATGAAGATAGTAGAGGTTCTGGTATTGCGTTTAACTTAACTCAATCTCATACCTCCGGTAACCGCTACAACGTCCATGAGTTAGCTATGAACTTAAACAATGTTCTATCTGTAGAGTTTGATACGAGAGATAACGGAAGTAGCTATAACGATATACCTAATGACCACTCCTCACTCCATATCAACGGTAACAACATCGCTGGAACATCAACCCTTGGAGTTACAACAACTTCTGAATACAGTTATCAGTACCACTCAGAAAGACCTATAAATATTGTAGATCTTGGAAATATAGAGGATGGTGAGTGGAAAGAATTTACATTTAGCTGGAGTGCTTCGTCAAAGACTATAACAGTTGATTTCGAGGGACAGCAGATCATGACTTACCAGGTAGATATAGTAAAAGACGTCCTAAATGGTTCTAACGAGGCCACATTCGGGTTTACATCTGATGGTTACTACTCTTCAAACGAGCATAGAGTATACATCAAGAGTGTCTGCGAGCAAGATGCCGGATCAGATGAATCAATATTCAAGGGATACACAGACCCTAACGACCTAGATGAAGACGGTAAATACGACTTCCAGCAGGCAGGTGAAACCCCAGAATTTACTGATAACTACGAAGAAGATGCTATTATAATTATAAATGAGGGTGCTGATACTACGATTACATCATCTGTAACTTATGACGGTTCTGGAGATATCGTGTGGCAAATGTGTGACGAAGACTGTGGATCTTGTACAACGATTGAAGAATCCTCTGGTTTAATGCTTTCTGGTATCTTTACTGGAGTAATCGGTGATACTGAGCCTTCAACTATTGAGTTGTACGCGTTAGAAGATATTCAAGATTTAAGTGTATATGGAATTGAGATAGTTAAGGGTGAAGATAATGCTGCTCCTGATGGCGTAGACTATACCTTATCTTCTACCGCCCTAGACTCGGGTAATTTCTATACCATTTCATCTGACAGTACTTACCAGAGAGCATGGTTCAGCATATTCCCTGACGAAGATAATTTCTTAAATATTTTTGATGGTAACGATGCCATCGTACTATATAAGAACGGTAAAATAATTGATGTGTATGGTCATCCAGGCACAAATGGCTCTGAAACAGAGTGGGATTATACTGACGGATGGGTATACAGAAAAGATGGTAGAGTTCACTCATCAACATTTAATGTAAACGACTGGAAGAATTGTAAAGGGTGCTCAGAAGGTGTGAGGTTTAATGTGGATATGATAAATCCTTTCCCTTACGAATCCTTTGAGGGTGCTCCTACCTTTAGCGGTGTAGATACCGATAATTTAACACTAAAGAATGCTACTGAATCTCTCAATGGAGTGAAGATTAGAAGAGCAGTAATTGATATTGCCTATACGTGTTCTCCAGTGATTGGGGGAGACTGTATAAGTGTTGGTATTAACCTTGATAATGACAAGGATGGTATAATAGATGTAATTGATTTAGATGATGATAATGATGGTATCTTAGATAGTTTAGAGACTGAAGGTGATGCAGATGGTGACGGAATCCCTAATCACTTTGACTTAGATTCTGATAATGATGGATGCCTTGATGTCGTTGAAGCTGGATTTACTGACGGAAATGATGACGGTGTACTAGGATCAGTATCTCCGCCTGAAGTAGATGATCTTGGTATGGTAACTTCTGGAGTTGATGGTTATACGTTACCTGCTGATAATGACCAATCAGGTGTATATGACTTCTTAGAATATGGTACTAAGGCAGTTGTGGTATCAAGCCCTGACACAATATCTGGAACAGAGGGTTCTGAACTATACTTTGTAGCTAAAGGTACTGCAGTAGGCGGTAAGATGACTAGTTATCCATTTGACGAGAGTGACTGGTTTACAAATAGTAGTGCATCATGGAATGCGAATGCAAATTATCATCAAGTAACAAGTTCTTATAATTCATATGGACAGGTGTGGAGCAAGAAGAAGATAGATATCTCAAGAGACTTTGTTATCACCTCTAAAATATACTTTGGATATCGCAACAGTAATAATGGTGGTGAAGGACTTGCCTTTGTACTTCAGTCAACAGGAACAAATGCATATGCAAGTCAGAATACTAGCATAGGATACAACGCAAGCTCATCATCGAATGGTAACATATCAAATGCTGTAGCACTTGAATTTGATACACGTTCCTCATTATCTAACATCGATGATTACTTGTACCCAGTAACTATCGAAGGTATTGGTAATGTTAACAAGAGTGATCAAACTGCAAGGAATCTTGGGGAAATTGAGGATGGTCAGTACCACGACGTGACTATCTCTTGGAATTCGCTGAATAAGACTTTATCCCTTTCTTTTGACGGCACGAGAAAATTAGAGTGGAATATTGACATGGAAAGTAAGATATTTGGCACGAATGAGGTCTACTTCGGTTTCACTGGATCAACTTCATACTACTACTGGAATTTACACTACGTGAAAGATATAAGTGTCACTGGTACTCTAGAAGGTGAAGGAGCTGACAATGTTGCATATAAATGGCAGGTGAGCACTGACTCAGCTAAAACATGGGTTGACATTACTGAAGATGATAACCTGACATATTCTGGAATTAACAATGATACTTTAATCATAAATGATGTATCAAAATCATTTAATGGTTATGTATACAAGGCAATTTTAAGAAATCCTGCGTTTGCGTGTGATCCTAGTGTAGAAACAGAAATTGCTCTACTTGAAATATTACCTGATAACGACAAAGACGGTATCCCAGATGTTGACGATGTGGATGACGACAATGACGGTATTCTAGATACTGATGAAGGAGGTGATGACTTAGACGGAGATGGTATTCCTAACTGGTTCGATTTAGATTCTGATGGTGACAATTGTTTCGATGTTACTGAAGCAGGATTTGTGGATGACGACTTCTATTATTCTCCTTACGATACTATTTACGAAAATATAACGTGGTATCCATCAAACTGGAATACATCAAATAATCCTAGTAACTCAAGTAATAATGAACACCATGCAATTAAAATTTCACAAGGATTTAATGATATATATGAAGGTTATCCAACATCCCATGTAATAGAATTTTCAGAGATAGTAGAGGGTGATATTTCCGGATATGGATTAAGACATGTATATAATGGTCATACTTACTATAAATCAAATGGTTCAAGTGGATGGAATGCGGCTAAGGCTAGTGCAGACGCAATACCTGGTGCATACCTTGTAGTTATAAGCTCTCAGGAAGAGTGGGAATCATTATCTAGTAAATATTATTATAATTTCTGGTTAGGGCTCTACCAAGACCTTCCTTGTGATAACTGCGAACCTGATGGAAATTGGAAATGGGTACCAAGTCTAGAGAGAAGAGTTATAGATTCTCCTGATGGAATTCTAGGAAATAGCCCAGTTACTGTTATTACTGATGGAGATGATGCAGATTTAGGTAGAGTTGTGAAAAGTGCTGACGGCTCCCAACCTCTAGGTTATGCTCCACAAAAAGACGGTGATTATGATGGGAAACTTGATTATTTAGATTTTGGTACAGAAGCAGTAATAATATCTGAACCTGTAACTGATAGGGTAGATGGAGGAGATCCTATTGTTTTAGGAACCGTTGTTGAAGTTACGGGAACTGCTATTTACCAGTGGTATGTAAGTGCAGATACTGGAAAAATTTGGTCTGAAGTTCCTAATTTCCCTCCATTTGTAGGTGCAAATACTGACACCTTAACAATTACTAGTGCACCTCTATCATTTAATGGTTATCAGTTTAAGATGGTTGTTTCTACGCCAGCATACGCCTGCGGATTAAATGATACAACCTCTGCAATTCCTGTGAAGGTCTCAAATGATTTTGATGAAGATGGAATTCCTAATGAAATTGATATAGATGATGATAATGATGGGATTGTAGATACTCTAGAAGTTATAGATTCAGAGAATGATGACGATTACGATAATGACGGTATCCCTAACTATTACGACTTAGATTCTGATGATGACGGGTGTGATGACGTATTAGAAGCAGGATTTAATGATCCAGATGGAGACGGAATACTATGTACTAGCCCAGTTGTAGTTAACAAGCTTGGTCAGGTTCTTTGTTTCGATACTAATAATGATGGATTAATTACTTCTGATGATACTGTAATGGCAGATACTGCAGCAGCCGGATATATTTATCCTCTTGATGCTGACAATTCTGGAATAGTTGATTTTAAAGAAGAAGATGACTTTACTATCGAGATAACAACACACCCTATGGATGTACAGGTTCCAGACAGAACTACCGGTTACGTCTTTGTGAAAGTCAACTCAACTGACAGCTTATCATATCAGTGGCAGAAGTCTTCTGACTCAATATCGTGGACAAATGTTACAGATGATACGCTCTACATAGAGAGAGAACAAGATATATTTGACACATTAATATATAAGGGATCAACTTCAGATACATTATTTATCATGAATATTGATACTCTTGTTGACTCAACATACTATAGAGTGTTAGTCGACATACCTTCAAGTCCATGTGCTGAGGAAACTCCTTCAAACGCTGCGTTTATGACAGTTGTAACTGATATTGACCTTGATAATGATGGAATACCAAATATAGAAGAAGGCTTTGGTGACACAGACGGTGACGGAATCCCTAACTACTTAGATTTAGATTCTGACAACGACGGTATTCCAGATGTAATCGAAGGTGGAGACGGAGATAAAGACACTAACGGTGACGGTATGATAGATGAGAACGATGAAGGGTTTACTGACGATGATGAGGACGGTATGGCAGATTCTGCTGAAGATACCCCAGTTCCTGATAATGATGGAGACGGAACCCCTGATTTCCTAGATATTGACTCTGACAACGACGGAATATTCGATGTCGAAGAGGGTGGAGACGGAGATTTAGATACGAATGGAGACGGTATGATTGATGACTTAGATGACGGCTTTGCTGACCTAGACGAGGACGGAATGGCTGACGATTCAAAATATACAGACCAACCTGATAACGATGGTGACGGAAGACCTGATTACTTAGATATTGACTCTGACAACGACGGTATCCATGATGTCGTAGAGGGAGGAGACGGTGATCTAGACACGAATAACGACGGTGTTATCGATAGTAATGATAATGGCTTCTCAGACCTAGATAAAGACGGTATGGATGACGACTCTGAGATTACACCTACAGAAGACTTCGATGGAGACGGAAAACCAAATTACCTTGACATCGACTCTGATAACGATGGCATCCACGACGTCGAAGAAGGTGGAGACGGTGACTTGGACACAAATAACGATGGTGTTATTGATGACAAAGACGATAATTACCTAGATGCTAATGGAGACGGAATGGACGATGATTCTGAGATTACACCTACTCCTGATAACGACGGTGATACTAATCCTGATTACTTAGATATCGACTCTGACAACGATGGTATATTCGATGTTGAAGAGGGTGGAGACGGCGATTTAGATACAAATGATGACGGTGTCATAGACTCAAATGATACTGGATATGGGGACGTTGACGGAGACGGAATGGACGACGACTCTGAACTTACTCCAACAACTAACACTGACGGAGATACTAAGCCTGATTACCTAGACATAGATTCTGATAATGACGGTATTCATGACGTTGTAGAAGGTGGAGACGGTGACTTAGACACAAATAATGATGGCGTTATCGACGAGATTGATTCAGGATATGGAGACGCTGATGGCAATGGTATGGACGATGACTCTGAGGAAACTCCTAGTACAGACTCTGACGGAGACGGTAACCCTAACTATAGAGATATAGATTCTGATAACGATGGAATTCATGATGTCGTAGAAGGTGGAGACGGTGAGAAAGACACTAACGGAGAGGGAGTTATAGATAGTAATGATGACGGATACTCTGATATCGATAACAATGGTATGGACGATGACTCGGAGGGTACTACAGAAATAAATACAGATCTAGATGATCTTCCTGATTACTTAGATATAGATTCTGATAACGACGGTATCCACGATGTAGAAGAAGGTGGAGACGGTGACTTAGACACAAACAATGACGGTGTTATCGATAGTAATGACGACGGTTATTCAGACTCTGATAAAGACGGTATGGATGACGATTCTGAAAGTACTCCTGTTACTGAGACAGATTCTGACTCATATCCTGATTATATAGACCTAGATTCTGATAACGATGGTATCCAGGATGTGCTCGAGGGAGGAGACGGAGATTTAGACACTAACGGTGACGGATGGATCGATTCTAGTGATGACGACTTCGTTGACGCTGACGGAGACGGAATGGATGATCGCGCAGAAATAACTCCTGTGACTGAGTCTGATAAAGATGGTTTCCCTGATTACCAAGATATTGACTCTGACAACGACGGTATTCACGATGTTGTAGAAGGTGGAGATAGTGTCCTAGATACAAATAATGACGGTCAGTTAGATCAAAATGATGATAATTATATAGATCTCGATGGAGATGGAATGTATGACCCAACGCTTCTTACAGACCCTACCGACTCTGACGAAGACGGAACCCCTGACCACTTAGATATTGATTCTGATAACGACGGTATACACGATGTCACAGAATCTGGTGACGGAAACCTTGACACTAACGGAGACGGAGCAATAGATTCTGGTGATAATGGATATTCCGATAATGACAATGACGGAATGGACGACGACTCTGAGCCTACTAACCCATTTGATTCAGATGGTGACGGTTTACCTAATCACCTAGAATTAGACTCTGATAACGACGGAATATACGACGTAGAAGAGGGTGGTGACGGATCACTCGACACTAATGACGATGGTGTTATCGATAGCAATGATGATGGATTCTCAGATGCTGATGCAGACGGAATGGACGATGACGCTGAGTCTACACCAGTTACTAATACAGATAATGATAACTACCCAGATTTCGTTGATATTGATTCTGATAACGACGGTATCCAAGATGTCATAGAGGGTGGAGATGGTAGTTTAGATACAAATGGAGACGGCAGAATTGATTCTCAAGACACAAATGATGACTTCGTCTTCGCAGATGATGACGGTGACGGTATGGCAGATGATTCTGAGGATACTCCTGTAATAGACACTGATGGTGATGGTGCAAACGACTACCAAGACCTTGACTCTGATAACGACGGTATTCATGATGTAATTGAAGGTGGAGACGGTATTGACGCAGACTTTGACGAAGATGGTGTTAACGAATTCAGTGATTTAGATACAAACAACGATGGAATGATTGATGAAGATGACGAAGGTTATGCTGACACAGATAACGACGGTATGGCCGATCAGTCAGAGGGAACAGGACAACCTAATAGTGACGTTACTGAAGATTTTGATGATGGCACACCGAATTATTTAGACTTAGATAGTGACGATGACGGGTGTAATGACGTGGTAGAAGCAGGATTTAGTGACCTTGACGGAGACGGTGTCTTAGGTGTTGGTGATCCAGAAGTCGATGAAAATGGTCAGGTATTAACTGATGACCAAGATGGATACGAAGAACCTGTAGACACAGATAATAATGGAATCCTAGACTGCTACGATGCATTAGTTCTTGTGACTAGTATCGATTCACAGCCACAGTATGCTGGAACTGTATTCCAGGGTGATGATGTATCTTATGCTGTTGGAGTTTCTGTAGACGGAGATTTACCTGCAGAGTACCAATGGCAGCAGGGAGTTGTTTCTGAAGACGAGCAGGATACTACGTGGACAGATCTAGCAAATGATCTTCAGTTTAGTGGTGTTGACACCGACTCAATGACGATTACTAACGTGAGTTTTGAGGAGTTTGATAATACATTATACAGGGTTATGGTTACAGCAAAAGGTTATAAGTGTGCTTTCGTACTATCTGATCCTGTAGTGCTTGATGTGAAGTTTAGAGACCTACATATCCCTCAGGGTATATCTCCAAACAGTGATGGAACAAACGACACGTGGTTTATTACTGGTATTGATTACTATCCTAATAATACGGTACAGATATATAACAGATGGGAGCTTAAAGTATTTGAGATGGAAGGATATGTTAACGAAGACCCAAGTAAGAACTTTGAAGGTATCGCTAACTTTGGAAACACTAACGGAAAGCTATTGCCAGAGACTGTATACTTCTACGTTATCGATCTTGGAGACACTGATCTAGACGGAAATGCTGTCGAGGAAGATAACAGATACAGAAAAGGATATATTTACATTAGACGAGGAAATGACTAAATTTGAAGATATAATGATGAGAAAAGTAGTTTTATTTATGATTGTTTTTGCTTCAGCGTTTAGCGCAAGAGCACAGCAAGACGCTATGTTTAGTCATTATATGTTTAATACTCAGTCTATAAATCCTGGGTATGTGGGTTCAAGGGAAGTACTTAGTGTTATGTCAGTTATAAGGTCTCAGTGGATAAATTTCGATGGTGCCCCAAGAACACAAACACTATCAATAAATTCTCCTCTTTTCAATGACCAGCTAGGTTTTGGTTTTAGTATTTTGAATGATAAAATTGGACCAATTAAATCTACAAATTTTGCTTTGGATCTTGCGTATCACCTGCAAGTGACGCAAAGTGGTCACAAACTATCGTTTGGAATAAAAGGAGGTGGTAACGCATTCAGCTCTGATTTTTCAATGCTCGACCTTGACGCGGGAGATCCAGACCAAATAGACCCATCTTTCAGCAGAGACGTAAGGAGAAAATTTTTACCAAATTTTGGTGCTGGTTTTTACTATAACACCACTAAATGGTATGCGGGTTTATCAATTCCCAATATCCTCGAGAAAGAGTTTGACCAGTCACAGAGGCATTATTTTGCTATTGCTGGAGCTCTTTTTGAGATTAACAGAGATATTAAGCTTAGACCAAGCCTGTACCTTAAAATGACAAAAAATGCTCCAGTAAACCTTGACTTTAGTGCGTACGCAGTATTTAAAGATCTTTTTTGGCTAGGGGGGATGTTTAGAACAGCAATGGGTAGGATAATTCCTACTGGTAAAATAGGTGGGGGACTTGGACTGATGGCAGGAATTAACCTTAATGAAAATATTGCAATTGGTTATTCATACGACTACTCGGTAGGTAATACAACATTTAAGTATAATGGCGGTAGCCACGAAATACTATTGCGTTACGACTTTATGTTTAAGAAAAAAGATATTATTAAATCTCCAAGATACTTTTAATTATGAGAATATTACTTTTTTATATTATTCTGTTTTTACCCTTGACCACGTTAGCTCAGGAAGTAGAAGATAAAAGAAGTAGTTACCCTTTATTTGAGTTGAGTAAGGGTAATGACAACACAAAAAATATTAATTGGGGAAATTTTCACTTCAGCAATGAAAGTTTCAGGAAAGCTGCTGACAGATACGAGAAAGTTGATAATCCTAGTGTAGAGATTCAAAGGAAACTGGCTAAAGCATACATAGAGCTTGATTCTATTGATAAGGCTCTTGTGATGTTTGAGACAATAATTAATGCGGATGAAGACATCGAGACTGAAGATTTCTTAAATCTTTCGCAGTTACAAGATCAGGTGGGGATGTACAACGAGGCAAATAAAAACAGAAAGAAATATGCTAGGCAGAAGGCTAGGGAAGTAAGGGTCTCTCTTTTTGAGACAGAAGATAACTACTACCAAAAGCTTTTAAATTCTGTTAGTAAATATGACCTTAAAAACCTTGAGACTAACACTGAAATGTCAGATTTTGGTGGATACGCAATTCGATCTGGTGAAGAGGGAGAAGATATTAGTATGATGTTTACCTCATCAGGTATTCAAAATACTGGTAAAATCAGTAGAGGGAAATACATTAGACCAGAAAAACCAACTTTTAATCTTTTCTCTTCTGAATTCTCTGAAGATAGCATTAGCTCCTCTAACGCAAAATTAGTTGGTGGTGCTGAGATGAATACAGCTTTTCAGGATGGCCCTGCAGTAATAACTGAAGACGGCAATTCCATATATTTTACAAGGTCTGGGACAAAATCTGGTAAAGATGATGCTCTTCACTTGAATATTTATTTTGCAAGTTATAATAATGGAACTCTCTCAAAAGTTAGGAATTTATCATTTAATAATGACGAGTATTCTGTTATGCACCCTTCAATTACTAAAGACGGGAAAAGGCTTTATTTCTCTTCTAATATGCCTAACGGATTAGGCGGATTTGATATATATTATGTAAATATTAGTAGAAACGGTAGGTATTCACAGCCTGTAAACCTTGGTCCTGGTATAAATACTGAGGGTAATGAAGTTTTTCCTTTTATCTATAGCGACAATGTTCTTTTCTTCTCTTCTAGTGCTCATCCAGGCTTAGGGGGGTTAGATGTTTACATGACCGTAGACCTTGGCTCTGAAAACCAAGAAGTTGTTAATTTAGGTGCCCCATTTAATACGTCGAAAGACGACTTCTGCTTTTACATAGACTCAAAATTTAAATTTGGATATATCTCTTCAAATAGACCTGGTGGTAAAGGGGAGGACGATATCTATTCTTTTAAAATTGATATACCCCCACCTTTTGGTGTAGATGACTACTATACTATGGCAAGAGGAGATACTCTTGTTTTAGGTGATATGGGAGTTTTAGTTAATGATGGAGAGATCACCGGAACGTCATACGATATATTACAGGGACTTGTAGCTAGAACTACAATTTTAGATGATCTACCAACAAAAGGTAGTCTAGATTTTAAAGATAATGGAACATTTTCTTACATAAATACAGAAACAACTGCACAGCTTGATTCATTTACCTACATAGTATCAAACGGACCTCTTGAGAGTGAGCCTGTTAATGTAAGAATAAAAATTATTGATCCTACTGTTCCTCTTGCTCAGCAAGACCAGATAATATTTAATCCTGGAGAGCCTGTTCGTATCTTAACGGATACTTTACTTGCTAACGACTCTGATCCTGGAGGAGATGAGCTAGAAGCTATAATTATCGGAGAACCTCAATTTGGAGAAATAGTTTTTACAGATGGTGGTGGCGTAGATTATATACCTGACGATGAAATTCCATATACTTCCGACACGATATTTTATGTGGCTTCAGATGGAGTTATGTCTGACACAAGTTTCGTTGTTCTTAGTAAGTTAGCAGTCGGTGTTGACCTTGCTGACATCATTGAAATTAATCCAATTTATTTCGACTTTGATAAGGCAAATATCAGGCCAGATGCAGCTATAGAATTAGATAAAATTGTAGAAGTAATGAAAGATTATCCAGATATGGTAATCGAATTAGGTTCTCATACTGACTGTAGGGGTTCCGATGAGTATAACCTCTACCTATCTGACAGAAGGGCAAAATCATCAGCAGCGTATATCCAAGAAAGAATTGACAATGCTGAGAGGATATATGGTAAAGGTTTTGGAGAGACAACACCAAATGTTCCAAGTACAAATGGTTGTCGTTCCCTCACAGAACAGCAACATCAGCTAAATAGGAGAACTGAGTTTATTATCGTTGAACTTGGTGGTGCCAGGACTCAATAATATTATTAAATACAATTTCCGTTATTAATTATTTAAATCTGATAACTATATTTATAGTCTTATGAGATTTATTTTACCTCTCCTGATTTTATCTATAAATGTATTTTCACAGTCATCTGTTCACTATATTGGCCCAGTTCACTCTAACCAAAAAAACACACTTTATGCAAAAGAACAGTATATTTATGTGACATCTCCCTATAACGAAGGCCCCGTATACGTTAAAATTTCTAAGTTTGGTACATTCCAGACAATTAGATTAGAAATGGATATTGGGCGATCTATATCCTATAAAGTTGGTGAGGATGACGAAACACCTCTAGTAATAACAACTGAAGATCTAGGTAAAAATCTATCAGATAAAGGAATGAAGGTAGAGGGTTTTAAGGATTATGCTCTAACTCAACCAATACCCATTTTTGTAGAGACTAGATTTCAGGCTGGAAATTATGAGGCAAACCCTCAGACGCAGTATACGAGTTGGAATGAGGGCGAACCAAATGATTGTTGTAATGATAGTGAAGATGGTCAAGAGGATTATACCCACATATGGTTTAATGGGCTATGGAATGATTTGTACAATACAGATAACCTTCCATTTGTTATTGAATTTGATTATAATATTGAAGATCTTGGAAATAATTATATTTTTCTCGGTTTATTTGATGGACATAGCTACTTTATATCTAATTATAAAAGGAACTGGGGAGAATCAAGGAATATAGCAATTAGTCTTGGGGGTTATTTAGTAAGTATTAATACCCAAGAAGAGCAAAATAAAATAGTTGAATGGTTTAATGAACTTCAAGAACAAGAAGAAGACCTTTTTACTTATAATAATTATGGACCGTGGATAGGTCTATTTCAAGATTCCTCGGATCCGCTTTATTCAGAACCTTCAGGGGGATGGAGGTGGGATGATGGCTCATCACTAAACTATTTTGAGAGGCAACAGGCAAACTCATCATTTCTTAAAGGTGAGTCCGCTCCAGGAAGAACATTTCGACTTGGTCACGGAATAACTAATATCCAGTCTACCCACAGAAGGGTATTTTTTACGGCACTGGCAGTTGAAGAGGGAAATACAAATGTAACATTAAGTGAACTTGGGTCTGGCTGGGAACATGTCTTAGGGAATACTGATGACTACGAGATAGATTCAGAGGGAAATTATACATTTTCTCTCAGTCAATATCAAACCCATGCTTTTGCTTTGGATAATGTACCAGGTTCACCAGAACAAAATTTAGATGCTTTAGTTGGTGCTTTAGTAGAATCTGATAAAAATATTGTGATAAATGTAGGATTCTGGGGTGGGAGTAACTCATGGCAAGGTAATGGAAGAGATATCGGATTTGATCAAATAAAACCAATCGATAATGTTTCTAATGAGTATATATTCATGAGAGCAGCGGGACAGATCAATGTTAATGGACAACCAAGTAATACAAATGAATACCCAATAATTGTTGCTCACGAGGATAATACTAGATTGTGGTTATATACAAACGCTGAAGATACTTCTACTACTGCTCCCGATTATATTTTAAATAAAGGAGAGTACCAAGTTCTTTACTTTGGGCAGCAAAATGTTAGTACCGAAGAACATATTTATCTTCTATCTAATAAGCGAGTGTATGGATATCAGAACATGGCTGGACAAGACGGAAGCGCAACAAAACAGGCTATGATGCTTGTAAATGGAATAAATCCTATGGCCTCAAATAAAATTGATGGAATATATAACATAGAAGACATAGCAAGCACTAAATTTGAGATGTCTCTTAAGATATTGACATCAACTGGAGCTGATTTAAAATTAAATGATCTAGAAGCTAACATATTTAATCCTATTACTGAAGAGATTATAGGTAGAGAAGATTTTTCATGGTATTATTTTGATAATAGTGACCTTGAAACAATCCTTCCACTAGGTCCTAACAAAAGGCTAACAATTGAGTCTGATGGTCCAGTTTATGGTCAGTATTATGGGTACAATGCTGTACAAGGTCTTGCTGGCTACTTCTACTCGTACTCCGATTTTGATAAAGACGGTATAACTGACGCAGATGACCTAGATGATGATAATGATGGAATTTTAGATGTATGGGAAGGAGATTTAGATAATGATGGAGACGGACTTTTGAATAGATACGACTTAGATTCTGATGGAGATGGTTGTTATGACGTTGTTGAAGCTGGTTTTAGAGATCATGATGACAACGGAATTTTAGGGTACGGAACAAGTCAAGGAGTATATGTAGACTCAAAAGGTAGAGTTATAAAGAATAATGATAATACGGATGTATTAGATGGGTATACTTATCCAGTGGATAGAGATAATAATTTTATTGATGATTTTAGGGAATCAGGATTTAAGGTAAATATTTTAAAACATCCCCAAGATATTGTTCTTGATCCTTGCCCAGATGCAGATAATGATAATATATTTTTTGAGGTTAAAGGACAGGGTAAAAATATTTCTTATAAGTGGTGGGTAAGAAAGAATAGTGATGAATCTTGGAGTTTTCTTGATCAAACCAAATACGAAAATATTTTCTCTAATAAGCTTAAAATAATTGATTTTGATACATCGATGGTTGGTAACGAGTACATGGTAATACTAGAAACAAGAGGCTATCAGTGTGGTGTTAATGACACCTCAGATATAGTTACAATTTCAATGAAACCTGATAATGACAATGACTGTGTGCCAGATGATGTTGATTTAGATGATGATAATGATGGTATCTTTGATTTAGAGGAAGGTGATGGTGATATCGATAATGATGGAATTCCCAATCTATTTGATTTAGATTCTGATGGGGATAATTGTTTTGATGTCATTGAAGCTGGGTTCAGTGATGATGATGAAGATGGTATTCTTTGTTTATCTCCTGTAATTGTAGACTCATTAGGTGTTGTTGTTGCTTGCAAAGCAGAGCTAGAATGTTCACCATTGAACATTACAAATTACAATACGGTTGGATCTGCTCAATTTATATCATCAGATAGCTCATATCTTCTTACTGAACAGAAAAATAACCAATCAGGAGCTGTGTGGTCACTTGATAGAATTGATTTATCTGAAGAATTTGAAGTGCAAGCTAAACTTAACCTTGGATCTTTTACTTCTAATGGTGCTGATGGAATTGCATTTGTTTTACAACCCCTCTCTTCAAACCAAGGGTCACAGGGTGGAGGAATTGGTTACATGGGAATTTCACCATCACTTGCAGTAGAATTTGATACATGGAAAAATAGTGCTGACCCATTTGACAACGACCATGCTGCAATCCATCTAAATGGTGATATTTCAGTTTATTATAACGAAATTGACCTTGGAGAAATAGAAGATGGTGAGTACCACGACCTACTTATTAAATGGAACAGTTCATCATATATACTAGAGGTTTATTGGGATGGGTCTATGATAATTTCCTATCAAAATGATATTGTTTCTAATGTATTTAATGGTTATTCAAACGTCTACTACGGTTTTACTGCTGCTACAGGTGGTTCAATTAACAGTCAGAGTGTAATAATAATAGGAACATGTACAGCATCTGGTCTAGGACAAGATGTAGAAGATGGATATACAGACCCATTAGATTTAGATTTAAATGGTCTAAAGGATTATAAGGAAATAAGCGTTGGTCCGGTTATAACATCAGACCCTCAATCAGTTGAAGTCGCTGTTGATAGACCAGCATCCTTTAGTGTAAGTATAAATTATGATGGCCCACTAACATATCAGTGGCAACTTAATTTAGGAAATGGTTGGTTAAATTTAGAAGATACAATTACGTACTCAGGAATAAATACAACAACATTATCAATAGATAGTGTTGACCAAATAATGGACGGTAGTATGTATAGGTTAATGGTTTCATCAGCATTGATTTGTTCTGAGCCTGTATTTTCTTCTCTTGCTATTTTAAATGTTCTCCCAGATAATGACAGAGATAAAATTCCAGATAGAGATGATTTAGATGACGATAACGATGGGATATACGATTTAGATGAGGGTGATGGTGATATTGATAATGATGGTATACCAAATATATTTGATTTAGATTCAGATAATGACGGTTGTTTTGATGCGATAGAAGCAGGGTTCCAAGATTCAGATAATGACGGTCTTCTCGGGATGAGTCCTGTAGAAGTTAATTCATTAGGTGTTGTTATATCTAATACATCTGGTTACGGTACTCCTGAGGATAGAGACAATAACACTATTTATGACTTTTTAGAAGAAGGATCATCTATATCAATAATTTCTAATCCATCAAGCGTTTCAATAATTGAGACAAGAGATGCACGTTATGAGATTACACTTAACTCAGTAGGAACTGTACTTTATCAGTGGCAAGTATCAGAAGACCAAGGTGCTACCTGGAAAAATATTCAAAATGATAACGTGTATTCTGGGTCTCAATCATCAACACTTATACTAACTGACGCTCCTTTAGAATTTAATGATTATCAGTTTAAGGTTCTAGTTTCAACTCCTGCGTATTTATGTGATGAGGATATTGAGTCAAGCGTAGCGCTTACTGTTCTTCCAGATAATGATAAGGATGGAATAGCTGATGAAGATGATTTGGATGATGATAATGATGGAATTCTTGATATTTATGAGGGAATTGGTGATCTAGATAATGACGGAATTCCAAATGTTTTTGACTTAGACTCTGATAATGATGGCTGTTCTGATGTTATTGAGTCAGGGTGTACTGATCCAGATAATGATGGAATTCTTGGTATTTCTCCAGTAAAAGTAGATGGATTAGGTGTGGTAGTAGATAAATATATAGCAAAATATGATTTTAGTGGTAATGGAGATGATTCATCTGGAAATGGTATTCATGGTATTTTGACAAAAACCTTAATAGGAAAAGATAGATTTGGAATACCAAGTTCATCATATCTTTTCGATGGTAAGGAGAGCATTTTTAAAGTTTTACATGATAGTATTTTAGATTTATCAATCTATGATAGATTCTCGATTTCCATGTGGGTAAAACCAAACTCTTCACTTAATCAAAATGAAAAAACTGTTTTTATAGAGAAAAGAGATGAAGATATTGGTTGGAGTTATCATTATTCACATGATGAAGATACCACTAGAATAATATTTAGCGATGTTACAAAAAGTTTAATCGTTTCTAAAGAAATTTATTTGAATGTTAACGACTGGTATCATCTTGTTATACAAAAAGATAATGACATTTTTACGCATTTTATAAATGGAGACACGCTCGTGTCTATATCACAAAATACAAGTTTAAATGATAATAAATCTCCACTTTATGTAGGAGGATCTGGTGACCTGTCAATGATGTTTAATGGAGAAATTGATGATATAATTATTGCTGGAAATTATGGATTCTGTAATTACAAAGAACCAAGTGACGATAATGATTCTGGCATTTATGATTTCCTTGAGTACGGAGGGTCAGTAGTTTTAGATTCTATTACAGAATCTAAATTAATAACTGAACAAACTAGCACTTATTTTGCTGTCTCATCTTCCTCTTTAAGTGAAATAAGCTACTTATGGCAGTTCTCCTCAGATGATGGTGACTCGTGGATAAATATTGAAGATTCTACATTCTATAGTGGCTTTTTAAGTGATACATTGCGAATAATTAATGCTCCATTATCATTTAACAAAAATTTATATAGGGTTATTTTATCTACCCCTTCATTCAAATGTGGAGAGATTATTAATTCTTCTGCCAGAGAATTAGTAGTACTTCCTGATAATGATGTAGATGGTATACCTGACTCTCAAGATCTTGATGATGATAATGACGGTATTTATGACTTAGATGAAGGTGATGGTGACTTAGATGGAGATGGTATCATAAATATGTTTGATCTAGATTCTGATGGAGATGGATGTTACGATGTTCTCGAAGCTGGCTTTTATGACTCGGACATAGATGGTATTTTGGGAAGTAGCCCGGTAACTGTTGATGATAAGGGACTGGTCACTAGTGGTGGTGATGGAAATGGTTATAAAGATCCCTTTGATGCTGATGGTAATTTAAAACCTGATTACCTTGACTTTGGTTCTGAGGTATTCATAATTACAGAGCCAGAAGATATCTATATAGTTGAAAGCATAGATACATTTGTGAGTGTGAATACTATGGTTCCTGAATCAGAGACAATAGTACTTTATACTTGGCAGGTTAGTCAAAATGGTGGAATGACATGGGAAACTATATCTAACTCATCAAACGTATTAGAAATCATTAATGCAGATATAAGTTATAATGATAGAATATTTAGAGTTGTTGTGTCAACACCGTCTTTTGTTTGTGGTAAAAGTGTAATTTCTGATCCTTTCAGAATAGTTGTAGCTAGTGACTTTGACTATGATCTAATTGGAGATATAGATGACTTAGATGATGATAACGACGGAATTTACGATTCTTTAGAGTGTAAAAACAATTCAAGTTTAATTCTAAGAGGTGATGTAGATACTATCATAACTTCTGGTTATCCTATTATTGCTAATTATACTGGAAACTCAGGATCAGGAAGTGGATCACAAGTATTTGGAAACAATATAAATGTTACAATGCTTGTTCCCCAAGGAGATATATATGAGAGCTGTTACTTTGTTTCGGATTTAAATTTTGATGATGGAATTGAAGTCTCAATTGACGGAAAAACTATTTTATCATTTAACCAGTATCACTGGGATGTAACAAGAGGTAAGGCAGATCCCTTACTAACAACAGAGTTTAATGGTGGCTTATTTGGTAAAAATTGGCTCCCATGGAATTCAAACGTTGATATAAAACTGGTGATAAGAGACGGATCTATCAAATTATATTCAGAGACTGTAGATGGCAGCATGGTAGATGTTATTCCATACATGGATAATACCGTAGAAGGGTGGGTGCTAGATAAAAACTTTAAATTATCGTGTAGAGAAGGATTTAATCTTGATATAAAAAACACAAATCATAACGGCCCTTCTTCTTTCGTTTCTCAAAATACTATATATGCTTATGTGTGTTCAGATAGAGACGATGATAGAGACAACAATAATAGAGATTTAGACTCAGATAATGATGACTGTTTTGATGTTAAAGAAGCAGGGTTTTTAGATCAAAATAACGACGGAGTTCTAGGAGATTTACCAACTCTACTAGATTCATTAGGATTAGTACTAAATAGTGGAGGTTACGATATACCTGTTGATAATGATGAAAATGGTGTCTATGACTTTCTAGAGGAAGGATTTAGTGTAGATATAATAACATCACCTGAGTCTTACAATTTAATTATGGAGGGAGATACATTTAGTTTATATGTAGATTTAAAATTAAATGATAACTTTGTTTACAAGTGGCAGATTCAAGATGAATACAGTTTATATTGGAAAAACCTTTCTGATACTGTAATAGGTCTGACATCATACTCTGGATCTAATACTAATAATCTAAAGATATCAGGAATAAATTTTGATGATAACCAACTTGAAAATGTCTTTTTATCATACAGGTTAATCATTTCATCTCCTGCGTATCTCTGTGAAGATGATATTCTTACTTCTCCTTTTGAAATCGAAGTTTATCATAAGGATTTACACATTCCTAATGGATTTTCTCCAAATAACGATGGTATAAACGACACTTGGGTAATAAGAGGATTAGAACAATATCCAAATCACAGGATTAGAATTTATAACATATGGAATACTAGGGTTTTTGAAAAAAGAAATTACGAAAATGATTGGGATGGTAGAAATATGACTCACTTATATTTTGGTGATGGTAGACTTCCTGAGGGTACATATTACTATATTTTTGATTTAGGAAATGGTAAAAAACCTTTAAAGGGTTTTGTTTTTATAAAAAGAGATTAGACTTTAGAATTTATATTTAGGAAATATATTGATTAAATTTGCGTTAAATATCAAATTACGATACATGCTAAGGAAAGTATTATCTCTTGTTATATTCATTGGAATTTTAGCTAATGGTGATTTGATTGCACAATCTAATCTTTTTACTAACGGTTCCTTAATTGGTACTGTCAAAAGTAATGAAACACCTACTGACTGGAGTGCATTTTTATCTGATATCTTTACAGAAACCCCAACACCTGATATTAATGATGTTGATAATCCTGCTTTAGGTAAATTGGCTGATGCCTCAGATAATACTAATTTATCAAGCTCCACTGACGGTGGTACATGGGTAGGATTAACATATAATTCTATTATTGGTAATGGGGAAGGTATTAGGCAATATGTTTCCCTTGAGGCAGGTGCCACTTACACTATAAGCTTCGAACAAGCTAATTTTGGTGCAATCAAAACTGTAGGTTCCACTACAACTCAGGATTTATCTGATAATGGAAAAATAAACGTTTGGTTAAATCATTCTTTTGTAAGTCCAGCAATTTTTGCAGATGGGGGAGAGATAGCTCTTGGTACGGGTTGGAATAACGCGAGTGTAAGTTATACTGCTGGTATGTCTGGGAATTATTTAATTGGATTTACTGCAGAAACAACAAGTGGTTCTTCTGACGGAGCATACCTTTCTATAGATAATATTAAAATTATTAAGCAAACTAATAATTCAGGAGGAAATACACCACCTGTAGCAATGAATGATGGAAATAGCCTTGATGAGGGTGGAGTTGCAAAAGGAAACGTGTTGAATAATGATGATGATGCTGATGGTGATCCTATTATAGTTGTTGGAAATAGTCTGCCAGCTCATGGCTTAATAGTAATAAAACCAACCGGTGAATATGAATATACTCATAATGGAGATGAAGAGTTTGCTGATCAATTTGATTATACAATTGATGATGGTACAGTAACAGCAACAGCAACAGTTTTCTTTACCATCAATCCTATAAATGATCCTCCTGTAGTTATTAAAGATACTTTTGAAATTAATGAAGGAGAAAGTATAACTATTTTAAATTCAGATCCCAATCTTATTATAAATAATGATTTTGATCCTGACAATACAGTTGCCGACTTCTATGTTATTCCTCATCTTCCACCTCTTTGGAATGATAAAACTAAGGGTGAGTTAATACCTGGAAATAAAGGAGCTTTCCAATATATTCATGGTTGTAATGACGCGTCTTTAGATGCTTTTACTTACTATGTCTCTGATGGTATCGATACCTCACTAGTGTCAGATAGTGTTATTATTATAATTAATAATGAGCCTCCAATAGGTCTAGCTGATACATTTGGAGTGAATTTAGGACAATCTCTTACAATTAATGACAAATCTGATGGGTTGCTTGAAAACGATGTAGACTCTTTTGCGTGTGATATTCTTACTGTCAAAATGATTAAACCACCTAAAATGCATGCGGGAACTTTTACTTTAAATCAAAACGGAACATTCACATATATTCACGATGGTACTTTGGGTATAACACAAGACACAATTATTTATTCACTTTTTGATCAAGAAGATTATGCACTTGAGTATGATACTGCCTATATAAATATAATTTATCCACCTCCAACAACGACAACACTTTCTTATGCTGTTGATGAAAATCAGGAACTAGTTGTAGACTCTATTCAGGGGATTTTTGGAGATGTAGATGGAGATGGTATCCCTAACGTAATAGGTAATAATAATCTGCCGATAACCATTGAATTATGGGATGATCTTTCTAATGGTCCGTTTAGAGGAAAGCTCCTTCCATCTGGAGAGTTAAATGAAGATGGATCATTTATTTATGAACATGACTGTACAGATACTCCAAATGAAGACTACTTTCTTTATAAGGTTAAAGACTCTCTCTCAGAAGCAATTGATACTGTTAAAATCACCATTAATAATGTTTGTCCTGAGGGAAAAAATGATGAATACGATGTCTTAGAGGGTCAGACAATAGATGTTCCTCAATCATTAGGTGTTACAGAAAATGATGATGATGATAATCCTTGCGATCCGCTCACGGTCACTATTGTTGATGAACCATTGTATCATACAGGAAACTTTACTCTAAACCCTGATGGATCTTTTATATACTCCCACGACGATAGCGAGAATTTCACTGATATGTTTTCGTATAGGTTGTCTGATGGTGAATGTACCGGGGGTGTGTATGTAGTTAACATTAATATTGAACCAGTAGATGATAAACCTCCTATATGTAATGACGATAGCTTTTCTCCTTGTGTTAAAGAAGGCGATACTCTAGAAATCACCCTCTATGATGATGGTGTATTAGGTAATGATAATGACCCTGATATAAAAGACTCTATACTTACAGCGATACTTGTAGATGATGTTGTTCATGGAAAACTATCTTTTAATGATGATGGGACTTTTATATACATTCACGATGGGGGAGAAGATGAATTTGATTTCTTTAGATATATTGCCAATGATGGTGATTTTAATAGTATTGATACTGCGTTAGTTACCATTTGTATAGATCAAGTCAATGACTGCCCTGTAGCTAATGACGATTATTTTTCTATTAATGAAGGAGAAACACTCGACTCGACAGTAGTGAGAAATGATACAGATGAAGACATAAATACAGATGATAATAATTATAGGGCAATATCATCTCCATCAGAGGGTACTCTAGTTGAGATGAGAAGTGATGGAACTTTTGTTTATATCCCTCCAGATCAGATACCACTGCCAGGTCCATTAATTGTTAGTTTTGATTACGAGATTACAGATCCTTTAGGTGTTTGTTATGATATGGCCACTGTGACCATTAGAATCAATTCAGTAAACGACTGTCCAGTTGCTGTTAATGATACTATAACTGTAGATGCTTTAAATAATGATTTGATCATTAAGGATATCATTTCAAATGATATTGATCCAGATTCACCGCTTGATTCATCCAGTGTATTTATAGTAGACGCACCAAATTATGGTGATCTCAAGGTAAATGATGATGGTACAATTAGTTATATGTATGTAGGTTCACCTACAAAGAAAGATAGCCTTACGTATACTGTCCAAGATTCTGTTGGGTGTATATCTAATTATGCAAAAGTTTTAATAAATATTGAAAATATACAGTTTCCTGAGTATGAGTTACCGTCTTATTTTACTCCTAACCAAGATAGATTCAATGACTTTTTTACCATAAAATATAAGAATATAATCCCTGGAAACGTTAGATTTGAGGTCAAGATAGTAGATAGATACCAGAGAATAGTATTTGAAGGTGATATTTATAACGATATGATTTGGGATGGCATGGATATGAATACTACTGGTGAAGCTAAAAGAGGATTATATTATTATGAGATAACACCAATTGAATATGGTAGTACTAGAGCCAGAACTTTAGTTGGAGCAATATTTTTAGATAGATGATA
Source organism: uncultured Marinoscillum sp. (assembly GCA_902626505.1). Taxonomy (GTDB): domain Bacteria; phylum Bacteroidota; class Bacteroidia; order Cytophagales; family MED-G16; genus MED-G16. Next base: position 47,147 of record CACOFQ010000011.1, read on the forward strand.
AAAAGAATAATTATATTTTTTGTTTTTTGTTTTAGTTCCTTTTTCTCTCACTC